>DATLSL010000090.1:0-50837 GCA_035534135.1 Rhodanobacteraceae bacterium | reverse complement strand
GTGACCTCGGAATGAGTGACGGTCAGCGGACCGCCGCGCGCGATCTGCTCGCGAAACAGCGGTACCACCGAGCCGGCCGAATCCAGCACGTTGCCGAAGCGCACGGTGATGCAGCGGGTGGCTGAGCGCGCCGCATGCGCCTGCACCACCAGCTCGGCAAGGCGCTTGCAGGCGCCCATCACGCTGGTCGGATTGACCGCCTTGTCGGTGGAGATCAGCACCAGTCCGGCACAGTGATGGCGATCGGCGGCGGCGGCCACGGTTTCGGTGGCCAGCACATTGTTGCGCACCGCCTCGCGCAGCTGTTGCTCCAGCAACGGCACATGCTTGTACGCAGCAGCATGAAAGACCACGTCGGGGCGCGCCTGCGCGAACGCACGCTCGACCGCCACGGCGTCGCCGCAGTCGCCCAGCAGCGGCCGCAGCTGCAGTGCGGGGTCACTGGCATTGATCTCGTGGGCGATGCGGTAGAGGTTGTATTCGCAGGACTCGAGGATGGTCAGCGACGCGGCGCCGAGGCGAGCCACCTGCCGGCACAGTTCGGATCCGATCGAACCGCCGCCGCCGGTGATCAGCACGCTGCGTCCGGCGATACCCTCGCGGATCGCCGTCCAGTCGAGTTGCACGGCGTCGCGTCCGAGCAGATCCTCGATCGCGACCTCTTTCAGCTCATTGAACTGCGCGCGGCCGGCGACCACGTCCTCCAGCCGCGGAACGGTGCGAAACGGCAGCCCGCAGGCTTCGCACAGCGTCACGATGCGGCGCATCTGCGCGCTGTTCGCCGACGGCAACGCGATCAGCAGCATCTGCGCCGCGGACTCGCGCGCGATCTCGCCCAGATGCTCGATGTCACCCAGCACCGGGATGTCGTGCAGGCGCGCGCCGCGCAGCGCGCCGCTGTCGTCGATGAAGCCGACCACGCGGTAACGGCTGTCACGGCGCAGGTCGCGCGCAAGGGCCTCACCGGCGCGTCCGGCTCCCAGCACCAGCACGCGCTGCGCCGGCGTGGCCTGGAACAGGTCCAGCCGGCTGTCCTTCCAGAACCGGTAGGCCAGCCGTGGCAGCCCCAGCAGCAGGATCAGCAGCAGTGGGTAGATCACCAGCACCGAGCGCGGCACCGTGGCCAGGCGGTTGTACAGGAACAGCAGCACGCCGGTGGCCAGCGCACCGATCACCGCAGCGCGGACGATGTTCCACAGATCCGGCAGGCTGGCGAACCGCCACAGCCCGCGATACAGCCCGGTCCAGGCGAACGTCGCCCCCTGCACCACCAGCACGATCACGAACTCGGCTGCCACGAACGGGGTCGCGGACGCATCGCCCAACAGCGCATAGCGCAGTATCTTGGCCAGCCACCACGCCAGCACCACCATGCCGAGATCGTGCAGCACGACCGCGGCACGCGGATGGATGAAGGCGATCAGGTTACGCAGGCGCATGGTGCAGTTTCGCATTCTTCGCCGCGCGCAGACAGGCGCGCTTGCCCAGCCACCACGCCAGCACGGCGACGGCCAATACGGCGGCGGCCAGCGCCCACGCCCACGCCGGCCACACGCGCATCAACAGCAGCGCCGGCGCCACCAGCAGCAAATTCCACGCAACGTAGAGCGAGGCCGCGCGCGCATGCGAATGCGACACCCGCGCGATCCACTGATACAGATGCTCGCGGTGCGGCCGGTACCAGTGGCGTCCGCGCAGCAGACGCGACAACAACGTGCAGCTGGCATCGACGGCAAACGCGCTCACCACGACCACCGCTTCGGCGATGCCGAGCGCGCCGCGGGCGATCGCGGTGAACGCGACCGCCGCGATCAGAAAGCCGAGTGTGCCGCTGCCGACGTCGCCCATGAACACCCGCGCGCGCGGAAAGTTGAACGGCAGAAACCCCAGCGTGGCGGCGGCCAGGGTCAGCGCGGCGAGCGCGATGCCCGGTGCGGCACCAGCGGCCGCAAGCGCCGCGATCGCGGCAAACACGAACACCGACTGCAGCGCCAGCAGACCGTTGCTGCCGTCCATGAAGTTGTGCAGGTTGATCGACCATACTGTGGCCAGCAGCACGCCGGCACACCACAGCAGCGGCACGCCCGCGAACAGCGGCGACGGCGCCAGCACAGCGACCAGCAGCAGGGCTGCCGCCAGGTGCGCCAGCAGACGCAGCCGCACCGGCAGATGACGGTGGTCGTCGGCAAAACCGACCGCGGCCACCAGCAGGGCGCCAACCAGCCAGGCACCGCCGAGCGACGGCGACAGGCCCCAGGCCCCGCGTGCCGCCGGAATCAGCACCACGACCAGCGCCGCCAGCACGATGCCGACGCCGCCGCCGCGCGGGGTCGGCGCGTCATGCAGGCGACGGCGGCCGGGAGTGTCAAGCAGGCCGTGCCGGCGCGCATAGGCCATGCTCACGGCCACCGCCGCAGCGGCGATCAGCAGCGCGGCCAGCGGCGACAGGATCGCGGATTTCACCGCGTCACTCGCTGGCCACACCATGGATCGGCCGCAGTGTGCCCCAGCTCTTGCAGCTGGGGCACTGCCAATGATGCGCCTTGGCGCCGAAGCCGCAACGGCTGCAGCGGTGCATTGCCTGCCCCTCCAGCAGGGTGCGGGTGAGGCCGCGCAGCAGCAGGAAGTTCTCGCGCGCCTCGCCGCTGCTGCGGTCGATGGTGGCGTCGATCAGCGCCATCAGGCCGCGCACCGAGGGGCGCTGGCGCAGCTGCCGGGTGAGGAAATCGACCGCCTGCCGTTCGCCGTCGCGGCCGGCGTAGATGCGCGCCAGCGCCAGCACCGGCGAGATGCCCTGGTAACGCGCCAGCACATCGGTCAGAAAACGCTCGGCGCGCTCCATCTGCTGCGAGCGCGCATAGCTGTCCAGCAGCGGCGGCAGGATCTCCGGCACGAACTCGACGTCGGCGCGCACCGCGCTCTCGAAGGCCTCGACCGCTTCGGCGTACCGACCCTCGGCCGCGAGAAACTGGCCCGCCAGCAGGTGCGCGCGCACAAAATCCGGCAGGCACGCAAACGCCTGCTCGAGATAGCGCTGTGCCTCGTCACGGGCACCGTGAGCATGCGAGCGCTCGGCCAGTTCGCAGCAGAAATGGGCGATCTGCTGAGCCTGCGACTCGCCGGTCATCTCTTCCAGCCGGCGCGCATAGGCGATGGCCTCGTGCCAGTCGCGCTCGTGCTGGCAGATGCCGATCAGATGGCGCAGCGCCGAGGGCGCGTGCGCGTTCATGGCCACCAGATCGGCAAACAGGGTCTCGGCGCGGTCGAGCAGGCCCGCGCGCATGTAGTCCTCGCCCAGTTCGAGCAGGGCGATGGTCTTCATGTCCTCGGACAGATTGGGCCGCGCGATCAGATGCTGATGCACACGGATGGCGCGATCGACTTCGCCGCGGCGACGGAACAGGTTGCCGAGCGCCAGGTGGGTCTCGACGGTGTCGCGGTTCAACTCGGCGAGCTTGAGGAAGACCTCGATCGCCTTGTCGGGCTGCTCGTTGAGCAGGTAGTTCAGGCCGCGGAAATAGCTCGACGACAACTCGCTGACCCGCGCACCCGAATGACGCGCGATGTGGCGTCGCGCCGTCCACCAGCCCGACAGATAGGCAAGCGGCAGCAGCAGGATCAGCAGAACCGGCAGATTCATGCGCTGCCGGTGGCCGAGTCGGCCTCGGCGCGCTGCGCCCGTGCGCGACGGCGCTGAGCCAGTCCCAGCCCGACCCAGGCGGTCAGGCCGCCCAGCAGCCAGCCGACGATCAGGGCGAGCATCAGGGCCACGCCCTTGGGCAGGTCGGTCTGGACGATCAGCAGGTCGTAATGCACCAGCCCGCCGTTGAGCGCGCTGAACGCAGCACCCAGCAAGACGAACAGCAGCAGCAGGAAGACGATCAGCAGGCGCATGGCCGGATCCCTCAGCCGAAGACTTTAGCCGAAACGCTCACGCCACGGCGGCGTTGACGCGCTCGCGCAGCTCCTTGCCGGGCTTGAAGTGAGGTACATGCTTGCCGGGCAGCGCCACGGCCGTGCCGGTTTTCGGATTGCGGCCCATGCGCGGTGGGCGGAAATGCAGAGCGAAACTGCCGAAGCCGCGCACCTCGATGCGTTGGCCCGCGGCCAGCGCGGCGGTCATCTGCTCGAGCACGCTGCGCACGCCGAACTCGACGTCGGCAAAGGCCAGATGGCCCTGGCGTCGAGCCAATGTCTCGATCAGGTCGGACTTGGTCATGGTCACGATGCGGTCGCCGCAGAGGGCATGGCGAAGCTTGCTGGCTTCGCCATGCCCGAGTCCGTCAGGCCTTCTTCATCTGCTCTTTCAGCAGCGCGCCCAGCTTGGTGGTACCGCCGGCTGCCGACTGGTAATCGGTCAGCGCCTCCTGCAGGTCTTCCTCGTCCTTGGCGCGGATGGAAAGCTGCAACAGACGCCCCTTGCGGTCCATGCCGATGAACTTGGCCTCGACCGGGTCGCCGACCTTGAGGTGCTGGCTGGCGTCGTCGATGCGCTCCTTGGCGATATCGCTGGCGCGGATATAGCCCTCGACGCCGTCTTCGAGCCCGATCAGGGCGCCCTTGGCGTCCACTTCCTTGACCACCCCGGTCAGCAGGCTGCCGCGCGGATTGCCGGCCATGAACTGACCGAACGGATCCTGCTCGAGCTGCTTGATGCCGAGACTGATGCGCTCACGCTCCGGATCGACCGCCAGCACCACGGCCTCGATCTCGTCGCCTTTCTTGAAGTTGCGCACCAGGTCTTCACCGGTGGTCTGCCAGGAAATGTCGGACAGGTGCACCAGGCCGTCGATGCCGCCTTCGAGGCCGATGAAGATGCCGAAGTCGGTGATCGACTTGATGCTGCCGCTGACGCGGTCGTTCTTCTTGTGCACGGCGGCGAAGGTTTCCCACGGATTGGAGCGGGTCTGCTTGATGCCGAGCGAGATGCGGCGACGCTCCTCGTCGACATCGAGCACCATCACCTCGCACTCGTCGCTGACCTGCACCACCTTGGCCGGATTGACGTTCTTGTTGGTCCAGTCCATCTCGGAGACGTGCACTAGGCCTTCGACGCCCGGCTCGATCTCGACGAAGCAGCCGTAGTCGGTGACGTTGCTGACCTTGCCGAACAGACGGCTGCCGACCGGATAGCGGCGCGCGATGTTGACCCAGGGATCGTCACCCAGCTGCTTCAGGCCGAGGCTGACGCGGTTGCGCTCGCGATCGAACTTGAGCACGCGCACTTCCAGTTCGTCGCCGACGTTGACCACCTCGGAGGGATGGCGCACGCGCTTCCACGCCATGTCGGTGATGTGCAGCAGACCGTCGATGCCACCCAGATCCACGAACGCGCCGTAATCGGTGAGGTTCTTGACCACGCCCTTGATCACCGCGCCTTCCTTGAGACGCTCGAGCAGCTGCTCGCGCTCGGCGGAGAATTCGCTCTCGACCACCGCACGGCGGCTGACCACGACGTTGTTGCGCTTGCGGTCGAGCTTGATGATCTTGAAGTCGAGATCCTTGCCCTCGAGGTAGACCGGATCGCGTACCGGACGCACGTCGACCAGCGAGCCGGGCAGGAACGCGCGCACGTCCTTGATGTCGACGGTGAAGCCGCCCTTGACCTTGCCGGAAATCCTGCCGTTGATGGCCGCGCTCTTCTCGAACGCCTCCTCCAGCTCATCCCACACCAGCGAGCGCTTGGCCTTCTCGCGCGACAGCTTGGTTTCGCCGAATCCGTCCTCGATGGCGTCGAGGGCGACCTTGACCTCGTCGCCGACCTGCACTTCGAGCTCGCCGCGCTCGTTGCGGAACTGCTCGATCGGGACAATGCCTTCACTCTTGAGGCCGGCGTTGATCACCACCACGTCGCTGCGGATCTCGACGACGATGCCGGAGACGATCGAGCCGGGCTTCAGCTTCGAGAGGGTCTGGCTCTGTTCAAACAGCTCGGCAAAACTTTCGGTCATGGGAATTCCAGGTTGACTGAGACCACCGCAGTTGATTGCGCGGCGGTCCACCGGTCGAAGGGTGCCGGGGCACCGTTGCAAAACCGCACCCTGCGGTGCGGACCCGACGCTGCACGGACCTCAACGGTCGCGCACCAGCGTCAATACCCTGTCGGCCACCGCCTGTGCCGGTATGCCCGTGGTATCGATCACCACGGCATCCGGCGCCGGCCGCAGCGGCGCGACCGCCCGCGATGCATCACGCGCGTCGCGAGCCTCGATCTCGTGCAAAAGGGCTGCAAGTGTAACGTCGAGCCCCTTTGCCTTCAACTGCTTATAGCGGCGACGGGCGCGCTCCGCCGCACTTGCGGTCAGGAACACCTTGGTCGCGGCGTCGACGAAGATCACCGTGCCCATGTCGCGACCGTCGGCGACCAGCCCCGGGGTCCGGCGAAAACCCCGCTGCAGGTCCAGCAGCGCCGTACGCACGCCGGGGATGGCGGCAATCGCCGATGCGGCAGCGCCACAGGTCTCGGTGCGGATCTCGTCGCTGGCATCTTGGCCGTTGACGATCACCCGCGTCTCTTCGCCGTCGCCGGGATCGCGAAAGCGGATGCGGGTGGTCTCGGCGCAGCGGGTGACGGCCTCGGCGTCCGAAAGATCGATGCCGGCCATGGACGCGGCATAACCCACGGCACGGTACAGCGCACCCGAATCCAGCAGATGCCAACCCAGCGCCTGCGCCAGCAGGCGACTGACGGTGCCCTTGCCCGATCCGGACGGGCCGTCGATGGTCAGCACGGGAACGGGCGAGCGCGGCATGCGGGGCGTCCGGGCGGCAAACCACCATTGTACCCGCCGGTCGGGCGCCCCCGGCTGCGCTCAGCCGCGCGCCGCGTAGCGCCGGCTGACGTAGTCCTCGACGATCGCCACGAACTCCTCGGCAATGTGCTCGCCGCGCAGGGTCACGGTCCTGGCGCCGTCCACGAACACCGGCGCCGCCGGCGTCTCGCCGGTACCGGGCAGCGAGATGCCGATGTCGGCGTGCTTGCTCTCGCCCGGTCCGTTGACCACGCAACCCATCACCGCGAGGGTGAGGTTCTCGACGCCGTCGTACTTGACCCGCCATTCCGGCATCTTCGCGCGCACATGCTCCTGCACGCGCATCGCCAGCTCCTGGAACAGCGTGCTGGTGGTGCGGCCACAGCCCGGGCAGGCGGTGACCAGCGGCGTGAAAGCGCGCAGGCCCATGGTCTGCAGCAGCTCCTGGGCGACGATCACCTCACGCGTACGCGACTCGCCGGGCTCCGGCGTCAGCGAGATGCGGATGGTGTCGCCAATGCCCTCCTGCAGCAGCACCGCCAACGCCGCGGTCGAGGCGACGATGCCCTTGCTACCCAGGCCGGCCTCGGTCAGACCGAGATGCAGCGCGTAGTCGCAACGCGCGGCCAGATCGCGGTAGACGGCAATGAGTTCCTGGACGCCCGAAACCTTGCATGACAGCAGGATGCGATCGCGGCCCAGCCCCTGTGCCTCGGCCTGCGCGGCGGAGTCCAGCGCCGAGCGGATCAGCGCCTCGCGCGCCACCCGTGCCGCGTCCCAGGGTTCGGCACGGGCATGGTTCTCGTCCATCAGCCGCGCCACCAGCGCCTGGTCCAGCGAGCCCCAGTTGACACCGATGCGCACCGGTTTTCCGTAACGCAGAGCGATGTCGACGATGGCCGCAAACTGCGTGTCGCGCTTCTTGCCGAAGCCGACGTTGCCGGGATTGATGCGGTACTTGGCCAGCGCCTCGGCGCAGCCGGGCTCGGCTGCCAGCAGCTGGTGCCCGTTGTAGTGGAAGTCGCCGATCAGCGGCACCGTCACGCCCATCATGTCGAGACGCTCGCGGATGCGCGGCACCGCCGCCGCCGCCTCCGGCGTGTTGACGGTGATGCGCACCAGCTCGGAACCGGCACGCGCCAGTTCGGCCACCTGGCGCGTGGTGGCAGCGCTGTCGGCGGTGTCGGTGTTGGTCATCGACTGCACCACCACCGGCGCGCCGGCGCCGACGCGGACGCCACCGACAGCGACGGCCACGCTGGCGCGGCGCGACAACGGCGCGGAGGTCTGCGGATTGGCCATGCTCAACCCGCCGCGACGCTGTCCGCGGGCGCGACGACCTCGGCGTGTATCGGAGCCAGGGCAATGCGCCAGTAGGCGGCACTGATCTCGACGATCGCTGCCGGCAGCAGCAGCTGCACCGGCGCCTGCGGGTGCCAATCACGCGGATCGACCGGGCGGCTGAGCTCGACGGCGGAGGCAGCGCGATCGAACAGGCTGGGCACCAGTAGCGCCTCGCCGTCGTCCTGACGCAGCAGCACCGCGCGCAGCGGCTGCCGCAGCTGGCCCTGCGCGTCCGGCGTACGCACCGCCACCGCCAGCGCATGCCGCGCCAGCAGCTCGACGCCGGCGTCCAGACGCCCTTCGTCGTCAACGCGCAACCAGCGGATCAGGCCGACCATCCAGTCCTGGACGTCGCCGCGCTCGGCCGGCAGTGCCAGTCCGACCAATTCGCCCACTTTCAGCCGCACCGCTGCGCCGGGCTCCCACAGCAGCCGGTATCCACCGATACTCTGGTCGAGCACGCGCGCGCTGAGTACCGCGGCACGCAACAATTCGCTGCCGCTGGCCCAGGCGGCGGCGTTTTCGCTGCTGCTGAGGGTGATGCCGGCGCCGCGCACGCGGGCGAGAAAGGCCTGAAAATCCTGGCCGCCCGCCAGCAGGTAGTGCAGCCCGTGCAGGCCGATCACGGTATCCAGAGCGTGCTGTGCGCCGATGCGCGCGTGGCCGCGCGCGGCGGCGCCGATCCAGGCGGCGCGCAACCGCTCGACAAACGCGTGCGGCACTTCCAGCGTGCCGCGCTCGGCGCGAAAGCTCAGCTTTTCGGCACCTGGCGGCAGCAACGCCGCGTTCTGCTCGAGCAGACGCATCACCGGCTCGACGTCCAGCGCCAGCAGATCGCCCTGCGCCTGCTCGCGCTCCTCGGGCACATAGCCCGGACCGCTGTCGGCATCGTCGCGCATCGCGAAGCCCGCCTCGCCGCCGCGGGTCAGCCCGCAGTGCGGCGCCAGCGCCTGGGTCAGCGCGTAAGCATCCCCCATCTCGCGCAGGGTCAGCCGGTAGGGGTTGCACAGTGCCAGCAGCAGCGTGTGCAGATAGGCACCGCGGACATCGCGCCCACTCTCGTGGCCGCTGCCGCTGACCGCTTTGGTGACCACGCCGGCATCGAGCGCAAAACCATAGACCGCATGCAGACGGCGCCAGATGCCTGTCGGCGGCGTGCGATACAGACGGTAACTCCACAGCAGGGCCAGGCCGAGATGCTGCTGGGCGCGCAGCAGGGCCAAGGTGACGGCCTTGCCGCGCAGCATCGGCACCTTCCCGGCCGGCGCGCACAATTCGCAGGCTGCCAGCGCATAGCCTTCACCGAGACGCAGGTGCACCTCGCGTGCCATGTCGGCCATGCGCGCCTTGAGCGGCGGCAGCGGAAAACTCTCGGCCAGCAGCGGCCGCACGAACGCACTGCTGAGCTGCTCGGCGGGTGCGCGCAGCAACTCGAGCGAATCCAGCCGCTCGCCGCCGGACCACAGGTTGGCGCGCATCTCGCCCAGCAGTCGCGACAACTCGCGTGCGGCCAGCTCCGGGCTGGCCAGCGGCAACTGGGCGACGCGCTGCTGGACTTCGCGCGGATGGGCGGGCGCGCCGGCGGCAGCCGGGCTGCGAGCCGGAAGTCCTTCGGTCAGGCGGGCATAAGCCGATTGCATGGCATTCCTCGTGCCGACGCGGCACCGCCGACCATGGCGGCGATGCCAGTGTAAGCCAAGCGGGGTGCCGGCGTGACGGTCACGGTCGTGTCAGCGCGCGCCAGGCACTCGCCACGAATGGCCCGAGGTCGGGACCGCACCCGGCCGCGCGGTCGCGGAGCGAGCGCCGCGCCGCGCAGGGATCCGGCCGCGCAGCCGCTGGACCCACAAGCTCTCAGACACGCGCCAAGGCCCCGCGCAACAGTCGCGCCAGCAGGTGCTTGCCCAGACCATCCGGCGCGTCGAGCCGCATGCGCGCCAGTGCTGCCGCGGCGCCGGCCGCCGGTCCCGGCACCAGCAGCGCCCCTGCCAGCGCCAGCCAGCCGCGCAGACCGCGCGCCGACTGCCCCTGCAGCCAGGTCAGCGCCGGCAGCAAGCGCTGCTCGGCGGCGTCGAAATCGCTGCCGAGAGGGAATGCGGGAAACAGCCCGGCACGGCGCGAGGCCGCCAGCGCGGCGTGCAGACGCTGCGGGGTGTTGGCACGCCAGGCGTCGGGCACGCGGAAATCGCGCGGCAGCTTGCCGGCGTGCTGCGCGTCGGCCACCAGACCGTCGACGGAGCGGGCGTCGCTGATCGCCAGCATCGCCCGCACGCACTCGCCGTCGCTGCGTCCGCGCAAGTCGGCGACGCCGTATTCGGTGATCACCACGTCGCGCAGATGACGCGGAATCGTGGTGTGGCCGTAGGACCAGCGGATGTTGCTGTCGCTGCGGCCGTGCGCGTTGCGGGTCGCGCGCAGCATCAGGATCGAGCGCGCGTCCGGCAGCGCGTGCGCCATGGCGATGAAGTTGTACTGGCCGCCGACACCGCTGACCACACGCTCGTCGGCCAGCGCGTCGGACACCGCCGCACCCAGCGGCGTCATCATCATGCAGATGTTGAAGAAGCGCCCGCCGCGGCGCTGCAGCGCGTCGAGTGCGGCACCGGCGCCGGCGATCTGGTTGAGTCGCGCCACCCGCGTCATCTCCAGACCGTCCCAGTCGGCACCGTCCAGCGCGCGCAGCCAGGCATAGAGATCGCGCGAGCCGAGGAAGAACGCGCCGCGCAGATAGCGGCCGCCGCGCAGGCGCCGACCCGGCAGCCAGGCCTCCAACGCGGCGCGGGTCTCGGCGTGGTCGAGCTCGGCGGGCAGGCGTCGGCCATCCGGCCAGGCCAGAGCCTCACCTGCCAACGTGCAGCCTTCCGGCAGCAGACCGAACACCCGCAGCCGCGCCAGCTGCGCGGCATCCACCTGCACCGGCAACACGCCGGCGTCGCGCAGTCGCTGCGCATCGCCGGCGCGCAGGGTAGTCGTGATCACCGCCTGCGCCAGCGCACGTTCCAGCGCCAGATCGTCGAACACTTCGCGCCGCAGGATACCGGCGCGGCGAAGACGCATGAAGCCGTCCATCACCATCTCGCTGGAGCCGTGCAAGCCGTGCGCGAGCGGATCGAGGCCGCCGATCCCCACCGCCAGCGCGCGCGTGCCGCCACCGGCGTCGAGTGCGCCGAGCGCGTCGCGCCAGCGCGCGTTGTCGGCGTGCCGCAATCCCAACGCGTACACCAGTGCATCGGACAGCGCGCCGATGCCGATCTGCAGGGTGCCGCCGTCGGCGACCAGCGCGCTCGCGTGCAGGCCGATCGCATGCTCGGCGTCGTCCACCGGTTCGCGCGGCAGCGCGAACAGCGGTGGCAGCGCCACCGGTACCTGCAGCAGATCGAACAAGGTCGCCGGCACCTCGGCGGCGTGGCCGAGGAAGGGCAGCGCCGGATGCGCGACGGCGACGCACAGCGGGCGCGGCGCGCCGTTGGCGGCCATGCGTTCGAGCAGTTCGAGGGTCAGGTCGGGGTTGCACGAAAGGCTGATGCGCGGCGTGTCTGCGCCCTTGCGCAGCGCCACCAGCTGCACGAGCAGATTGACGCCGCGCGTGGCGAGATCGCGGGCGACCTGGGTGTAGTTCTGGCTGATGTAGTCGCCCTGCGCGCTGCGACTGGCGAGCAGGGCGCCGGACTGCAGATAGAACTCGTGCACGTGCACGTTGGCCGGCAGGCGATCGTCGGTCTGCGCGAGGGCGTAGTCGAGGTCGGTGTAGTCGGCGCCGAACTGGCGCGCCAGGAAAGGCTCGAGAAAGCGCGCCTCGATGTCGCTGCGCGCGCGCGGCCGCAGCAGCGACAGCGCGGTGTAGATCGTCAGTGAACGCGCCGGATCGGCGGCGACGCGCCGATATAGCGCATTCAGCAGAGCGTTGGGCTTGCCCAGCCCCAGTGGCGTCGCCACCACCAGATCCGGGCCGACACGCGCAAGAATGCGTTCGACGAGAGTGTCCAGATCATCGCAGCGTTCGGGCGCGCTCATGAGCCGATCTTCGCAGATGCACCCGAGGTTCCGCGACAGACGGCTACACTCGGACCGTGAACGCCGCCGCCCCACTGCCGCGTCCGACCCTGCACGCGCGCCTGCTCGCCGAACAGGCGCTCAGCCGCGCGGCGGGCGCACCGCTGGTCGCCGGCAACGCGGTTGAGCTGCTGATCGACGGTGCCGCGCATTTCGCCGCATGGCAGGCGGCGATCGAGTCGGCGCGGACGCATGTCTTCGTCGAGAACTACATCATCGCCGACGATCCCGTCGGCCGCGAGCTGCGCGCTGCGCTGGTTGCCGCGGCGCAGCGCGGCGTGCGCGTGTGCGTGATCCACGACTGGCTGGGCAATCTCGGCAATGCGCGTGCCGCGTTCTGGTTGCCGCTGCGCGCCGCCGGCGGCGAGGTGCGGGTGTACAACCGCCTGCGCGCAGACAGCCCGTTCGGCTGGATCAGTCGCGACCACCGCAAGCTGGTGCTGGTCGACGGCGTCTGGGGCTCGCTGTCGGGCGTCTGCGCCGCCGCCAAGTGGCTGGGCGATCCGACGCGCGGCGTGCCACCGTGGCGCGACACCGGGCTGGTGATCCGCGGACCCGCACTGGGCGATCTGGAACAGGCTTATCGCGACTCCTGGGCCGGCCTGGGCGCGCCGCTGGACCTGGCCGCCACGCCAGTACCCGCGCCCGCCGGCGCCATCGCGCTGCGGGTGATCGCCACCCATCCGCAGACCGCAGGGCTGTACCGGCTGGATCAGCTGGTGGCGGCGATGGCGCAGCGCACGCTGTGGCTGACCGACGCCTACTTCGTCGGCATCCCGACCTATGTGCAGGGACTGGTGTCGGCCGCACGCGACGGCGTCGACGTGCGCCTGCTGGTACCCGGCAGCAGCAACCTGCACGCGGTCGCCGCGCTGTCGCGCGCCGGCTACCGGCCGCTGCTCGAGGCCGGCATCCGCGTGTTCGAGTGGAACGGCAGCATGCTGCACGCCAAGACCGCGGTCGCCGACGGTCGCTGGGCACGGGTCGGTTCCTCCAACCTCAATCTGTCGAGCTGGCTGGCCAACCTCGAACTCGACGCCGCGATCGACAACGAAGATTTCGCCGGCCTGATGACCGAACAGTACGAACGCGATCTCGCCAACACCACCGAGATCGTGCTCGCCGACGGCCGTCGCCCGCGTCCGAGCGGCGCGGTGCCGCCGCGCCCGCGCCGCGCCGGCGGCAGCTCCAGCCGCGCCGCGGCCGGCGCGCTGCGACTGGCCAACACGGTCGGTGCGGCATTGTCCAACCGCCGCGTGCTGGGACCGTCCGAGGGCGGCGCGCTGCTGGCCGGCGGATTGCTGCTGGTCGCGCTGGCGGTCCTTGCGGTGCTGCTGCCGCAACTGCTGGCGTGGCCGCTGGCGCTGCTGTGCGGCTGGATCGGGGCCAGCCTGCTGCGCAAGCGCCTGCGCCTGCGGCGACGGCGGCCGCCCTCCTGAATCGGCGTGCTAGCCTTTGCGGTCCGATGGCCGCGCCGACCGACTCCGCCGCACCCGACCGCAGCCCGCTCACGCCCAGCGCGCTGACGCGGCTGGTGCGCGATCTGCTCGACGGCGCGCTGCCGCTGCTGTGGATCGAGGGCGAGCTGTCCAATCTCGCCCGCCCAGCCTCCGGCCATCTCTACTTCACCCTCAAGGACGCCCACGCGCAGGTGCGCTGTGCGATGTTCCGGCCGCGCGCGCAGCTGTTGCGCTTTCGGCCCACCGACGGCCAGCACGTGCTGCTGCGGGCGCGGGTGACCCTGTACGAGCCGCGCGGCGAGTTCCAGCTGGTCGTCGAGCACATGCAGGACGCCGGCGCCGGCGCGCTGCAGCGTGCGTACGAGGAACTGCGCGCCAAACTTGCCGCCGAGGGTCTGTTCGACGCCGCGCGCAAGCGGCCACTGCCGGCACTGCCACGGCGCATCGGCGTGATCACGTCGGCCAGCGGTGCCGCCGTGCGCGACGTGCTGAGCGTGCTCGCGCGCCGCTTCCCGCTGGTCGAGGCCGAGCTGCTGCCGGTGCCGGTCCAGGGTCGCGAGGCGCCACCGGCAATCGCGGCGATGCTGACGCGCGCCGCTGTCAGCGGCCGCTACGACGTGCTGTTGCTGACCCGCGGCGGCGGTGCAGCCGAAGATCTGTGGGCGTTCAACGACGAGGGCGTGGTGCGCGCCATCGCGGCCAGCGCGGTACCGGTGGTGGCGGCGATCGGCCACGAGACCGACTTCACCCTCGCCGAGTTCGCCGCCGATCTGCGTGCACCGACGCCGTCCGCCGCCGCCGAGCTGCTGGTGCCGGATGCGCAGGAGCTGACGGGGCGGCTGGCGGCCCTGCGCCAGCGCGCGGCGCGTGCGCTGCGGCGCCGCCTGGACGCACAGGCGCAGGGTCTGGATCAGCGCTGGGTGCGGCTGCAGACCCAGCGCCCGCAGGCGCGACTGGCGCTGTTGCAGACACGGCTGGCGGCGTTGACGGTGCGCCTGCGCGGCACGCCGGCGGCGCGTCTGGCTGCCGCACGCGCACGCCTGGGCATTCTTGCAGCGCGGCTGCAGGCGCACGATCCGCGCCGTGCCCTGACCGAGACACGGCGCCGGCTGGCGGCGGCGATGGTGCGGCTCGCCGCGTCGCTGCACACGCTGCTGCCGCGCCGGCAGCAGGCGCTGGCGGCGATGGTGCGGGCGCTGCAGACGGTCAGTCCGCTGGCCACGCTGGAACGCGGCTACGCGATCCTGCTCGACGCCGAGGGTCGCGTGCTGCGACGGGCGACGGATGCCCGTGCCGGCGACCCCCTGCAGGCCCGCCTCGCCGACGGCAGCCTGCGGCTGCGCGTGGTGGCCGACGAGGGCTGAAGCCCACCGCCGTCGTGTCGACCACCCTCGTCGCCCCTGCGCGCTTCGAACAGCGCATCCGCCACAGCCGCTTTCTGGCCCTGGCCACGTCCGTGGACGACATCGCCGCGGCAACCGCCTGGATCGCCGCGCAGTCCGATGCCGCGGCCAGCCATCATTGCTGGGCGTATCGCATCGGCGACGCCTGTCGCTGCAGCGACGACGGCGAACCGGCGGGCACGGCGGGACGTCCGATCCTGCAGGCAATCGACGGTCAGGACATGGATCACGTCGCGGTGCTGGTGTCGCGCTGGTTCGGCGGGATCAAGCTCGGCGCCGGAGGACTGGTGCGCGCCTACGCCGGCACCGCCGCGGAATGCCTGCGCACGGCGCCGCGGCGTGCGCTGATCGTGCGGGTCGTGCGGGTCCTGCACTGCACGCCCGCCGAACTGGCGCGACTGCATGCGCGGCTGCCAGCGTTCGAGGCCGCGCTGACGCGCGAGCGCCATGCCGCCGACAGCGCGCAGTGCGAGCTGACCCTGCCGGCGGCGCAGCTGGCGGCGTTTACCGCCTGGTTCGCCGACCTCACCCGCGGCCGCGGGCGCATTGCGCCGGGCGATGCCGCGACCGCGCGGGATTGAAGCTGTCGCACGCGCCCCCATCCGGAGCCGACTGCCCCGGGAATCCTTCATGGCCGTCGACACCCCGCGCAACGCCCGCCACCGCCTCGCGGCGCTGACCCGCCTGTGGCCCTACGTGCGGCCACACCGAGGCCTGGCCGCGGGCTGGCTGGCCTTCCTCGCGCTGTCATCGGGTTCGACGCTGGCGCTGCCGCTGGCGGTGCGCGGCATGCTCGACCACGGTTTCAGCGGCGGTGATCCGTCGGCGCTCAACCGCAGCTTCGCGCTGCTGTTCGGGCTGGCCGTGCTGCTGGCGCTGGCCACCGCCGCCCGCTACTTCTGCATCACCCTGCTCGGCGAGCGCGCGGTCGCGGCGTTGCGGGCGCGCCTGTATGCGCACCTGATCGGCCAGGACGTCAGCTTCTTCGAGCGCACCCGCGTCGGCGAGATCATCTCGCGATTGGGCACCGACACCACGGTGGTGCAGGACATGCTGAGTTCGGGCGTTTCGGTGGCGGTGCGCAGCACGGTGATGGTGCTGGGAGCGAGCGCGGCGATGGTCTGGACCAGCCCGCGCCTGGCCGGGCTGACCGCACTGGTGATCCCGGCGGTGATCCTGCCGATCCTGCTGTTCGGACGCCGTCTGCAGGGGCTGTCGCGAAGCAACCAGGACCGCCTCGCCGACGCCGCGGCGATCGCCAACGAAACCCTCAACGCCGCGACCACGGTCAAGGCCTATGCGCGCGAGGCGCTGGAGAGCGGGCGCTACGCCGACGCCGTGCGGCGCGCGCTGGATACCGCGCGGCGCCGCATCGGCGCTCGTTCGGCGCTGACCGCGACGGTGATCACGCTGGTGTTCGGCGCGGTGACGCTGGTGCTGTGGTCGGGCGCGCGCGAGGTCGTGGTCGGCCGGCTCGACGCCGGCGTGCTTGGCCAGTTCGTGCTCTACGCGGTGTTCGCCGCCGGCTCGGTCGGCGCGCTCAGCGAAGTGTGGGGTGACGTGCTGCGCGCGGCCGGCGCGATGGAGCGCATCGGCGAACTGTTCGCGCAGCAGCCGGCGATCGTCGCTCCCGCCGCACCCACGCGGCTGCCGCAGCCGCCGCGCGGCGAGATCGTGTTCGAGGACATCGAGTTCCACTATCCAAGCCGGCCCGACGCGCCGTCGCTGATGCAATTCAGCCTGCGCGTACGGCCTGGCGAAACGGTGGCCCTGGTCGGGCCATCCGGAGCCGGCAAGAGCACGTTGCTGGCGCTGCTGCTGCGCTTCTACGATCCCCAGCACGGCCACATCAGCCTGGACGGCGCCGATCTGCGCGCGCTCGACCCCGCTGCCCTGCGTGCCGCGCTGGCGCTGGTGCCGCAGGAGACCGTGATCTTCGGCGGCAGCGCCGCCGACAACATTCGCTTCGGCCGCGCCGACGCCGACGACGCCGCAGTGATCGCCGCGGCGCAGGCGGCCGAGGCCGATGTCTTTATCCGCGCACTCGATCAGGGCTATGCCACGCCGCTGGGCGAGCGCGGCGTGCGCCTCTCCGGCGGCCAGCGCCAGCGCATCGCCATCGCCCGCGCCCTGCTCAAGGACGCGCCGGTGCTGCTGCTGGACGAGGCCACCGCCAGCCTCGACGCACAGTCCGAGGCGGCGATCCAGCACGCGCTGGCGCGGCTCTCGCACGGCCGCACCACGCTGGTGATCGCGCACCGGCTGGCCACCGTGCAGCGCGCCGACCGCATCGTGGTGATGGATGCCGGTCGCATCGTCGCCGAAGGCACACACGAAAATCTGCTCGCCGCAGGCGGGCTGTACGCCGACCTCGCCCGATTGCAGTTTCTCAGCTGAGGCCGGCTGTCATGCTCCCGGGCGCACCAAAAAAACCCCGTGCGCGCGGCGCACGGGGTCCCGTCATCCGGTCAGGGGATAATCGATCAGGTGGCGATCTGTACACCCGAGGCCTGGGCGCCCTTGGGGCCCTGTACCACCTCGAAACTCACTCGCTGGCCCTGTTGCAGGGAGCGGAAACCCTGGGCATTGATCGCCGAGTAATGCACGAACACGTCTTCACTGCCATCCTCCGGCGCGATAAAGCCGAAACCCTTGGAATCGTTGAACCACTTTACGGTACCGAGCAGCATTGCCTTCACCCCTTGCGATGGAAGAAGTGCAGGTCCGGCATGGGCGTCCGGCTGTCCCCCGTGGCGCCCCGGATTCCTGCACGGCGCGGAGTATCGCCACGACGACGGCCAAACCGCAAGCGGGCAGCCGGCAAGCACGCCTGCTGGCGTGGCAAGTTAATCACACCGGATTTACTGCAGCGGCGAATGCAACCGCCTGCCCCACCGGCACTGGATCAGTCAGCTCCCAGCAATGCGGTCAACAGGGCTGGCATCTCCGCGCTGGCGGCGGCGACGTTGGCCTGCACCTCGTCCATGGTGATCGCGCGCGACTCGGGATCGCAACCGGCCGCCCAGTTGGCGACCACGGCCAGGCAGGCGTAGTCCAGCCCCAGCTCGCGCGCCAGTGCGGCCTCGGGCATGCCGGTCATGCCGACCAGGTCGCAGCCGTCGCGGCGCAGGCGCGCGATCTCGGCGATCGTCTCCAGCCGCGGTCCCTGGGTGGCGCCGTAGCAGCCGCCGTCGATCAGGACGACCCCGGCACGGCGGGCGGCCTGCAGCACGTCCCGACGCAGGTTCGCGCCGTAGGGTTCGCCGAAGTCGATGTGCGTCACCGCGGCGCCGTCGGCGTCGCTGTAGCTGGCGGCGCGGCCCCAGGTGTAGTCGATCAGCTGGTCTGGCAGCGCCAGCGCGCGCGGCACCAGGTCGGCGCGGATGCCGCCGACCGCGTTGACGGCGAGCACGCGGCGCGCACCCAGCGCATGCAGCGCCCACAGGTTGGCGCGGTAGTTGACCCGATGCGGGGCGAGCTGATGCTGCTCGCCGTGGCGCGCCAGAAAGGCCAGCGCATGGCCATGGAACCGCCCCAGCACCACCGGCGCCGAGGGCGTGCCCCACGGCGTGTCCAGCGTGCGCCGCTCGATCACCTCGAGGTCCGCCAGCGCGTACAGGCCGGTGCCGCCGATCAGGGCCAGCGCGATGGTCTCGCTCATGCGTCCTCAGCCAGCGCATAGATGGCCGGCAGGTTGCGACCCTGCTCCTGAAAGTCCATGCCGTAGCCGAACACGTAACGGTCGGGCACCTCGAGACCGACCACGTCGGCGGCGAGACCCGGTACGCAACGGTTGTGGCGCTTGACGCACAGCGCCGCGATCAGCACCCGACGCGCACCGGCGGCGCGGCAGGCATCGCGCACCGCGGCCAGGGTATGACCCTCGTCGAGGATGTCATCGGCGAGGATCAGCGTGCGTCCACGCAGGTCGACGGCCGGCCGGCGCAGCCATTGCAGGTCACTGCCGCGGGTTGCGCCGCGATAACGCGTGGCGTGCAGATAGTCGAATTCGAGATCGGTGCGCACGGCCAGTGCCAGCGCGCCGGCGAACATCAGCGCGCCGTTCATCACGGTGAGGAACACCGCGCGCTCGCCGGCCAGCAGGGCATCCAGTTCACGGCCCATGCGCGCGATTGCGGCCTCGATCGCGTCACGCTCGTGCAGGCGCTCGGCTTTGCCCAGGGCCTCGGCCAGCGTGGCGGGCAGGCTCATGCGCAATCTCCGTCCACGGCGGGCAGTGCCTGCAGGCGGGCGATGAAGGCCGCGCGCTGCGGGTTGCCCTCGAGGCTGGCCCAGCTGCCGGCCGCCGCGCCGCGCAGGCTGGACAGCCGCGCCAGATCGCAAGGTGCGCGACCGCGCACGCTGACCAGCGCCTCCTCGACCAGTGCCGGTGCGCACACCAGCACCAGATCGCAGCCGGCGTCGAGATGGGCATGGATGCGCGCGCCGACGCCACCGACGGACTGCGCGGCGGCCATGCCGATGTCGTCGCTGAAGACGATGCCGCCGAAGCCCATCTCGCCGCGCAGGATGTCCTCGATCCACGCCCGCGCGTAGCCGGCCGGCTGCGGATCGACCGCCGGATAAGCCACGTGCGCCATCATCACCGCCTCGGCGCCGGCCTCGAACGCGGCCGCGAACGGCAGCAGGTCGGCGGCGTGCAACGTCTGCAGATCGCGCGCATCGCAGGCGGCGGCAACATGAGTGTCTTCGCGCACCGAGCCGTGGCCGGGAAAGTGCTTGGCCGTCGCCGCCATGCCGGCCAGATGCATGCCGCGCACACAGGCCTGCACCAGGGTGGCGCAGGCATCGGGGTCGGCATGCAGGGCGCGTACGCCGATCGCACGGTTGCCGCGCGCGAGGTCGGCGACCGGGGCGAACGACAGATCGACGTCCAGCGCACGCATCTCGCTGGCCATCACCCAGGCGTGCTCCTCGGCACGCGCGATCGCGGCGGCGGGATCGCGGTCATACAGCGCGCCAATGCGCGCCAGCGCCGGCAAGCGGGTGAAGCCGTCGCGGAAACGCTGCACCGGCCCGCCCTCCTGGTCGACGCTGACCAGGAAATCCTCGCCGCGCAGTGCGCGCAGCGCATCGATCAGGTCGGTGACCTGGACACGGCTGCGGAAGTTGCGGGTGAACAGGATCACGCCGCTGATTTCCGGCGCCGCCAGCAGCGCGCGTTCGCGCGTATCCAGCTCCGTGCCGTCGAAACCGACCACCAGCATCAGGTGTACTCCTGCCTCTGCTCGAGGCTCCATGTGGAGTAAGGATATTCCGCCAGATGCACATTCAGATAACGTGAGTCCGCACTGACCTCGCGACCCAGCCATGCGGGGCGCGGAAACGCCGCGTCCACCGCCGGCAGCTCGATCTCGGCCACCACCAGGCCGGCGTTGGCGCCGAGAAACTCGTCCACCTCGAACACGAAATCGCCGGCCGGCACATCGTGGCGGATCTTTTCGACGATCGCGCCGCACAGTTGCGCGAGCATGCGCTCGGCATCCGCGCGCGGGATCGGGTACTCATACTCCTCGCGCTCGACCGTCGTGCGCGCGGACTTGATGCTGAGCCACGCGCCGGCATCGGCGACGCGCACCCGCACCGAGGCGCGCGTCAGTCCGGGGGCATGCACAGCGGCGCCGACCAGATAGCCCTGCGCCAGGCGGCGGCTGCGTACGATCCCGGCGCGCCAGCGGGCGTCGCGCAGCAGGAACTTGCGTTCGATCTCGACGGCCATCGCTAGTCATCCCGCTCGCACAGATTCATCGTCATGTCCGTTCAAACAGCGCGATCGACTCCACGTGCGCAGTGTGCGGAAACATGTCCATCACGCCGGCTGCGCGCAGAGCGAATCCGCGCTTGGCCAGCGTGCCGGCATCGCGCGCCAGCGAGCCGGGGTGGCAGGAAACGTACACCACGCGTCGCGCCGATGCCTGCGGCAGATACTCCAGCAATTGCTGCGCGCCGGCGCGCGGCGGATCGAGCAGGATCGCGTCCCACGGTTCGCGCGCCCACGCCGCGTCGCGCTGATCGGCGAACAGGTCGGCAACCTGGAAGCGCGCATTGTCGATACGGTTGCGCGTGGCGTTGTCGGCAGCCCGCTGCACCAGACCCGCCTCGCCCTCGACGCCGGTGACCGCGGCCACGCGGCGCGCGATCGGCAGGGTGAAGTTGCCCAACCCGGCGAACAGGTCGAGCACGCGCTGATGCGGCTGCGGATCGAGCAGCTCCAGCGCGCGCGCGACCATCGCCCGGTTGATCGCGGCGTTGACCTGGATGAAGTCCAGCGGCCGGAACGCCAGCGAAACATCGCTGGCGGGCAGCGCGTAGCTCAACTCGACAGCGTCGGCTGCCTGCAGTGGCTGCACGCTGTCGATTCCGCCGGGCTGCAGCCAGATCGCCCAGCCACGCTCGCGCGCAAACCCGGCGAGACGCGCGCGATCCGCGACGGACAGCGGCTGCAGGTGGCGCAGCACCAGCACCAGCGCGGCGTCGCCGGCGGCGAACTCGATCTGCGGAATGCTGCGCGCGGCGTCCAGCGTGCTCAGCAGTTCGCCCAGCGCGCCCAGCTGCGGCCCCAACGCCGGATCCAGCACCTCGCAGTGGCGCAGGTCGGCGACGAACTGCGGATTGGTCTCGCGAAAGCCCACCACCACGCGACCCTTTTTCTCGACCCAGCGCACTGACAGCCGGCCCTTGCGCCGGTAGCCCCAGGGCTCGGCGCTGAGCGCCGGCAGCCAGCGTTGCGGCTGCAGCCTGCCGATGCGCTCGAGGTTCTCGGCCAGCACCCGCTGCTTGGCGGCGATCTGCGCCGCCGGTGCCAGATGCTGCAGGCTGCAGCCGGCGCAGACGTCGTAATGCGCGCAGCGCGGGACAACGCGATCCGGTGCGGCGGTCAGCAGCTCGACCACCGCGGCCTCGTCGTAATGCCGGTGCCGGCGGGTGATGCGGATGCGTACGCGCTCGCCGGGCAGCGCGCCGGCGACGAACAGCGCCTTGCCGTCCAGGCGGGCGACGCCACGGCCGTCGTGGCTGAGATCGGCGATGGAGACTTCGGTCGCGGTCATGCGCAGAACAAAGCCCGGGCTTGCGGCCCGGGCTGGCAGGGATCGACGGGGTCGCGCGCTATTTTTTCTTCCACGCGCCGGAGCTGTCCTGATAGTACCAGCCGGGACGTGCCTCCTGAATCCAGGTTTGCGCGAACACGGCGCGGATGCGCGGCTCCCACTCCGGATGGCCGTTGGCGTTCGCGATCGCGGCATACAGCTGCGCGCGCTGGTCGTTGGCGCTGGCGACGATCTGGTTGACCTGCGGACGCTGCGCCAGGGGCACCGCGGCGAGATCGCGCACCCCGATATTGCCGTTGCCAGTGAAACCGACCGCGCCGGACGTCAGCAGCGGCTCGACCTGGCTCTCGAATTCGCTGCGCATGCTGGCGCGGATGGACTGGATCTCGGGGGTGCTGATATTCATGTTCGGCTGGGCCGCCTGCGCGGCCGGGATCAGCAGGTCGAGCACGGCGGTCATGCCGCCGCCGGACGTCGCCGGAGCTGCGCTGGCGGCCGGCGCTGGCGCGGCCATCGACGGGGCCGGGCCGATCACGTCTTTGACGATCTGCTGCGCCGCCTTTTGCGCCGCGGCAGCGGGAAAATAGACGTTGATGGTGACGCAGCCTGTCGCCAGTACGGCGAACATTGCGGTGAACACGAACGAAGCGCGGATACGCATGCGGCTCTCCTTGGTCGGTTTGCAAAACCGGGCGTCCTGCCGCGGTTTGCAAGCAAACGGGCGCGGCCGAGCCGCACCACCTTTGCCGCGGAGAGCACCTGCGTGCTCATCGCGGCGGCACCTCCCTGTGCCGTGCCGGAGCAGTCTTTCAAACCGCTCCGTGTGAAATGACGGACTCAGCGGATCACCGGGGCCTGCCCGGACGTGGCGGCCTGCAGCCGCGCCAGCAGCGTCGGCCAGTCCACGCGCGTCTGATGGCCGATGACCTTGATGTAAGGCAGCCCGCTGCCCTCGACGATCGTGTAGCCACCGCCTTCGGCTGGCGCGATGCCGCCCATCGTACAGACGTTGCCGACCAGCGTGCAGCTGAGCCCGATGCGGCCATAGGGAAAACTGCTGAAGATGCTGAGCATTGCAGCCTGCAGGCCGCCCGCGAGACCGCCACC
Source organism: Rhodanobacteraceae bacterium (assembly GCA_035534135.1). Classification (GTDB taxonomy): domain Bacteria; phylum Pseudomonadota; class Gammaproteobacteria; order Xanthomonadales; family Rhodanobacteraceae; genus Metallibacterium. The sequence goes on along the minus strand of DATLSL010000090.1, from coordinate 27,648 downwards.
GCCGACTTGGGTCAGGTTCTTGACCGCGCGCTGGCTGATGCGGCCACCGTGGTCGGCGCGCAACGTCGCGTCGAACGCCACCGGCTTCCAGTCGACCAGGCGCAAGCCGCGAATGGACCCGTCCAGGGTGCCGGTGATCTGGCCGAAGTCGAACACGCCGGTCAGTGGCGCCAGCTCGACCCCCTTCAGGCTGAGCTCAGCGGCGAGTTCGGGCGCGGGTCCGAACGGGTGCGCCAGGGCCAGGCGGGTGACGTCGACGAAGCCGCCGAAGACGTTGAGGCTGAGGCCGCCGTCGAGCGCGATGCGGCCCTGGCCGACGCGCAGGTCGGGCAGTGCGCCGCCCAGCGTGCCGCGAAACGCCGGCCACCCCAGCGCACCCGAGAGTTGGCCGAGATCGACCCCGGCGAGCGCCAGCGACGCCACCAGCCGGGCGCCCTTGCTGACACCCGGATACAGCGCCAGATGCTGCAGCAGCAGATTGCCACCCAGCAGCGGGATCGACACCGGCGCGCTCAGCGCCAGGGCAGCGCCGTCGGCACGCCAGCGCAGCGTCGCCGCACCCAGCGGTACCCGGTACAGGCTGGCGGCGTTCCACATCAGCGTGGTCGCAGGCGCCGCGGCGCCCTGCCGCCAGTCAACGCCGCCGTTCAGCCCGGCCACCGCAAAGCGGTTGCCGCCGTCGGCAGCATCAACGCGATCGAAATTGAGCTGCAAGCGAGTCAGTACACCCTGTGCGTAGACGAGCTGGCCCTGCACGCGCCCGACGGCCTCCAGCTTGGGATAGCCGATCGCGCCCAGCACGCCCTGACCATAGCGCTGCAGGGCCTGTGGCAGACGCGCGTCGAACTGATCAACGCGCAGCGAGGTCAGCGTACCCGCAGCATTGGTAGTCAGCGCGGCGTCCATGCGCAGCCCGTCGACGTCGTCGAAACGCAGCCGCGGCACGCTCAGCGCACCGTCCGCCGCGCGCGTGGCAGTGAGGTGCAACTCGGCATCATGGGCCGGCAACGCGACATAGATGCGTCCGACCAGCAGCTGGCCGCCGCGCAGCGCGCCGTCGAAACTGAAGCGGCGGCTGTTGTCTGCCTGCTCGAAGCTGACATCGCCGCGGGCACCGAACTGCTGCGCGGCGGTCGCACCTTGCGCGGCGGAAAAGCCGAACCCGACCAGGCTCAGACGCCCCGACACGCGCGTGCGCGCCGGATCGAGATCCACCGCCAGCGTGCCGTCGAGAGCGCCGGCCGTCACGCTGGCGCCTTTCCACGCCTGCGCCAGCGCGCCCTGCAGCCAGGCCAGCGGCAGCCCGACGAGACGCAATTCGACATGGGTCGGTGTATCCAGCGGCACCGCGGCGGCCAGGCGCACGCCGCGCTGGTCGATCACCGCCTCGAGAGTGTCCTCGGCCGGATCGAGCAGCAGCCCCAATTGTGCCTTGGCGAGCGCGCCGCCCGGCGCGCCACGGACCTGCAGCGGCCCATCAAGATGCCAGCGGCCGTCGGCGCCACGAAGCAGTGTACCGTCGAGCGTCAACGCGACATCACGCCAGCCCAGCGCGGGCACGTCGGCGTGCGCGGCGGCAAGGTGCAGCGCCAAGGCTCCGGCCAGCGCCGGCTCTGGCGCCGATGCTGGTGTCAGCGTCAACATCACCTGCCGCAGCACAAAACCGCTGCCGGCAATACGCGTCGCGCTGGCGCTGAGTGCGGCATGCGTGGGACCTGCTGCGAGCGCTAACGCGATCGCGAGCAGCCGGACATACGCACTTGCAGACGTCCTCATGATTCGGGATTCTGACAGATGCGGGGACTCCGCCAGGGGAACGGGGCATGAACGACGGCTGTTCCGGCGTGCCACTGCATGTGCTGCTGGCCGAGGACGATGCGGTCAGCCAACGCTTTTTCGCCGAAACGCTCACCGCTCTCGGCTGCGCCGTGGATGCCTGCGCGCGCGGCGACGAAGCGCTGCTTCTGGCGCGCCTGCAACCCTACGATGTGCTGCTGCTCGACGTGCACCTGCCCGGACTGGGCGGCGCGACGCTGCTGGCGGCATTGCGCGCCGATCCGCAGGCCGCCTCACGCGACTGCACGGCGCTGGCCAGCAGTGCCGCGCTGGACACCGCACAGCGACGCGCCCTGCTCGCGGCCGGTTTTGCCGGCACGTTGCTCAAGCCGATATCCGTGTCGGCGCTGGATGAGCTGGTGCAGGCGCAGCGCCTGCGCCTCGGCCGCACTCTGCTCGATGATGCCGCCGCACTGCGCGCGCTGGGTCCCGGCCGCGACACCATGACCGCGCTGCGCGGGCTGCTGGCGGTCGAGCTGCTGCAGCTGGTCGGCGATTTCGAGCACCAACTGCTCCACGATCCCGCCGGTCTGATCGAGCCGCTGCATCGCCTGCAGGCGGCGTGCGGGTTCTGCGGCGTGCCGCAGCTGGCCGCTGCCGCTGCCGCGCTGGAGCACAGCCTGCTGCAACGTGATGCGGATCTAGCGCCGGCAGCGACGCGTTTCTGCGCCCTGCTCCTCGCCACCCGCGCCGCACTGGACAACACCGGCGCCACCGCGGTCAGCGCCCCCTGAGCGCATCCCCCAGCACGCGCCGGCTGCGCAGTTCGGCGCCGCCCAGCACCGTGCTGATCAGGCTGCGCAACAGTCGCCGCAGTTCGGCCTGTGCCGCCGCATCCGGCTCGCGGTCGGCCGCCAGCGCCAGCAGCGCGACACCGGACACACGCACGCCCGGCTGGCCGTGCCAGCGCTGCGGACCGTGCTCGGGGAGGTAAACATAGGCCGCCTCCGGCAGCACCGGCACGCCGCCATCGGTCTCGCGCTCCAGCTGCGGCGCATAACCGAGCACACCCAGCAGATCGCGTTCGAAGCGCCGCAGCGTCCAGCCCAGCGCAGCGCCGGCACTCAACCGCACCAGGGCCTCGCCGTAGGCGGCAAACAGCGCCGGATGCGGGTCCTGGCGGCCACTCAGACGCACCGTCAGCTCGTTGAGGTACAGGCCGGCCAGCAGGGCAGCGCCCGTCAGCGGCAGCAGTATGCCGACCTCGACCGCGGCCAGCGTGCCCAATTCGCCACGCAACAGGAAATCCAGCGCCAGCAGCCGAAAAGGTTCCAGCGCCGCGCGGCCACCACCGCGGGAACGCGCGCCGCGCACGCCACGCGCCACCAGACCGATGCGGCCGTGATCGCGGGTCAGGCACTCCAGCAGCAGCGAGGTCTCGCGCCAGGGGCGCGCATGCAGGACGTAGGCGGGCTGCTGCTGGACGCGCACGCCGCCGCGCTAGTCGGTCAAGCCGAGGCGACGCAGCGCGCTGGCGTCGTCCGACCAGCCGGCGCGGACCTTCACCCACAGGCGCAGGTGGACGCGGCGCGCGAACAGCCGCTCCATGCCGCGACGCGCCGCGCTGCCGACGGCCTTGAGCATGGCGCCGCCTTCGCCGATCACGATCGCCTTCTGGCCCTCGCGCTCGACCCAGATCGCCGCGTGGATTTCGGCCATGCCGTCCTCGCGCTCGACGAACTGCTCGATCTCGACGCTGGTCGCGTAGGGCAGCTCCTGCGCCAGCCGCAGCATCAGCTGCTCGCGCACCAGCTCGGCGGCAAGAAAGCGCTCGCTGCGGTCGGTCAGCTCGTCGTCGGCGTAAAGCGGCTCGCGCGCGGGCAGCCGCTCCAGAATGGCACGCTCCAGCTCGGCCAGACCCTCGTTGCGCAACGCCGAGACGTAGAACACGGCATCGAACGGGTGCTGGTCGATCACCTCGGCGACGTACGGCAGCAGCACACGCTTGTCCTTCTGCCGGTCGATCTTGTTGACCGCCAGCAGACGCGGACGCGCGTGTTCGGCCAGCGCCGCATGCACACTGCTGTCTTCGTCGGTCCAGCGACCGGCTTCGACCACTTGCACGGCCACGTCGACATCGGCGATCGCCGCATGCGCAGCACGGTTGAGGCTGTGATTGAGCGCACGTCGCGCGCCGCGATGCAGGCCGGGCGTATCGACGTAGAGGATCTGCCCTGCCGGGCGTGTGGCGATGCCGAGGATGCGGTGACGGGTGGTCTGCGGCTTGGGACTGACGATGCTCAGATGGGCGCCGACCAGCGCGTTGAGCAGAGTCGACTTGCCGACGTTGGGGCGGCCGATCAGGGCGGCGAAGCCGCAATGCAGGGCAGCGTCGCTCATGCGGCATCCTGAGCGGCGAGCGCGGCCAGCGCCTTCTGCGCGGCATCCTGCTCGGCGGCGCGGCGGCTGCTGCCGCTGCCCTCGATGCTGATCTGCAGCGGCGTGTCGAGCACGCAGGTCACGGCGAACACACGCGCATGCTCCTCGCCGTGGGTAGCGCTCAGCTCGTAACGCGGCAGCGGCTGACCGCGCGCCTGCAGCAGCTCCTGCAGACGCGTCTTGGGGTCTTTTTCCGGTCGCGCCGGCAGCGCCGCAGCGCGCGGCACGAACAGGCCGCGCACGACGTCGCGGCAAGCCTCGAAGCCGCCGTCGAGATAGACCGCGGCCAGCAGTGCCTCGAAGGAATCGGCAAGAATCGAGTCACGGCGAAAGCCGCCGCTTTTCAGCTCGCCGGGACCGAGCCGCAGACCGCCGCCGATCTCGAGTTCGCGGGCCACGTCGGCCAGCGCCTGGCCGTTGACCAGCTGCGCGCGCAACCGCGACAACTCACCCTCGTCGGCACGCGGATGCAGCTCGAACAGCAGTTCGGCGACGACCATGTTGAGCAGGGCATCGCCGAGAAACTCCAGGCGCTCGTTGTTGGGCCGGCCGGCGCTGCGATGGGTCAACGCCAGCGTGGCCAGCTGCGGATCGCGAAAGGCATAATCGAACCGCACGCCTCAGCCGCCGCTGGACTGTGCGCTCATCGGCACCGTCTTCTCGAAGTGCAGCAGGAAGTCGATGTTGTACATGAACGGAATGTCGCGATCGTACTGGATCGACAGCTGCGGCGGCCCGTTGCCGGTGATGATGCGGATGCGCGCATGGTTCAGCGTGCTGGCGCTGACGTACTGGAAGTCGCCCTTGAACGCCATGTCGCGCTTGATCTGGTCGAGCGGCTTGTTGGCCTCACCCGGCTCGGCGGCAGCTTCCTTCAGAGTCTTGACCACACCCATGTATTCGGCATAGGCGGGCACCAGCTTCATCGCCATGAAGGCGAAGAAACCCGCGATGACCAGGATGAACAGGAACCCCAGCAGGGTGATGCCCGACTGCCTCGTTTTCATGTCGCCCCCTCGTGCCCCGCCCGCGCGGGAAGTCAATGGATGATGGTGCCGATGCGCTTGAAATCGATGCCGCGCGACTCGCCACGCCAGCTGAACCAGATCAGGAACGCGCGGCCGACCAGATTCTGCTCCGGCACGCAGCCCCAGAAGCGGCTGTCGTAACTGTTGTCGCGATTGTCGCCCATCGCGAAGTAGCAGTGCGGGGGCACCTTCCAGCTGCCCTGCGGCGCACGGCTCAGATCGGGCATCTCGATGATGTCGTTCTGCACGCGACCGAGATTCTCGCGATAGAGCTGGCCGGCGTTGGCCTCGACCAGGGTGCTTTCCTTGCCGCTGCCGTTGTCGTAGGGACCGACCAGCGTCGCCGGAATCGGCTTGCCGTTGATGAACACCTGCTCGTTCCTGACCGTCACGGTATCGCCGGGCAGGCCGATCACGCGCTTGATGTAGTCCTGCTTGGGGTCGAGCGGAAAGCGGAATACCACCACATCGCCGCGTCTGGGCTCGCCGGTGTCGAGGATCTTGGTGTTGAAGGCCGGCAGGCGCAAACCGTAGGCGAACTTGTTGACCAGGATGAAGTCGCCCACGCGCAGCGTCGGCATCATCGAGCCGGACGGGATGCGAAACGGCTCGGCGATGAAGGAGCGGAAAATCAGTACCGCCAGGATCACCGGAAACAGCGAGCGCGAGTAGTCGACCAGGGTCGGCTCGTGCGGCTTCTCGCCGGCGGCAGCGGCGCGCGCCACCCGCGTCTTGCGGAAAAACAGCGCGTCCACGGCCCATATGACGCCGGTGAACACGGTCAGGGCCAGCAGCACCGCGGCAAAATCGAATTCCATGCTCACTCCCATGCGGCCGTTGCCGGCCGGATCACTTGGCATCCATCTTCAGCACGGCGAGGAAGGCCTCCTGCGGAATCTCCACGCGGCCGACCCGCTTCATGCGCTTCTTGCCTTCCTTCTGCTTTTCCAGAAGCTTCTTCTTGCGACTGACGTCGCCACCGTAGCACTTGGCCAGCACGTTCTTGCGCAGCGCCTTGACCGTCGAGCGCGCGATCACCTGGGCGCCCACCGCGGCTTGGATGGCGACGTCGAACATCTGCCGCGGGATCAGGTCTTTCATGCGCTCGACCAGCTCGCGGCCGCGGCGATCGGCGGCGGCGCGATGCATGATCAGGCTGAGCGCGTCGACGCGGTCGCCGTTGATCAGCACGTCGGTACGCACGAATGACCCGGCCTGGAAGCGCTCGAAGTGGTAGTCCATCGAGGCGTAGCCGCGGCTGACCGACTTCAGCCTGTCGAAGAAATCCAGCACCACTTCGGCCAGCGGCAGCTCGTAGCTGATCTGCACCTGCGTGGCCAGGTAATGGATCGAACGCTGCACGCCGCGCTTTTCCTCGCACAGCGTGATCACGTTGCCGACGTAGTCCGGCGGTGTGAGGATGGTGGCGACGATGATCGGCTCGCGGATCTCGACGATGTTCTGCACCGGCGGCAGCTTGGCCGGATTGTCCAGGCGCAGCACGCGGTCGTCGGTCAGCAGCACCTCGTAGATCACCGTCGGCGCGGTGGTCACCAGGTTGAGGTCGTATTCGCGCTCCAGACGCTCCTGCACGATCTCCATGTGCAGCAGACCGAGGAAGCCGCAGCGGAAGCCGAAACCCATCGCCTCGGAGGACTCCGGCTCGAAGAACAGCGCGGCGTCGTTCAGGCGCAGCTTATCCAGCGCCTCGCGCAGCGCCGGATAGTCCTCGGCGGCGACCGGAAACAGGCCGGCGAACACGCGCGGCTGCACCTGCTGGAAGCCGGGCAGCGCGCTGGGCGCCGGGTTGCCGGCCAGGGTCAGGGTGTCGCCCACCGGCGCGCCGTGCACGTCCTTGATCGATGCCGTCACCCAGCCCACCTCGCCCGCGCCCAGCCGGTCCTTGACCTTGCGCTTGGGCGTGAACACGCCGACCGATTCGACTTCGTGGCTGCGCCCGGTGGACATCACCAGCAGCTTGTCGCGCGGCTTGATCTCGCCCTGCATCACGCGCACCAGCGAGACGACGCCGAGATAGTTGTCGAACCAGGAGTCGATGATCAGCGCCTGCAGGCGATCGCTGCCGCGCGGCCGCGGCGGCGGGATGCGGGCGACGATCGCCTCCAGCACCTCGACCACGTTCTGGCCGGTCTTGGCGCTGATCGCGATGGCGTCGCCGGCGTCGATGCCGATCACCGCCTCGATCTCGGCCTTGGCGCGCTCGATGTCGGCGGTCGGCAGGTCGATCTTGTTCAGCACCGGCACCACGGTCAGGCCCTGCTCGACGGCGGTGTAACAGTTGGCCACCGACTGCGCCTCGACGCCCTGCGCGGCGTCGACCACCAGCAGCGCGCCCTCGCAGGCGGCCAGCGAGCGGCTGACCTCGTAGCTGAAGTCGACGTGGCCGGGGGTGTCGATGAAATTGAGCATGTAGGTGCGGCCGTCGCGCGCCGTGTACGGCAGCGACACCGACTGCGCCTTGATGGTGATGCCGCGTTCACGCTCGATCGGATTCGAATCCAGCACCTGCGCTTCCATTTCACGCGCCTCGAGACCACCGCAGAGCTGGATGATGCGATCGGCGAGCGTGGACTTGCCGTGGTCGATGTGGGCGATGATGGAGAAGTTGCGGATGTGATCCATGGCCGACGCGCAGGGGGCAACGGCAATGCGCGGTCCGCATGGCCGCGCGCCGCCCGGAGGCGGCGCGAGCCGCGGATTATGGCAGAAGCCGGAGCCTGCCGCGGCCCCGGCTCGCCACGATCAGCCCGGCTTGGGTACCGGTATGGCGATGAACTGGGTGACGTTGTCACGGCGCACCAGCAGCATCACTTCATCGCCCGGCTTGTAGCCCTGCAGCGCCTGGTCGAAGGCCTTGGCACTGCCGACCGAACGCTGCCCGACCATCAGGATCACGTCGCCGGGCTGCAGGCCGGCCTGCATCGCCGCCTGGCCCAGCACGCGCGTGATCAGCACGCCCTCGCCGTTCTTCAGCCCGAGCTGGCTGCGCTGCTGCGGGGTGATGTTTTCCACCTCCAGGCCGAGGTTGTTGCCGGATTCGGCGCGCCCCTGCACCGCCGCCAGGTCCGCGGCATTGCGCGGCGCGGCCTCGATCTTGACGTCGAGGGTCAGCGGCTTGCCGTCGCGCAGCACGCTCAGTCTGGCGGTGCTGCCGATCGGCGCCATGCCGACCATCGGCGGCAGGTCCGAGGCGTCGTACACCGGCTGGCCGTTGAAGGCGGTGATCAGGTCACGCACATGCACACCGGCCGTTTCCGCCGCGCCACCGGGCACGAGCTTGGCCACCAGTGCACCGCTCTCGCTGCCAAGCTTCATGCTCTTGGCCAGGCTCTGGGTCAGCGGCTGCACAAAGACGCCGATCATGCCGCGGCTGACGTAGCCCTTGGCCTTGAGCTGCTGCACGGCGTTCATGGCGACATCGATCGGGATCGCGAACGACAGGCCCATGTAACCGCCGCTGTTGGAGAAGATCTGCGAGTTGATGCCGACCACCTGGCCGTCGAGATTGAACAGCGGGCCGCCGGAGTTGCCGCGGTTGATCGGCACGTCGGTCTGGATGAACGGCACGTAGGGCTGGTCGCTGTTGCCGAGGCTGCGGCCGACCGCGCTGACGATGCCGGCGGTGACCGTGTGGCTGAGGCCGTAGGGCGAACCGATCGCCAGCACCCATTGCCCTGCCTTGAGCGTGTTGGAGTCGCCGATGCTGACCGTGGGCAGGTTTTTGGCATCGATCTTCAGCAGCGCGATGTCGTAGGAGGGATCGGCGCCGACCACCTTGGCGGTGTAGTCGCGGCGATCTGACAGCTTGACCGTGACCTTGCTGGCATGGGCGACGACGTGGTTGTTGGTGAGGATGTAACCGTCGCTGGAGATGATGAAGCCCGAGCCCAGCGACATTTCCTCGCCGGCACCGGGCTGCTGGCGCGGCATCGGAATGCCGAAGAAGCGGAAGAAGTCCGGCGGCATGCCCTGCGCGCCGGCCGGCATCGCCCCTTCGGGCTGGGTGATCACCGCCTGCACATTGACCACCGCGGGGCCGTTCTTCTCGACGATGCCGGTGAAATCCGGCAGCGACGCGGCGGCGGCACTGGCCGTCACCAGCAACAGCGCGGCCACGGCCGTCCATCGCTTCGAGGTTTTGCTCATCACGGGATTACCTCCAGGCTGCAAGGGTTGGGAAAGCGGCGCGCGGCGCCTGCGTGGCCTTCGACGCCAGCGAAGGCCGCGAAGTTCAAGTGCCGGTGGGCATCCGTTCAGGCCGGCAGCGCGATGTCAATGCCCGGCCGTCAGCGCGACCGAGTTGGCGATCCGCTGCACCGTCGGCACCGGCACGTCGCCGAGCACGGTGATGCGCTCGCCATCGCGCGCTTCACTGACGAAACTCAGCGCCCCGCGCACACCGGTACCCTGCGGCAGTGGCACCGGCCGGCGCTGGACGTAGACCGACACGCTGGCGATGCCGTCGCTGAGCACCAGATGCTCGCTGCCGGGCGTGCCGTCGCTCACGCACACGCGCACATGGAACCCCGGCGGCGCGTTCACCACACGCCACGGCGCAGGCTGCGCGGACCGTCCCGGTGCGGTCGTCGCCGCAGCCGTCGGAGTGGCACCGCCCAGGGCAGCGAGATCGGCCTGCGCGCCCACGCGCAGCGCAACGAAGCGGAATTCCTCGGGCAGCGGCCGGCCGTCGAGCGTGAGTTGCACGCGCAACGGCAAGCCGCTGGCGCGATCGAGCCACAACCGGTAACCGTAGCGGTAGCCGTCGTGCGGCTGGATCAGCAGTTGCGTGGTCGCCCGCGCGGCGACACGACCGCCGTCCTGCTGGGTCAGCGTATAGCTGGAATGCAGCGCAGCCAGGGGCACGTCGGGCACCAGCGGCAGCAGCGTGTGCAGACGGCCGGGATCGAGCCGCAGCGGCGGCGCACCGGCCAGCGTCCACTGCACGCGGGTACCGCTGCGCTCGATCTGCAGCGTGCGGCCGTCAAGGCTGGTCAGCAGATCGCGATCGGGGCTGCCGGCGCGATGCTCGATCGCCAGCGTCTGCAGGTCGGCGCCCTGGCGCAGCACCAGGGTGCCGCTGTAGTCGAGTACCACCAGCGCCTTGCGCATGCGCTGCCAAGCGGCAGCCGCCAGCGGTTGCGCCGCTGCGACCACGCCAGGAAGACCCAGCAACAAACCCGCCAGCGCGCCGCGCCGGGCACGCATCAGCGCTGCTCCGCGGCGCCTCCGCGCACCGGGGCCACGCCCTGCGGCGGCGACATCAGCAGCACATAGGGCACCAGGCCACCCGCCTCCGCCGCGTCACCCGACTGGTAGTGGCGCAGGGTGTAGGCATCGAGCTGCGGCGAGTAGGCGGCGGTCTGCACGTCGTCAATGGCCACCGGCGCCTGCGCGAATGCGGCTGCAGGCTGCGCGGCGGCACCGGGATCGTTCAGCCACGCCGGGGCGGCCGTCGGCACGCCTGCCGCAGCCATGTCGGGTTCGGAACGCGGCAGCGGCTGCACCATCAGCAGCGCGGCCACCGCCACCGTTGCGGCAATGACGCCACCGGCCGACCAGCGCAGCCAGCGGCCGCGCGCCGGCAACAGCTCGACGGCGAGCGCCCGGCTGACGCGGGCGGCAAACCCCGGGCTGGACAGGGGCGCGCCGCCCTTCAGGCATTCGCGGGCGGTATGCAGACGCGTCCAGCACGCGACGGCGGCGCGGTCGTGACCGAGGCGGCGCAGCAGGAAACCGGCCTGCTCGCGCGACAACTCGCCGTCCATCAGCGCAGAAAGATGTTCGCGGATCGTCGTGTCGCTCATGTTTGCAACCCTCAACTGTCCGTGATCAGCGGCCGCAGGCTGGTGTCGATCGCCTCCCGGGCACGGAAGATTCGCGAACGCACGGTACCGATCGGACAATTCATCGCTTCGGCAATTTCCTCGTAACTCAGCCCGTCGACTTCGCGCAGCGTGATTGCGGTCCGCAAATCCTCGGGCAAGGCTTGGACCGTGGAAAACACGGTTTGTTCAATCTCCTGCCGCAGCAGTTCATGCTCGGGGGTAGCGCCGTCGCGCAGGCCGTTGGCGCTCTCGGCGTAGAGGGCATCCTCGATCGCGACGTCCTCGGTCGGCGGGCGCCGGCCCAGCGCGACCAGATGATTCTTGGCGGTGTTGACGGCGATCTTGTACATCCAGGTGTAGAACTGGCTGTCGCCGCGAAACGAACCGATCGCCCGGTAGGCGCGGATGAACGCCTCCTGGGCGACGTCCTCGCACTCGCTCCAGTCCTGGATGTAGCGGGAGATCAGGCCGATCACCCGATGCTGATACTTGCGCACCAGCAGATCGAAGGCGCGCGTATCGCCTTTCTGCACCCGCTCGACCAGCGCGCGATCGGTTTCTGGCTCGCCCATCCGGGCTGATCTCCCTCGACGGCGACGAGTCGCCGGCAGTTTTCTTGCGCAGGGCGCACCGGTCAGGGCGCAGGATCGCCGCGCGTTCCCCGCGGTGCATATCCCCCTAGAATAGCCGAAGCCGCGTTCCATCCTGCGCCCGGGACCTGCGCAGCGGGATGCATTGCGGACTCAGCGACCCGGTGCAGCCGGCGCGGGGTGCAACTGCGCGCGTGTTGCCAGCAGGCGCTCGAATGCCTCGTGCGCCAGCGGCCGGCAGAACAGATAGCCCTGCAGTTCTTCGCAACCCAGCGCGCGCAGGAACTCGAACTGCTGCTCGGTTTCCACGCCCTCGGCGACCACCGCGCGACCCAGACTGTGCGCCATCGACACGGTGGCGCGCACGATCGCCTCGTCGTCAGGATCGACGCCGATGTGGCGCACGAAACTCTGGTCGATCTTGATGCGGTCAGCGGGAAACCGGCGCAGATAATCGAGCGACGCCTGCCCGGTGCCGAAGTCGTCGATGGCGATGCGGCAACCCAGCGCACGCAATGCCTGCAGCGCTTCCGGAAGGCCCCCGGCGGACTTCAGGCTGACGCTCTCGGTGACCTCGAGCTCGAGCTGGCCGGGGTCGATGCCGCTCTCGGCCAGGACCGCGCGCACCGTGTCCACCAGCCCGGGATGGCGCAGCTGCAGCACGGACAGGTTGACGCCCACGCGCAGTCCGAGGCCGAAACGGTGCTGCCAGCGCACCGCGTCGGCGCAGGCGGTGCGCAGCACCCACTCGCCGATCGGCAGGATCAGGCCGGTCTCCTCGGCCAGCGGGATGAAGAACGCCGGACTGATCATGCCGAGATCGGGATGCTCCCAGCGGATCAGCGCCTCCATGCCGACGATGTCCTCGCTGGCAGCCTCCACCTGCGGCTGATAGTGCAGGCGCAGCTCGCCGTTGCGCTCGGCCTGGCGCAGCCGCCCCTCCAGAGCCACGCGCTGGCGGTGCGCCTCCTGCGGCATCGCCACGTAAGCCTGCCAGGTATTGCGGCCCAGGCCCTTGGCGCTGTACATCGCCATGTCGGCGTGCTGCAGCAGCTGCTCGGCGCTGGTGGCATCGTCGGGATAGACACTCAGCCCGATCGACGCCGTCACCGCGATCTCGCTGCCGTCGGGCAAGGCCAGCGGCGCTTCCATCAGCCGCACGATCTTGTCGGCGATGCGGTGGACGTCGTCGCGCTGCACGATCTGACGCAGGATCACGGTGAACTCGTCGCCGGCGTAGCGGGCGACGGTGTCATAGGCGCGCACGCTACCGCGCAGACGCCGACCGGCGGCCAGCAGCACCTGATCGCCGGTGGCGTGGCCGAGGGCGTCGTTGATGCTCTTGAAGCGGTCGAGATCGACGAACAGCACGGCGAAGCTCTCGCCGCTGCGCTCCGCCTCGAGCAGCACGTTGTGCAGGCGATCGTTGAACAGCAGCCGGTTGGGCAGGCCGGTGAGGGCATCCTCGAGACCGCGCGCGCGGCCCTGCTCGCGGGCGCGGCGCAGGGCCAACTCGGCGGCAAAGCGGCCCGCCGCCACCCGCAGCGTGTCGGCCAGCAGCACATCGGCGCCACGCGGCGTGCACGCGCAGGCCAGCAGCGCGCCGAGCACGTTGCCGTGCGGATCGGTCAACGGCAGGCAGGCGCAGGCCGCCGCCGCGATCGCGGCGAGAAAACCGTCGACTGCGGCCAGCCGGTGGGCGCCGTCGAGATGCATCACCTCCTCGCCGGCCAGCGCCAGCGTCAGCGTCGCCTGCTGCGCGGGATCGGGCGCATCAGCCGGTGCCGGCCCGCGCTGCACAACCGCCAGCGGCAGCGCCGCGCCGTCGGCAGCGGCGGCATAGACCGCCACAAAATCCAGGTCGAGGGCATCGGCCAGCAGATGCAGCGCCGTCTCCAGCGCGGCATCGCCGCGGCCGGCCGCGTTGATGCGCGCCAGCAGCGCCAAGGCGTCGCGGGCACGGCGCTGGTCGTCGAGGGTGCGGATGCGACTGCAGTACACCGGCGCTCCGTCGTGCAACGCCAGCCGCATGCTGATCTCGACCGGATCGCTGCGGCCGTCCGCCCGCGGCCGTTCGCCGCGGAACTGCACCGCGCCCTCACGCTGCAACTGACGAAGCAGCGCCTGCTGGTATTCGGCACCCGCGCACAGAGTGATCAGGTCCGGGCTGTGGCCGCGCCATGCGGCGCCGGTCAGGCCGCTGGCGCGCGCAAACGCGGCATTGCAGGCAATGATGCGGCCATCGCCGGCGCTGACCAGCAGCTCGTCATCGCTGGTATCGAAAAACAGTCGCAAGGCATCGTCCGCTTCGCCGCTGCCGACGACCGCAGGGCGCCGACCCAGCGCGCTGTTGACGCGCGCGCAGACCTCGCCGGCGGCAAACGGTGCCGCCAGCCAGTCGCTGACGCCCGGCACCGCGCGATGAAAGCCCCAGACCCGCTGTGCAGCCTCGCCGGCCAGCAGCCCCAGCACGGCCGGACCCTGGCGGCCGGCAAGCTGGGCGCACAGCGTCACCGCCTCGCCGGCCTCGCCGCTGAATTCCAGCAGCACCAGATCGAGTGCGGGGATCTGCGCCAGCAGGGCGCGCGCCTGCGTCGCGTCGCGCGCGGTGTACAGGGTTTCGAAACCGGCCTGCTCCAGCGCATCGTAAAGAATACGGCGCTCACCACGATCGGCGGCCACGATCAGCAGAGCGGGCGTGTCCTGGCCGGGCATGTTCAGCGCACCCAGCGACCGCCGCGCAAGCGCAGGCGGCTTTGCCCGATCGCCGCCATGCGCAGGCGCAGCGCGTGTTCGGCCAGCCCCGGCGGCAACGCGTCGAGCGGGGCCAGCAGCACCACGCGGCGGGCGTGCCCCTCGCGCTGACGCAGAATCTGGTGCAGCAGCGGCAGCACCGCAGGCAGATCCTGCAGCGGCAGCGGAATCAGGTAGATGCCGAAATGCATGCTCTGCAGCACATAGCGCAGGGCATCGCCGAGGCGGCGTGTCGCCGGCACCCGCACGCCGGCCTCGCGCAGACTGCACAGACCCTCGCCGGTATCCCACAGATACAGCGACTGCCCGCCCAGCAGCGCCTGGCGACGAAATTCCTCGATCAGCGTCGGCGCGTCGCCGGTGTCCAGCAGGGTCAGGGCCTGTTCGCCGGCGAGCACGCGCGCCAGCAGCTCGGCGGTGGTGGCAACGACCTCGACCTGCAGTTCAGGCATTCCCCGTACTCGCGCGGCCTTGCTCGCAGCCGCTGGTTATCGTGTGATCATTACTTTGACGCAAACGCGGAGCGATCGCATCATGTTCGAGGGATTGCGGTTCAGGCACTGGCAGACGGCACAGCGCGGCGACGGCATCGTGGTGCTCGCTCTCGACCGCGCGGGAAGCAGTGTCAACGCGCTGGCGCGCGCTGTGCTGGACGAACTCGACGCGATCGTCGAGCGGCTCGGGATCGAGCCGCCCGCCGCAGTGGTGATCCGCTCGGCCAAGGCCGCCGGGTTCATCGCTGGCGCCGACATCCACGAGTTCGCCACCTATGAGCAGAACGGCGGCGTGCTGGCGGCGATCGAATTTGGCCAGCGCGTATTCCAGCGCCTGGCCGAGCTGCCCTGCCCCACGGTGGCCGCGATCCACGGCCATTGCATGGGCGGCGGCACCGAGCTGGCCCTGGCCTGCCGCTATCGCGTGGCCAGTGACGACGCCAGGACCCGCATCGGCCTGCCCGAGGTGATGCTGGGCATCCACCCGGGCTGGGGCGGCACGGCGCGCCTGCCGCGCCTGATCGGCGCCCTGCAGGCGCTGCCATTGATGCTGACCGGCAAGACGGTTTCAGCGGCCGCCGCATGCAGGCTGGGGTTGGTCGACCGGGTGGTGCCCGTCGATGATCTGCTCGATGCCGCGCTGGCCGTGCTGCGCCAGCCGCCCGTGCGTCCGCTGGCGCTGCGGCTGCGCGCGTGGGCCGGCAACACCTGGATCGCGCGGCAGATCCTCGCGCCCGTGGTGCGCAGGCAGACAGCTGCCAAGGTGCGCGCGGCGCATTACCCGGCGCCGTTCGCGATCATCGAGGTCTGGCGCCGCGGCGGCGGCGATATCCGCCAACGTCTGAAGCTTGAGGCGCGCTCGGTGGCGCGGCTGGCCGAGACGCCCACCGCGCACAATCTGATCCGCGTGTTCTTCCTGCAGGAGCGCCTGAAGGGCCTCGGCGGCAGCGTCGAGCACGGCATCCGCCATGTGCACGTGGTCGGCGCCGGCGTCATGGGTGGCGACATCGCGGCGTGGTGCGCGTATCGCGGTTTCGAGGTGACCCTGCAGGACCGCGAGCTGAAGTTCATCGAGCCGGCGCTGGCGCGAGCACGGGTCCTGTTCGAGAAGCGTCTGAAGACACCCGAGCGCGTCGCCGCGGCCACGGCGCGACTGTGCGCCGACGTCGAGGGCAGCGGCGCCGCCGATGCCGAGCTGGCGATCGAGGCGATCTTCGAGAACCCCGAAGCCAAGGAAGCGCTGTACGCGCAGATCGAGCCGAAGTTGCGTGCGGGCGGCCTGCTGGCGACCAACACCTCCAGCATTCCGCTGGACGAGCTGCGCGCGAAGTTGGTCGCGCCCGAGCGCTTCCTCGGCTTGCACTTCTTCAATCCGGTGGCGCAGATGCCGCTGGTCGAGCTGGTGCGTCACGATCGCCTCGACGCGCAGGAGGAAAAGCGCGCGCTGGCTTTCGTGCGCGCCATCGACAAGCTGCCGGTGCCGGTCGCCGGCACGCCGGGATTTCTGGTCAACCGCATCCTGATGCCCTATCTGCTCGAGGCCATGCGCTGCTACGCCGAGGGCGTGCCGGGGCCGCTGCTGGACAAGGTCGCACGCGCATTCGGCATGCCGATGGGGCCGATCGAGCTGGCCGACACCGTCGGCCTCGACGTCGCGGCCTCGGTCGGCAAGGAGCTGGGGCCGTTCCTGGGCCTCGATATTCCCGCCGGGCTGGAACCATTGCTGGCGGCCGGCAAGCGCGGCAAGAAAGACGGCCAGGGGTTCTACGTCTGGCGCGAGGGCAAACCGGTCAAGCCGGCACTGGATCCGAAGTACACGGCCCCCGACGACCTCGAGGACCGCATGATCCTGCCGCTGGTCAACGAGGCTGTCGCCTGCCTGGCCGACGGCGTGGTCGCCGATGCCGATCTGCTCGACGCCGGGGTGATCTTCGGCACCGGTTTCGCGCCGTTCCGCGGCGGCCCGATCGCGCATATCCGTGCCGTCGGCGCCGCTGCGCTGCGGTCGCGGCTGGAGATGCTGGCCGCGCGGCACGGCCCGCGCTTTGCGCCCAAGCGCGGCTGGGACGCCGCTGCGCTACGCGCCGACGCCTGAGGCACCGGCGCGTAGCCGCACTAGGCGACCGGTTCGATCGCCACGTCGTCCCCGGCGCTGCCCGGCTCGGCCAGCAGCGCCACCGCTGCCGGCGCGAAGCCGCGCACGTCCTCGGCCAGTGCGCGCGGCACCAGCAGGTAGCGACCCTCGCACTGGATCACGCCCAGGGCGCCGTCGTTGACCTCACGCAGCTGCTCGGCACTGACGTAGACGCGGCGGATCTTGCCGCCGTATTCGAAATGCCGCGCGTGCTCGGCGTCCTCGCGATTGAGCGTCCTGCCGTCAAGCAGTGCGAGCAGCTTCTGCCGCTGCTCTTTGCGCGCCTGGGCCTTGGCGGCCGCCTCGCGTTCCGCGCGTGCGCGCTCGTTGCGTTCCTGCTGCGCGCGCAAGGCATAGGCTTTGGCCAGCTCGATCTCGGTCGAGATCGCGCGCGGTGCAGCCTCGCGGTGTGCAGACGCAGCCGCACCCCCGGCTTGCCGCGCGGAACGCTGCCCGCGCGGCTTGTCATTGCGCAGCCGGCCATCGTGCAACGGGGCGTCGCGTGGCTTGTCTTCGCGCGTTTTGCCTTCGCGCGACCTGTCGTCGCGCTTGCTCTGGACCAAGCCGCTTTTCAACAGCTGGTCACGCAGTGACTCGCTCATGCCCGGCCCTCAGTAATGTGGCGGTGGCGGTTCCAGATGCGTGTCGGCGCCCAGCGCCACGCGCACCGCGGCCAGCTCGGTGCGCAGCTCGCGCACGCTGCGCTCCAGCAGGTCCAGCCGCACGCTGCGCTCGGCGTCAGCGCGCAGCAGGCCGCCCACCGCCTCATCCAGAAAGGTCATGCGCACCTCCAGCTCCGCCAGGCGATCCAGTACGTCCATGCTCAGGCCCGTACCAGCGATCGTCCGCGGCCGATGCCGTAGTAAGCCAGCCCCGCCGCCTCGACCACCATCGGATCCCAGACGTTGCGGCCGTCGAAAACCACGGCTTCGCGCAGCTGGGCGCGCACGCGCGCGAAGTCGGGGCTGCGGAAGGCTTTCCACTCGGTGACCAACGCCAGCGCGTCGGCGCCGGCCAATGCCGCATGCGGATCGGTGCAGAGCACGAGATCGGCGCGCGCGCCGTAAAGCTGCCGCGCCGCATCCATCGCCTCGGGATCGAAGGCACGCACGCGCGCACCGGCCGCCCACAGCTGCTCGAGCAGGCGGCGGCTGGGTGCTTCGCGCAGGTCGTCGGTGTTGGGCTTGAAGGCCAGTCCCCACACCGCGATCGTGCGACCGCGCAGCGCACCGGCGAAATGCCGCGCGATCAGCGCGAACAGCCTGCCTTTCTGATCGGCATTGACCGCCTCGACCGCGGCCAGCAGACGCGCCGGATAGCCGTGCGCGTGGGCGGTGCGCTCCAGCGCCTGCACGTCCTTGGGAAAGCACGAGCCGCCGTAGCCGGCGCCGGGATAGATGAAGTGGTGGCCGATGCGCGGATCGGCGCCGATGCCCTGACGTACCAGTTCGACGTCGGCGCCCACCTGCTCGGCGATGTTGGCGATCTCGTTCATGAAGCTGATCTTGGTCGCCAGCATGGCGTTGGCGGCGTATTTGGTCAGCTCGGCCGAGCGCGCGTCCATCAGCACGATGCGCTCGTGGTTGCGGTTGAACGGCGCGTAGAGCGCCTTCAGCAGTGCCAGCGCGCGCGCACTGTCGCTGCCGACGATGATGCGGTCGGGGCGCAAGCAGTCGTTGACCGCGTCGCCCTCCTTCAGGAATTCGGGGTTGGAGACGACGTCGAACTCGACATGCGCGCCGCGTGCGACCAGCTCTGCGCCGATGGCCGCGCGCACGCGATCGGCGGTACCCACCGGCACCGTCGACTTGTTGACGACTACCGCGTAACTGCCAAGATGACGACCGATGCTGCGCGCCACATCCAGTACATGCGTCAGATCCGCACTGCCGTCCTCGTCCGGCGGCGTGCCGACGGCGATGAAAAGCAATTCGCCGTGGGCCACGCCAGTTGCCGCATCGGTAGCGAAGTGCAGTCGCCCAGCAGCGTGATTGCCCACCACCAGCGGCGCCAGGCCGGGCTCGAAGATCGGCACCTCACCGCGTTCCAGGCGCGCGATCTTGGCCGCATCGACATCGATGCAGAGCACGTCGTTGCCCATCTCGGCAAGACAGCTGCCGGTGACCAGGCCGACGTAACCGGTGCCGAACAGGGTGACGCGCATGCAGACGGCCCTTGCCGTGAAAAGGCCGATTCTAGCCGCGCGCGATGACACACGTGCCGCCGTCGTGCCCGAAAAGGTCGCACCCCCAAAAAAGAACGGGGCGCGGATCGCTCCGCGCCCCGCTTCTGGCGTGCAACCGGATTACTTGCCGGCGGGCGCGGCCGGCGCGGCCGGGGTCGGCATCGCCTTCAGCAGGTCGATGTCGAACACCAGGGTGGCGTTGGGCGGCAGGGTTCCCGGCGGCGGCGTCGCGCCGTAGGCCAGGTTGCCGGGGATGAACAGCTTGAACTTGCTGCCCACCGGCATCAGCATCACGCCCTCGCGGAAACCGGCGATGACATTGCCCAGCGGAATCGAGGCCGGACCGCCGTGGTCGGCGGAGGCGTCGAATTTCTGACCGTTGATGAAGGTACCGGTGTAATTGACCTGCACCGTGTCATTGGCGGTCGGCTTGGCGCCGGTGCCCATCTGCAGTACTTCGTACTGCAAGCCGTCCGGCAGGGTCTTCACGCCCGGGCGAGTCTTGTTCTTGGCCAGGAAAGCAGCGCCGTCGGCCTCGTTCTTGGCCGCCATCTTGGTCTGCTCGACCTTGGCCTTGGCCTGCAGCTTGACCATGAAGGCTTCGCGCACGGTCTTGGCTTCGGCCTCGCTCATCGCCGGCTTTTGCCCGGAGAGCACCGTCTGCAGCGCGCGCGCCACGATGGCGGGATCGAGCTCCTCGCGCACCAGCGGCGGCAGTGAGCTGCCGAGGTCCATGCCGACGACGTAGCTGTTCTTGGCCTTCACGGTGGTCAACGCCGGCTCGGCCGCGTGTGCGACCGCGGTCAGGCCCAGCGTCGCGGACAGCACCGCCGCGAGCAGCGTGGGACGCAGAATCTTCGACATTCGATATTCCTCATGTGGATGGGCGAACGCGCGCGGCACGCCGTGCGCGAGCGCGGACACCCATTGTGCGGGACCACCTTACGATTGGCAAACGGCTGCGGATCATTCCCGGACTGCCGTGCAGCCGCGATTCATGCTCCCGAGGGAGCGTCCGACGGACAAAAAGCTTGACGGCTCTGCATACCCCCCGTACCCTTTCCGGCTTCCAGCGTGGGGGCCATAGCTCAGCTGGGAGAGCGCTACAATGGCATTGTAGAGGTCGCCGGTTCGATCCCGGCTGGCTCCACCACCCTTCAAGTCCCCATCGTCTAGAGGCCTAGGACATCACCCTTTCACGGTGGCGACCGGGGTTCGAATCCCCGTGGGGACGCCACGCGGTCGTCACGGCAGGGGGTGCCGGGCGCAGGAACAAGGCAACACGAGCAGTCAAAGTGCGGAGCGGTAGTTCAGCTGGTTAGAATGCTGGCCTGTCACGCCGGAGGTCGCGGGTTCGAGTCCCGTCCGCTCCGCCATTCGTCTCAAGCCCGCGCGAGCGGGCTTGTTCATTTCAGGGGCTGGCCGCGATCGCATTGGCGGGAACCAACGTGCCCGCCGAGTGGCCCTGCTCGACCAGATACTCCAGCCAGCGGCTGAGGAAACTCGCCATGCGCATGCGGTGCTGCAACACCGTGCGCGGCGGCGGAAACGGGCCCAGCACCTGCCACAGCCGTCGCCCGGGATGGCAGTGCAACACCTCAGCCACGTGCGCGTCGGTGTACATGCGAATCTGCGCCGAGGGCGCGCGCAGTCCGGTGTCGGCGTCGTGCAGGTCGTAGGTCAGCTCCAGCTCGATCGTGTACGGATGCCGCGCCTGCAACGCGAGATGCACGTCCAAGCCGTCATCGACATCGGAGACGTAGCATCCCACCGCCAGCTGCTGCGGCGCGAACAGCCGCGCCAGGCGGTGATAGTTCTCCGCGTACAGCCCCATCAGGAGCTCGAAGCGTCCGGGTAGCAGTGCGGCGGCGGATGAGCGATGGGCCAGCATGGCCCGAGCTTAGCATCGGCGCCGCCGGCCGCCTGTTGGCGTGCCGGCATGGAAAGACGGATCAGAACAGGTGCCGTTCGATGCCGAGTTGAGCAAAGATCTTGCTGGCGATCTCCTCGATCGAGGTGTGCGTGGTATTGAGCACCGGGATGTTCTCGCGCCGGAACAGCTTGTCGGCCTGCGCCAGTTCCTTGCGACACTGCGCCAGCGTCGCGTAGGCGCTGCCCGGGCGGCGCTGCTCGCGGATCTGCGCCAGCCGCCCGGCCTCGATGGTCAGCCCGAACAGGCGTGCACGGTAGGGCCGCAGCCGCACCGGCAGCTCGAGCTTGTCGAGGTCGTCCTCGGTCAGCGGATAGTTGCCGGCGCTGACGCCGAAGTGCAGCGCCATGTACAGGCAGGTCGGCGTCTTGCCCGAACGCGACACGCCGACCAGGATCAGGTCAGCCTCGGCATAGTTCACGTCCAGCCCGTCGTCGTGGGTCAGGGCGTAGTTGGTGGCGTTGATGCGCGCCTCGTACCTGGCAAAGTCCACCAGCCCGTGCGCGCGATTGACTGCCGGGCGGCGCTTGGAGCCCAGTTCGGCTTCCAGTGGCGCGATGAACGGCGCGAATACGTCGAGCATCAAGGCACCGCTGCCGGCAAGAATCTCGCTGAGCGCCTGGTCGACCGCGGTGTTGATCACCACCGGCCGCTGCCCTGAACGCGCGTACTCGGACTTGATCCGCAGCGCGGCGGCCTGCGCCTTGTCGGTGCTGTCAACGAACGGAATGCGGTGGGTGTCGAACTCGACGCCGTCGAACTGGGTCAGGATGCTGTGGCCGATGGTCTCGGCGGTGATGCCGGTGGAGTCGGAAACGTAGAACACCGTGCGCCGCATGGACATCTCCTGATCACGTGAGGGGCGTTGCGCGACTGGCGCGATGCGCGCTTGTTTCGCCCTGCTGCGGGCCGGACAATAGCCGGCTTTCCAGCCCGCCGCGACCGGAGATCCTCTTGAACGACCTGGTGCTTTGGCTGCACGAACTGCGCATGTCCGACCTCGGCCGTGTCGGTGGCAAGAACGCCTCGCTGGGCGAGATGATCGGCCACCTGGCGGGCCTCGGCGTGTCGGTGCCCGGCGGCTTCGCCACCACCGCGCATGCGTTCCGGGAGTTCATCGCGCAGAGCGGCCTGGCCGAGCGTATCCAGCAGCGTCTGGCCGCGGTCGATGTCGAGGATGTCGATGCCCTGACCCGCGCCGGCGCAGAGATCCGTGGCTGGGTGATCGAGACGCCGCTGCTGCCCAAATTCGACCGCGCCGTGCGCAAGGCCTATGCGCAGCTGTGCGCACAGTCCGGCGGCGGCGAGGTGGCGGTGGCGGTGCGCTCCTCGGCTACCGCCGAAGATCTGCCGGACGCCTCCTTCGCCGGCCAGCAGGAGACCTTCCTCAACGTCACCGGCCCAGACGCGGTAATCCACAAGGTCAAGGAAGTGTTCGCCTCGCTGTACAACGACCGCGCGATCGCCTACCGCGTGCACCACGGTTTCGCCCATGAGGAGGTGTTCCTCTCCGCCGGCGTGCAGCTGATGGTGCGCTCCGACATCGGCGCCGCCGGCGTGCTGTTCACCCTCGACACCGAGTCGGGCTTCCGCGACGCGGTGTTCATCACCGCCAGCTACGGTCTGGGCGAGATGGTCGTGCAGGGCGCGGTCAATCCCGACGAGTTCTACGTCTACAAGCCGACGCTGCGCGCCGGCAAGCCGGCGATCCTGCGCCGCCAGCTGGGCGCCAAGCAGCAGCGCATGGTCTATTCCGACCAGCCCGGCGAGCGCGTGCGCATCGAGGAAACCCCGGCCGCGCTGCGCGCCCGTTTCGCCATCGACGACAGCGACGTGCACGAGCTGGCGCGCCAGGCGCTGACCATCGAGCAGCACTACGGGCGGCCGATGGACATCGAGTGGGCCAGGGACGGCGTCAGCGGCAAGGTCTACATCGTGCAGGCACGGCCGGAGACGGTGAAATCGCGGGCGCGGGCGACGCAGATCGAGCGCTACTCGCTGAAAACCCGCGGCGAGGTGCTGGCCGAGGGCCGTGCCATCGGTCAGAAGATCGGCAGCGGCATGGCGCGCGTGGTGCGCACGCTGGCCGACATGGCCAAGGTGCAGCCGGGTGACGTGCTGGTCGCCGACATGACCGACCCCGACTGGGAGCCGGTGATGAAGCGCGCCGCCGCCATCGTCACCAACCGTGGCGGGCGCACCTGCCACGCCGCGATCATCGCCCGCGAGCTGGGGGTGCCGGCGGTGGTCGGCACCGGCCACGCGCTGGACACGATCCCCGACGGCAGCGAGGTCACCGTGTCCTGCGCCGAGGGCGACACCGGCACCATCTACCGCGGCCTGCTGGCGTTCGAGCGCGTGGTGGCGGATCTCGCGCAGATGCCGCCGGCGCCGCTCAAGATCATGATGAACGTCGCCAATCCCGAGCGCGCGTTCGACTTCGCGATGCTGCCCCACGCCGGCGTCGGCCTGGCGCGGCTGGAGATGATCATCGCCAGTCACATCGGCGTGCATCCCAAGGCCCTGCTCGAATACGACCAGCAGGACGCCGAGACGCGGGGCAAGATCGACGCGCGCATGGCCGGCTATGCCAGCCCGGTCGATTTCTACGTCGACCGCCTGGCCGAGGGCATCGCCACCATCACCGCGGCGTTCGCGCCGCATCCGGTGATCGTGCGCCTGAGCGACTTCAAGTCCAACGAGTACGCCAACCTGATCGGCGGCGCGCGCTACGAGCCGCACGAGGAAAATCCGATGATCGGCTTCCGCGGCGCCAGCCGTTACGTCGATCCGAGTTTCGCCGACGCCTTCGCGCTGGAATGCCGGGCGATGCGCAAGGTGCGCGAGACGATGGGCCTCGCCAACGCCTGGGTGATGATTCCCTTCGTGCGCACGCTGGCCGAAGGCCGCAAGGTGATCGAGGTGCTGGCGAAGAACGGCCTCGAGCGCGGCAAGGACGGCCTCAAGATCATCATGATGTGCGAGGTACCGTCCAACGCCATCCTCGCCGACGAGTTCCTGGAGATCTTCGACGGCTTCTCGATCGGCTCCAACGACCTCACCCAGCTGACCCTCGGTCTCGACCGCGACTCCGCCATCGTGGCGCCGCTGTTCGACGAGCGTGATCCGGCGGTCAAGCGCCTGCTGGCGCTGGCGATCCGCGCCGCGCGCGCCAGGGGCAAGTACGTCGGCATCTGCGGTCAGGGGCCGTCGGACCATCCCGACCTCGCCGACTGGCTGATGGATCAGGGCATCGAGTCGATGTCGCTCAATCCCGACACCGTCGTCGATACCTGGCTGCGACTGGCCAAGCGCACGCCCTGAGAGCCCGCGCGTCCGCGTCGTCAGCGACGACACGGGCGGCTGGATGCGCGCTCAGGGATGATCGCGATAGACGATCAGCGCGCCGGCGCCCGGATCGCAGACATAGGCCACCGACTTGCCGTCGGTCGCCACGCAGTGCGCATGTGCCGCCGTCGGCACCGTCGCGACCGTCTTCAGTGCACCGCCGCTGAAGTCGAGCACGCTCATCGTCGCGCTGACCGCACCGGGCGCATACACGTGATGCAGCACCGGATTCCAGGCGATGATGTCGACGCCGGCACCGACTTTTGCGCTGGCTTCGATGCGGCCGGCATGGTCGAGGTCCAGCGCCACCACCTTGCCCTCCTTGCAGCCGACGAACAGGGTGTGGCCGGCTGCGTCCAGCGCCAGCCCGCGGCTGCCTTCGCAACTGTTGGCCCAGCGCGCGGTGACCTGCGGATGCTTGAGCGAGATCGTCACTGTGTGGTCCTTCCACTCGTTGCTGTAGGCCTGCCCGCGCGTGGCGTCGATCACCAGCGACTCGGGGCCGCCCGGCACGCTGATCGCGCCGACGCGCGCCAGCATCGGGTGGGCGCCCGCGGTCACGCTGAAGCGCTCGATCTGCTTCAGGTGCGGCTCACTGACCCACACCTGATGCAGCGGCGCCACGTAGCGCACGTAGTCGGGGCCGCCCGCGAGTTGCGCGCGCGCGACAACGGCGCCGGTTCGCGGATCGACCGCCACCACCGCCATGTGCGCGTGGTCACTGGCGAACAGCAGGCCCTCGCCGTAATCGGCCGAGGTGGTGCCGGCATCGTGGCCGCTGACGGCAGCACCGGCGGGCACGACATCCGCCAGCACCCGCAGCGCGTCATTGGCGGGATCGACCAGCACCAGCGCGCCGCTCTGCGCTGCCGGCACCAGCACGCGCCCGAGCGCGGGGGCATAGCCGAGATCATCGAAGCCGAGACCGTGCGCGCCGCCGGGAATCTTCAGCAGCGTGGTGGCGGCGCCGGCTGCGGCGGTGGTCGCCAGCGCCAGCGCGACGGCAGCTGCAAGCAGGAACGGATGACGCGACGGTGCGGCGCGATCGGATGTCATGAGGGATCTCCCGGGGATAGACGAACCGGCGCAATCGGCTCGGCTCGGGCCTCATTCTGCCCGTAGTCGGTGCGCTTGCCGCCCACCTCAACAATCGGTAATCCCGTCGTGAGCTGCAGTGCCCAGCGGCTGGATGCCGCAGCACGGCACGCGATCTTCGGCTATGCTTGCACTGTTTGTCGCGGCGCTCCGGTTGCGCCCCTGCTGTCGATCCAGTCTTCTTCCGCAGCAAACCCGGCAGCGCCGTCGGCGCCCGCCCCTTCCTTCATCTCTGCCTGAACCGGTATCGCGTCCGCGTGGTGAGGCGGCTTCAGGAGTCATGTTGATGCTGTTTTCCGAACTGGGCCTCGCGCCCGAATTGCTGCGTGCCCTCGAGGACGAGGGCTACGTCACACCTACCCCGATCCAGCAGCAGGCGATTCCGCTGGTGCTGGCGGGCCGTGATCTGCTGGCCGCCGCGCAGACCGGCACCGGCAAGACCGCCGCCTTCACCCTGCCGATCCTGCAGCGCCTGCTCGGCGCGCCGGCGCTGTCGCCGCGCCCGCGCGTGCTGGTGCTGGTGCCGACCCGTGAACTCGCCGCGCAGGTCGCCGAATCGGTGCGCACCTACGGCCGCCATCTGCGCGTGCGCAGTGCGGTGATCTTCGGCGGCGTCGGCCTCGGCCCGCAGGTCGAGCAGTTGCGCCGCGGCGCCGACATCGTCGTCGCCACGCCGGGACGCCTGCTCGATCACATGCAGCGGCGCAGCGTGGATCTGTCCGGCATCGAGACCCTGGTGCTGGACGAAGCCGATCGCATGCTCGACATGGGCTTCATCCGCGACATCCGCCGCGTGCTGGCGGTGCTGCCGAAGCGGCGCCAGAACCTGCTGTTCTCGGCCACCTTCAGCGACGCCATACGCGCCTTGGTCGCCGGCCTGCTCAACGACCCGGCGCGGGTCGAGGTGGCACCGCGCAACACTCCCGCCGAGCTCGTCGAGCAGCGCGCGCATCCGGTCGACAAGGCACGCAAGGCGGCACTGCTGGCGCATCTGGTGTCCAGCGGCGACTGGCGCCAGGTGCTGGTGTTCACGCGCACCAAGCACGGCGCCAACCGGCTGGCCGACCAGCTCGAGCGCGCCGGTCTGGTCAGCTCGGCGATCCACGGCAACAAGTCGCAGAACGCGCGCACCAAGGCGCTGGCCGATTTCAAGGCCGGTCGCGTGCGTGTGCTGGTCGCCACCGACATCGCCGCACGCGGGCTCGACATCGACCAGCTGCCGCACGTGATCAACCACGAGCTGCCCAACGTGCCCGAGGACTACGTGCACCGCATCGGCCGCACCGGTCGCGCCGGCGCTGCGGGCGAGGCGATCTCGCTGGTCAGCGGCGACGAGCGTGGTCTGCTGCGCGACATCGAGAAGATGCTCAAGCGCACGCTGCCGTCCAGCGTGGTGCCCGGCTTCGAGCCCGGCACCGCCAGCGCCCAGGAGCGCGCCGAGGTTTCGGCGCCGCGACATGCCAAACCGCGATCACGCGGCCCGCAGAAAACGCCCACCGATGCGTCGCGGCGCGGTGCGGCAACGGGCGGCGGCGATGCCCGCGCCGCGCCGCACCACTCGCGGCGGCCGCGCAGCCAGAGCAGCAATCGCAACGGCCGCGTGCCCGGCCCACGCTGAACGCGGGTCACCCTTCCGGTCGGATCGTGAGATCCGGCCGGAAACGCACGTCATCGATCCCCGCGTGCACCGCGCTCAGCCGGCGTGAGCCAGCTGCGCCAGCCGGCGCAGTGCCACCGAGGCAATCGGGTAGTCCATGCTCTGGGCGCGGATCTCGGTCAGCATGCCCAGCGTGTACTTGAGCTGCGCATCGTCGCGGCCCAGCCAGGTGGCCACCGGCGACGCGTCGCCCGGGCGCGCCGCGCCGATGACCTGCACCGCCAGCGTGCGGTGCTGTGCCGCCAGTTCGTCGCGCAGCGAGCCACGTGCCTGCGCGTGCCAGCGGCTTTCCACCGGCAGCTCCTCGATGCGCGCGCGCAGCCAGTCCAGTTCGAGCGCCGAGCCCAGCTGGAAAAACACCCCCCCAACCTG
>DATLSL010000089.1:0-8203 GCA_035534135.1 Rhodanobacteraceae bacterium | reverse complement strand
GCCGACCAGGCTGCGGCGCAAACCGCCGCGGCACGCCAGCGCGTCAGCGAACTCGAGGGCGCACTGGCCCAGGATCGCGCCGGCCTCGCGGCACTGCTCGGTGTCGCGCCCGCCGACCTGCCGACACTGCAGCCGCGGGCGCTGCCGCAACCGATCGCCGCGCTGCCCGCCGATGCCGGCCTCGACCTGATCGCGCGCCGACCCGACATCGCCGCCAGCCGCTGGCGCGTCGAGGCCGCCGGCGAGCAGGTCAAGGCCGCGCGCGCGGACTTCTATCCGGATATCAGCCTCAGCGCGCTGGCCGGGCTATCCAGCATCCGCACGGCGCAGCTGCTGAAATCAGGCAGCCGGGTATTCGATGTCGCCCCGGCCGTGCACCTGCCGATCTTCGACGGCGGCCTGCTCCGGGCGCGTTACGGCTACAGCCGGGCGCAACTGGCCGCCGCGATCGAGGCCTACAACCAGAGTGTGATCGACGCCGCGCATGAGGTCGCACGCAGCGCCATCGACGTGCAGCGCCTGGCCACCGAGCGCCGTGAACAGGCCGCGCAACTGGCAGCAGTCGAACGTCTCGATATCAATGCGCGCGCGCGCGCGCGGCAGGGCCTGACCGATGCCGGGCCCGAGCTCGCCGTCGCGGCGCAGCTGGCCGCACAACGCAGCAGCGCACTGGCGCTGCAGGCGCAGGCGCTCACCGCCGACATCGCCCTGACCAAGGCGCTGGGCGGCGGTTACCGCAGCGACGCACCGCCAGCACCCGGTCCCGCTGCAGCTGCCTCCGTTTCCCCTCCGGGCAAGGATCCCACGCCATGAATGTCACTGCCGACGTCCCGGCGCCTGCCGGCGTATCCCGCGGCAAGCGCCGCCGCATTCTGCTGATCATCGCCGCCGTGTTCATCCTGATCGGACTGATCGGGGTGGCACTGTGGTATTTCGTGTTTTCGCTGCGCCAGGTCACCAGCGACGCCTACGTGCACGGCAACATGGTCACGGTCGCGGCGCAGGTGCCGGGGACCGTCACCGAAGTGCTGGCCGACGACACCGATCGCGTGGTGGCGGGGCAGCCGCTGGTGCGGCTGGACCCGACCGACGCCGATCTCAACCTCGCCCGCGCGCGCCACGCGCTGGCGCAGGCCGTGCGCGAGGTACGCGGGCAGACCAATACCGCCGCGCAGCTCGACGCGGTGATTGCCGCACGCCGCGCCGAACTGGCGCAGGCGCAGTCGACCCTGGACCGGCAGCTGCCATTGCTGACGCAGCGCGCCGTGTCGCCGCAGAAGATCACCGAGCTGCGCGCTGCGGTCGCCACCACCCGCGCCGCGCTGACCGCCTCCGAGCGGCAGGCCGCGGCCGCGCACGCCGCCGTGGCAGGCGCCGACATCGCACGCAACCCGACCGTGCTGGCCGCGCGCGATGCCTTCATCGCCGCCTGGATCGCCGCGCAACGCGACACCGTACCGGCACCCGTATCGGGCTATGTGGCACAGCGCACGGTGCAGGTGGGATCACGCATCCAGCCCGGCCAGCCATTGATGATCGTGATACCGCTGCACCAGCTGTGGGTGGACGCCAACTTCAAGGAAACCCTGCTGGCCGGTCTGCGCATCGGTCAGCCGGCGACGATCGTCAGCGACATGTACGGCGGCAGCGTGGTCTTCCACGGCCACGTCGAAGGCCTGTCGCCCGGCACCGGCGCCGCCTTTGCGCTGCTGCCGCCGCAGAACGCGTCGGGCAACTGGATCAAGGTCGTGCAGCGCGTGCCGGTGCGGATCAGCCTGGACAAGGCCGAACTCGAACGCCATCCGCTGCGCATCGGCCTGTCCACCACGGTGACCGTGCGCACCACCGATCGCTCCGGGCCGATGCTGGCCGCGGCGCCGCCGTCGCGGCCGGTATCCAGCACCGATGTCTTCCGCTACCCGCTGGCGCAGGCCGATGCCGAAGCCGCGCAGGTAATCCGCGCCAACCTCGGCGCCGCCTCCGGCTCGCGCTGAAACGCCGATGAGCGCCGACAGCCCGCGCGAAAGCCGCATCCCGGATCGCGCGCCACCGCTGCAGGGCGCTGCGCTGGGCCTGCTGACCCTGGCGATCGCCTTCTCGACGTTCATGGAGGTGCTCGACATCACCATCGTCAACGTCTCGGTGCCGGCGATCGCCGGCAGCCTCGGCGTCAGCCCGTACGAAGGCACCTGGGCGATCAGCTCGTACTCGCTGGCCAGCGCGATCATGCAGCCGCTGACCGGCTGGCTCGCGCGCCGCTTCGGCGAGGTGCGCACCTTTGTCACCTCGGTGAGCCTGTTCGTGGTGTTCTCGATGCTGTGCGGCTTCGCCACCAGCATGCCGATGCTGGTGCTGTTCCGCCTGCTGCAGGGTGTGGTGTCGGGACCGATGGTGCCGCTGTCGATGACCCTGCTGCTGAGCAACTACCCCGACGCGAAGAAGGGTCTGGCGCTGGCGCTGTGGGCGATGACGGTGGTGATCGCGCCGATCTTCGGCCCGGTGCTCGGCGGCTACATCACCGACAACTATTCGTGGCCGTGGATCTTCTTCATCAACGCGCCGGTGGGCCTCGGCGCGGCGATGGTCACCTACTTCCTGCTGCGGGGGCGCGAGTCCGCCATCGTGCGCCAGCCGATCGACGCGATCGGCCTCGGGCTGCTGGTGATCGGCGTCGGCAGCCTGCAGTTCATGCTCGACAACGGCAACAACAAGGACTGGTTTGCCTCACCGCTGATCCTGACGCTGGGCATCGTGGCGGTGGTCGCGCTGACCTTCCTAGTGGCGTGGGAACTGACCGACCGTCATCCGATCGTCGATCTCACGCTGTTCCGCCACCGCAACTTCGCGACCGGAACGATTGCCCTGGCGATCGGCATGTTCGGCTTTTTCGGCATCAATGTAGTGTATCCGCTCTGGCTGCAGACCACCCTCGGCTACACCGCCTTGTGGGCCGGCTATGCCACCGCGCCGGTGGGCATCCTTGCCTTTCTGCTGTCGCCGCTGATCGGCCGCAACATCCAGCGCCTGGAGTTGCGCGCGGTGGCATCGTTTGCCTTTGTGGTGTTCGCCTTCACTGCATTCTGGTTTTCCCGCTTCACCGTCGACGCGTCGTTCAGCGACCTGATCCTGCCGCGCCTGATCCAGGGCATCGGCATCGCCTGCTTCTTCATCCCGGTCAACCAGATCATCCTTTCGGGCCTGAAGCCGAACGAGATCGCCTCGGCGTCAGGCTTGTCCAATTTTTTCCGCACCATCGCCGGCAGCGTGTCCACGGCGGTGACGGTGACGCTGTGGAGCCAACGCGGCGACTATCATCACGCGGTGCTGGCCGAACACGTCAACATGGCCAATGCCGGCGCCGTGAGTTTCCTCGACAAGCTGCAGGCACTGGGCGCGCCCACCCTGCCCAGCTACGCGATCGTCGACAGCGTGGTCACCCAGCAGGCGATGACGCTGGCCGTCAACGACGTATTCTGGCTGTTCGGCTGGATGTTCCTGCTGATGATCCCGCTGCTGTGGCTGGCGCGGCCGCCGTTCGGCAATGCCGGCGCCAAGGCGGTGCATTGAAGGAAGTCGGAAGTCGGGACAAGCCTGAAGGGTGTCATCCCTTGGGGACTTCCGTTGGTCGTCCTGAGGGCAAAGCCCGAAGGATCTTCGCGGCGGAGACGTCCGCTTTGCATTGAGGTCCATGATCGCAAGGGTCGTGAAAGATCCTTCGCTGCGCTCAGGATGACAGCCTGCTTTCCCCACTCCCCACTACCGCAACAACACCTCCAGCGCCTTGCCCGCCGCGGCAAAGGCAAACGCGCCGGTGACATGGGTGGCGGCACCCAGGCCGGCACCGCAGTCGAGCTTGAGCGCGTCGCTGCCCGCGGGCCGTCGGCCGCCGACCGTACCGTCGGCCTGCGGATAGCGCACGTTTTCCAGCGAGTACACCGCCGGCACACCGAAGAAGCGCTCGGCATTGCGCGGGAAACCGAACTCCTGGCGCAGCTGCTTGCGGATGCGCGACAGCATGGCGTCGTGTTCGGTGCGCGAGAGGTCACGCACCTGCACGCGGGTGGCGTCGGTACGGCCGCCAGCCGAGCCCACCACGATCAGCGGCAGCCGGCGTCGACGGCAGCCCGCGATCAGCGCCACCTTGACCCGCAGCGCGTCGCAGGCGTCGAGCACGAGATCGCAGCCCGACGTGTAGATCGCATCGAGAGTGTCCACGGTCGCGAACCGCTCCTGCGCCTGCATTCGCAGCGCCGGGTTGATCGCGGCGAAGCGCTCCGCCAGGACCGCGACCTTGGGCCGACCGTACTGCCCCTCCAGCGCGTGCAGCTGGCGGCTGGTATTGGACACGCAGACCTCGTCGGCGTCGATCAGCGTCAGTGTGCCGACGCCGCTGCGTGCCAGTGCCTCGGCCGCCCACGAGCCCACACCGCCGACGCCGATCACGGCCACGTGCATGCGCGCCAATCGGGCCACGCTGCCGCGTCCGTAGAGGCGATCGATACCGGCGAAACGGGGGTCGGGGGCGTGGCTCATGGGGCGGCGAGGCTAGCATGCTGCGAACGTTCTTCGCGGTCGCTGCCATTGCAAGCGCATCGTAATCGGGAGCCCGGTCCGCCTCGGCTATGCTCGCGTCCTTTCGCGGAGCCGATGCATGCGCGCACTCATCCTGCTGGTGCTGGGCATCGCCATAGGCGCCATCACCGCGTTCCAGGTCGGCTCGGTGTGGCGCCAGCGTGATGCCTACCCGCGCGGCGTGATGGCGGTGATGCAGCATCATCTGGGCGCGCTGCATCAGGAAATCGTCGGCACCCAGTGCCCGCTCGCGCAAAGCACCCTGCATCTGGACTGGCTGCAGCGCATGGCCGACGCGATCCCGGGTGCGCTGCCGCAGTATGGCCACGACGCGCATTTCCAGAATTTCGTAAAGCGCCTGCAGGGCGAGATCCGCGTCACCCGGACTCCGCTGGCGACCGAGTGCAAGGCGCTGGAGCCGCGCATCCGCGCCATCGGCGGCGCCTGCGAAGCCTGTCACGCCGAGTACCGTTGAACCGCGGCACCGTCGACTTCAGATGCGCACCCTGCCGCGCAGCACGTCGGCGGCCATCACCCAGTCACCGAGCAGACTGTAGAGCGGGTGGCGAAACGTCGCCGGGCGATTCTTCTCGAAGCCGTAGTGGCCGACCCAGGCAAATCCGTAGCCGGCGACGGGCGCCAGCAGCAGCCACAGCGGCTGGTGCATCCACGCCGCGGCGATCACGATCACGATCACCAGCGAACTGCCGATGAAATGCAGACGTCGGCAGATGCGGTTGCGGTGCTCGCCCAGATAGTACGGATAGAACTCACGGAAACTGGCGAACTCGCGCATGACACCCTCCCATGCAAACCGAACCGAGGCGGAGCGGTGGCTGAATCTTGCATCAATTTGTCGCGGGGCGTCTGCGCACCGGACAGCGTCTACGCGCGCCCGGACGGCAGGTCCCCATGGACGCGAGAGGGCCCTCTGCAACATGCGTTGATCCTTGCAAGCCCACGGATCAACGGCTCCGCTTCAGCGGGCGGGCAGCGGGATGGATCCGGTCTCACCGGGCACGCGACCGAAACGGTCCGTCGACCAGTCGGCCTTGGCCTGCTCGATGCGCTCGCGGCTGGTGGCGACGAAGTTCCACCACACATGCGGGGGCGCCCCGAACGGTGCGCCGCCGAACAGCATGGCCTTGAGCGGCGCTGTTGCGCGCAGCACGCCGGGGGCGCCGCCGAGCTCGACCGCCAGCTGCCCGGCGTCGATGCGCTGGCCAGCAAGTTCCGCGCGGCCTTCGAGCACATAGACCGCGCGCTCGGCGTGCTCGGCCGGCAGCGCCAGCTCCGCGCCGGCATCGGCCTCGCAGGCGATGTCGAACATCGGCGAACATACCGCGACCGGCGCGCTGCGTCCGTATGCGCCGCCGGCGATCAACCGCAGGCGCATGCCGTCCTGCAGCCAGTGCGGCAGGCTGGCCGCCGCATGGTGATGAAACGAGGGCGCGCACTCGGCCTGCTGCGGCGGCAGCGCCACCCAGGTCTGGATGCCATGCACGCGATGGCCGGCGGCGCGCGGCTCCGGTGGCGTGCGTTCGGAATGGACGATGCCGCGGCCGGCGGTCATCCAGTTGACGTCGCCGGGCAGGATGTCCTGCACGCAGCCCAGGCTGTCGCGATGGCGGATCGCGCCGTCGAACAGATAGGTCACCGTCGCCAGACCGATGTGTGGATGCGGGCGCACGTCCAGACCGCGGTCGGGCGCGAAATCCACCGGGCCCAGGTGGTCGAAGAACACGAACGGCCCGACCATGCGCCGCTGCGCGTGCGGCAGCAGCCGGCGCACCGCGAAGCCGTCGCCGAGATCGTGCACGTGACCGGACAGCAGCAGGCGTTCGGCGGTGTCCATGGCAGGCTCTGGCAGGTCGGCGGGCGCAGTTTACGCGGCGGCGCTCACCAGGCGCGCAGGTACTGTCGGGGCGTCGGGATCGAGGCGCCCAGCGCCTTGGCCGCGCGGCGCGGAAAATAGGGATCGCGCAGCAGCTCGCGCGCCATGATCACCACGTCGGCCTGGCCGCTGGCGAGGATGGTCTCGGCCTGCGCCGGTTCGGTGATCATGCCGAGCGCGCCGGTGGCGATGCCGGCTTCGCGCCGGATCGTCTCGGCGAACGGCACCTGATAGCCGGGACCGACGCTGATTTTCTGCGCCGCGGTCAGACCGCCCGAGGACACGTCGATCAGGTCCGCGCCGATCCGCTTGAGCTCGCGTGCCAGCGCGATGCTCTGCGCGAGGTCCCAGCCGCACTCGGCCCAGTCGGTCGCCGAAAGGCGCACCCACAGCGGCAACTCCGCCGGCCAGGTCGCGCGCAACGCCGCCGTCACCTCCAGCGTCAGGCGCATGCGATTCTCGAGACTGCCGCCGTAGCCATCGTCGCGGCGATTGCTGAGCGGCGAGAGGAACTGGTGCAGCAGATAGCCGTGCGCGGCATGCAGTTCGATCAGGCGGAAACCCGCGTCGTGCGCGCGTCGCGCGGCGGCGACGAACGCATCGACGATGCCGCGGATGCCGGCCGCGTCCAGCGCTTCGGGCTGCGGATAGTCATCGGCATAGGCCACGGCGCTGGGCGCGACCGGCGTCCAGGCGCCGGCGCCCGCCGCGACCGCCTTGCCGCCGTCCCACGGCGCCGCCGTGCTGCCCTTGCGACCGGCGTGCGCGAGCTGGATACCGGGGACCGCTCCCTGCGCAGCGATGAAACGCGCGATCGGCGTCCAGGCGTCGCGCTGGGCGTCGTTCCAGATGCCGGTGTCGGCCGGCGAGATGCGCCCGCGCGGCTCGACCGCGGTGGCCTCGGCGATCACCACGGCGGCGCCGCCGACCGCGCGCGAACCGAGATGCACCAGATGCCAGTCGTCCGGCACGCCGTCGGTGGCGCTGTACTGGCACATCGGCGACACCACGATGCGGTTGCGCAGGGTCAGGCTGCGCTGGATCAGCGGCGAGAACAGATGCACGGGCAAACTCCACGGCAAAAGGCGATCGCGGCAGGTTGGGGTCGCGCCGACGCCGATGCAAGAGCGCGCGTGGCGCCGGCTTGCCGCACCCCGGGGTGCGCGCCGTCAGCCGGACCCGATACGGCCCAGCCAGGACACGATGCGCGCAGCGACGGGGCCCGGCGTGGCCAGCCAGCCGAAATGGCCGATGCGGGTCGCGGCGAACTCGGCCGGCGCCAGCACCTGCGACTCGCGCACGGTGTGCGGCATGCAGGCGAGCAGGCCGGCCAGCGAGGCCGCGGGCACCATGCGATCGTCCGCCAGCCGCAGCCCCAGCACCGGCAGCCGCAGGGCGGCGAGCGCCGCCTGCAGATCGTCGTCGAGGCCGCGCGCCGCGTAGCGTCCGCGCGCTCCGCTCGCCGCCCAGTCGGCGATCACGCCGCGCGCCTCGTTGCCGGCGAAACGCAGGCGGCGGCCGGGATAATGGCCGTACAGCCGTGCCAGCAGCGGCGCGCCGAAATACAGGCCGCGCAGCGGCAGTCGCCAGACGGGCGGAAAGGTGCGCCAGTCGGGCACGCCGCCGGCTACGGCGATCAGGCCGACCGCCGTGGCGGGCGCACGCGCCACGGCCAGCGCGGCGAGTTGCGCGCCGAGGCTGTGGCCGCCCAGCAGCCACGGCAGGCCGGGACAGGTG
>DATLSL010000088.1:0-2957 GCA_035534135.1 Rhodanobacteraceae bacterium | reverse complement strand
TTCATGCTGCGCACCCTGCACGCGCACCTTGCGCGCGGCGTGCCGGTATACGGCATGAAGTTCGGCCGCGTGGGCTTTCTGATGAACCAGTACGCCGACCACGACCTGCCCGAGCGCATCGCGGCGGCGCATCCCGCCGTTTTGCATCCGCTCTCCATGCGCGCCCGCGACGCCGCCGGCAACCACTGCGAGGCCCTGGCCTTCAACGAGGTGTCGCTGTTGCGGCAGACCAATCAGGCGGCGCATCTCGAACTGGCGCTCGACGGTGCGGTCAAGCTGCACGAGCTGGTCTGCGACGGCGTGCTGCTGGCCACGCCGGCCGGCTCCACCGCCTACAACCTCTCCGCGCACGGGCCGATCCTGCCGCTGGATGCCAACGTGCTGGCGCTGACGCCGATCAGCCCGTTCCGGCCGCGGCGCTGGCGCGGCGCGATTCTGCCGGCGGCGACCGACGTGCGCATCCGCGTGCGCATGCCGGAGGAGCGCCCGGTCAGCGCGACCGCGGACTTCATCGAGGTGCGCGACGTGGTCGAGGTGGCGATCGGCGTCGACCGTGCACGACCGGTCACCCTGCTGTTCGATCCCGACCATCGCCTCGAACAGCGCATCCTCGACGAGCAGTTTGCGCTGTAAGACCGGGACTCGGGACTCGGGACTCGGGAGTAGGGAGTAGGGAGTAGGGGAAAACTGCACCTTGGCTGCATGGGCTTACGCTCTTTCCGACTTCCGACTTCCGACTTCCGACTTCCGACTTCCGACTTCCGACTTCCGCTCCCCTACACTTTCTCGCCATGAGCACGCCCAACGCCCACGACCCGCACGCCGCCGTCGATGATCGCCTGGTGGTGGCGATTTCCTCGCGTGCGCTGTTCGACCTCGGCGAGAGCCACGCCCTGTTCGAGCGCGAGGGGCTGGACGCCTATCGCCGTTATCAGATCGCGCATGAGGAGCAGCCGCTGGCGCCGGGCGTCGCGTTTCCGCTGGTGCGCAAGCTGCTGCATCTGAACGCGCAAGCACCGCAGGCGCCGCAGGTCGAGGTGATCCTGTTGTCGCGCAATTCCGGCGATACCGGGCTGCGCATTTTCAACTCGATCCAGCACTACGGGCTCGACATCGTGCGCGCCGCTTTCACCAGCGGTGCACCGACCTCGGACTATGTGCATCCGTTCGGCGCCGACCTGTTTCTTTCGGCCAACGCCGAGGACGTCAGCCGCGCGCTGGAAGCCGGCGTGGCGGCGGCGACCATCCTGCCGTCGACGGCAGCCGACGGGCATGCGGAACAATTGCGCATCGCCTTCGACGGCGACGCCGTGCTGTTCGCCGACGAGTCCGAACGGGTGTCGCAGGAGCAGGGCCTGGATGCCTTTCACCGCAACGAGCGTGAGCGCGCGGCCGAGCCGCTGGCGGGCGGACCGTTCCGCGGCTTTCTCGCCGCGCTGCAGCGGCTGCAGGCGGCGTTTCCGGCGGAGACCTCGCCGATCCGCATCGCGCTCGTCACGGCCCGCTCGGCGCCTGCGCACAAGCGCGTGATCCTGACCCTGCGCCAGTGGGGCGTGCGCATCGACGAGGCGCTGTTTCTGGGCGGCCGCGACAAGGGGCCGTTTCTCGAGGCGTTTGCCGCCGACATCTTCTTCGACGACTCGCGCGCCAACGTCGAGTCGGCGCGCCGCCACGTCGCCACCGGCCACGTACCGCACGGCGTCGCCAATCGCTGAGCCGGACGCGACGCCTGCAACCCGGCGCAGATCGAGCGCAGGTGACCGGGCATTCGCGCCGCGCTGCTAGAATCACGCAGTTTGCCGACCCGCCGGAGCCCGCATGGCCGTCTCGCTCAATCCCCACGACCTCTACGACGTGCGCTCGCTGCTCAGCGACGAGGAACGCATGGTGCAGGACAGCGTCGCCCGCTTCACCGACGAGCGCGTGCTGCCGATCATCGGCGACTGCTTCGACCAGGGCATGTTTCCCGCGGACCTGATCCCCGAGATTGCCGAACTGGGCCTGCTGGGCTCGTCGTTGCCGACCGAGTACGGCGGTGGCGGCATGAACGCGGTCAGCTACGGCCTGATCTGCCAGGAGCTCGAGCGCGGCGACTCCGGCATCCGCAGCTTCGTCTCGGTGCAGAGTTCGCTGTGCATGTACCCGATCTTCGCCTACGGCAGCGAGGAACAGAAGCGCCGCTTCCTGCCCGACATGGCCGCCGGCAAGGTCATCGGCTGCTTCGGCCTGACCGAACCGCACGGCGGCTCCGATCCCGGCAACATGAAGACGCACGCCAGGCGCGACGGTGACGACTGGATCCTCAACGGCGCCAAGATGTGGATCACCAACGGCGGCCTTGCGCACATCGCGATCGTCTGGGCGATGACCGACGAGGGCATCCAGGGCTTCATCGTCGAGCGCGGCATGCAGGGCTTCGCGACCCGCGACATCCACCGCAAGATGTCGCTGCGCGCCTCGGTCACCAGCGAGCTGTTCTTCGACCATGTGCGCGTGCCGGACGCCAACCGCCTGCCCAAGGTCAAGGGTCTCAAGGGTCCGCTGGGCTGCCTGACGCAGGCGCGCTACGGCATCACCTGGGGCCCGATCGGCGCCGCCATCGCCTGCTACAGCCAGGCGATCGACTACGCCAAGGAGCGCATCATCTTCGGCAAACCCATCGCCGCCACCCAGGCGGTGCAGCTCAAGCTCGCCGACATGGCCCGGCGCATCACGCTGGCGCAACTGCTGTCGCTGCAGCTGGGGCGTCTGAAAGACGCCGGCAAGATGCAGCCGACCCAGGTCAGCCTCGCCAAGTGGAACAACGTGCGCATGGCCATCGACATCGCCCGCGAGGCGCGCGATATCCTCGGCGGCGCCGGCATCACCGTCGAATACGTGCCGATCCGGCATGCGCTCAATCTCGAGTCGGTGATCACCTACGAGGGCACCGAGACCGTGCACCAGCTGGTCGTCGG
>DATLSL010000087.1:0-6577 GCA_035534135.1 Rhodanobacteraceae bacterium | reverse complement strand
TACATGGCGAGCATCACCAGCGCGAAGGCCAGTGCGCCGATCACCACCGCCGCGCCGACGAAGCCGGGACCGACCAGCGCCAGCGGCGCGTCCTTGCCCGAAAACACCACCAGCGCGGCCAGCGCGACGCCGATCAGGCTCTCGCCGACGATCATGCCCGAGGCCAGCAGCACGCCCAGCTGCTTGGTGGCCTCGGGTTTGGCGGTGTGCTCGGCGCGGCGCTCGAAGAACCAGCCGGCGACGGCGCCGACGACCACCATCAGCGTGGTCGAAGTGGGGAGATAAATACCCAGGCCCACCGCCAGCGGCGGCAGGCGTGCGGTCTTGCCGCGGCGCGCCAGCAGTTCGTCGAGGATCACGATGACCACGCCGATGGCCGCGCCCAGGCCGATCATGCTCCAGTCCAGCTTGTGCTCGATCACGCCCTGCGCCAGCGCCGAGATCAGCGCCGCCTGCGGCGCGGCCAGCGCATGCGCCGGATTGGTGCCGGGCATGCCGGCGAAGCCGTAGGCCTTGAGCAGCAGGTCCAGCACCGGCGGGATCACCGCCGCGCCGGCGACCACGCCGATCACCAGCGCCACCTGCTGCTTCCACGGCGTGGCGTCCACCAGCTGGCCGGTCTTGAGATCCTGCAGGTTGTTGTTGGCGATGGTGGCCACCGCGAACACCACCGCGGTGACGAACAACGCGTAGGCCACCAGTGCCGGCTGCATGCTGGCGGGCAGGTTGCCGGCCACGCCCAGCACCAGCAGCAGCGCCGCGGCGATGATCACCAGAATGCCCACGCCCGACAGCGGGCTGTTGGACGAGCCGATCAGCCCGGCCATGTAGCCGCACACCGCCGAGACGAAAAAGCTCATCAGCACGATGAACACCAGCGCGCCGATCAGCAGCAGGGTGAGCTGCGCGCGCAGGCCGGCGGCCAGGCCGAAGTGCACCAGCATCCAGGCGATCGGCAGCAGGCACAGCAGCGTGATCAGCCCGACCAGGCCGATCGGCAGGTCCTGCTCGGTGCGCGGCAGCAGGTGCGCCTGCCCGGCCTTGCGCGTGCGCGCCGCCGCCATCGCCCCGCGCAGACCGGAGACGACCGGCTGCACCAGCGTGGCCAGAGTCCAGATCGCGGCCACGCCGATGGTGCCGGCGCCGACGAAGCGCACGTGCGAGGCCCACATCGCCTGTGCCACGTCGCTGGCACTGCCGGCCGCCGGATGCAGCCAGGTGAACACCGGCACCAGTCCGGCCCAACCGATCAGCGCACCCAGCAGCATCGACAGGCCCACCCACAGGCCCACCAGGTGCCCGACCGCGAACAGCGCGAAGGACAGGCTGAAATCGGCGCCGGTGGCGCCGCGATCGCCGAAGCGGAAGTACGTCGCCACGTCGCCGGCGAACACGCGCGTGGCCACCACCACGGCGAAGCCGGCCGAGACCAGCGCGCTGGCCGTCACCGCGAGCAGTCCGGCGCGGTTTTCGCGCGCGGCGCTGCTGCCGGCGGTGGCCGTGCTGCCGACCTTCAGTACCTCGGCGCAGGCCACGCCTTCGGGGTAGGGCAGGTCCGAGCCGGTGACCAGCGCGCGCCGCAGCGGGATGCTGTACATCACGCCGAGGATGCCGCCCAGCGCGCACACGCCGAAGCTCATCCAGAACGGAAAGCCCTGCCACCAGCCCACCATGACCAGGCCCGGCAGCACGAAGATGATGGCCGACAGCGTGCCCGCCGCCGAGGCCAGCGTCTGCACGATGTTGTTCTCCTGCAGGGTGCTGCCGCCGAGGCCCTTGAGCAGCGCCATCGAGATCACCGCGGCCGGGATCGAGGTGGCGAAAGTCAGCCCTGCCTTGAGGCCGAAGTACACGTTGGCGGCGGTGAACACCAGGGTGATGACGATGCCCAGGATCACCCCGCGTACGGTCAGCTCGCGGGTGTCGGATGCGGCGCGGATGTTCATGGCTCCCCTTCGCGGATCGGTGCGGCGCGCGCAGGGTAGCGCGGAAAACCGGGTCAGCGCCCCTTGCCGGCGAGGCGGCGGGTCGGCAAAGCCCGATGGGTGGAGCGGGGCAGGTTGGGCAAGGCGCAGCGGTGCCGATGGAGACTCAGGTGCCGCGCCAATCATGCAACAAATGAACAAAACAGAGGATCAGAGTACATTTCATTTGAAAGTCGACGCCCCTCACGGCTGCTGAGTCTGGCCGGCAACCTGGGTGCCTGGGAATCTCAGCGCTCGCGTGATGTTCCCACCCCCGCGTCACCCGTGACGCGAAACCGCCGCGAGCGCCGCGCGATCAGCGCCAGCGCGGCGCGATCCGGCAGCAGCTTGAACAGGGTCTTGATCGTGCGGTTGAGGCGGCCGTTGATGTAGACGATGTCGCCGCGCTCGACGGCCGCGAGCCCCTGCGCGACGACGGTGTCGGCGTGCATCCACATCCGCGCGGACATCTTCGAGACCAGGGCGCGGGCACCGCTGACGTCGTGGAACTCGGAGTAGGTGAAGCCGGGGCAGAGCGCGGTCACGTGCACGCCGTGACGCCGGTTCTCCAGCGCCAGCGACTGCGAGAACTTGATCAGATAGGCCTTGGCGGCGGCATACAGTGTGTGACCGGGCGTGCCCGGCAGATGCCCGGCCAGCGAGGCGACGTTGATGATGCGGCCGTAGCCGCGTGCCTGCATGCCGGGCAGCAGGCGATGGGCCAGCTCGGTGGGCGCGGTGATCAGCACCTGGATGAAGTCGGCGTGGCGCGACCACGGGCTGGCGTCGAAGGTGCCGGGCACGCCATAGCCAGCATTGTTGATCAGCAGGTCCACGGCAAGACCATCGCGTTCAAGCGCGGTGACCAGACGTTGCGGCGCGGCGGGATCGGCAAGATCCTCGACGTACACGGCCACCGCGACGCCGTGCACGGCGCGCAGCTCGGCGGCAAGTGCGTCGAGACGATCGCGGCGGCGTGCGGTCAGCACCAGCGCATGGCCGCGCTGCGCCAGCGCGCGGGCGAAGGCGGCGCCGATGCCTGCGGAAGCGCCGGTGACCAGGGCGCGACGGGTGCGGGGGGTGTCCATGGCTTTCCTTGATCGGAGTCAATTGCGCCGCCGGGGTGGCGTGGCTATGCTGCGCCGCCTTCCGCGGAGCACGGCCCGATGCGCAGGAAACTGGTCGCCGCCAACTGGAAGATGCACGGTTCCCGCGTCGCCAACCGCACGCTGATGGATGCGTTGACGGCCTCGCTGCCGGGATCCTGCGACGTCGTGGTGTTCGCGCCGTTCCCCTATCTTGCGGAACTGATTGCCGCACACGCAAGCACGGGCATCGGTTTCGGCGGCCAGGATGTCAGCACGCATGCCGAAGGCGCCTACACCGGCGAGGTCGCGGCGGCCATGCTCAAGGACATCGGCTGCGGCTACGCGCTGGTCGGACACTCCGAGCGCCGCCGGTACCACGGCGAGGACGACGCGCAGGTGGCGGCCAAGTTCATCGCGGCGCAGGCCGGGGGGCTGATCCCGGTGCTCTGCATCGGCGAAACCCTGCAGCAGCGCGAGGCCGGCGCCACCGAATCGGTGCTCGCGCGCCAGCTCGGCGCGGTGATCGCCGCCGCCGGCGCGCCCGCGTTCGCGCAGGCGCTGATCGCCTACGAGCCGGTCTGGGCGATCGGCAGCGGGCGCACGGCCACAACGTCGCAGGCGCAGGACGCGCACGCCTTCATCCGTAGCCAACTCGCGAGCGCCGATGCTAAACTTTCGGGGCTGACTCGCATCCTTTACGGCGGCAGCGTCAAGGCAGCCAATGCGGCCGACTTGTTCGCGCAGCCGGATGTGGACGGCGGGCTGGTTGGAGGCGCCTCGCTGCTGGCGTCCGAATTCCTGGCGATCTGCGCTGCGGCGCGCTGACCGCGCCGAGACCTACGACATCATGTTCACCATCTTTTCGGTTTTCTACGTTCTCATCGCCGCGTCGATGATCGTGCTGATCCTGCTGCAGCGCGGTGCCGGTGCGGATGCCGGCTCCGGCTTCGGCGGCGGCGCATCCTCGACGGTGTTCGGTGCGCGCGGCTCGGCCAGTTTCCTCACCCGCGCCACCGCGGCCCTGGCGGCGCTGTTCTTCCTGGTCAGCCTGAGCATGGCGATTTATCTCAGCCACGCCGGCACGCCGCAGAAAACCAGTACCGTCGGTCTGGGCGTGATGGCGGGCGCGGTCAAGCCGCCGCCTGCCGCCGCGCCCGCAGCAGCACCGGTCGCCGGCGAGGTGCCCAGAGTCGCGCTGCCGGCAGCGACGGTGGTGCCGCGTGCTCCCGCGGCGCCAGCGGCTGCAACATCGAGTCATTGAAGCTTCATGCCCAGGTGGCGGAACTGGTAGACGCACTACCTTGAGGTGGTAGCGACGCAAGTCGTGGGGGTTCGAGTCCCCCCTTGGGCACCAATGGAGTCATCAGGCCGCGCTGCCCCGGCGCGACCGCTGATGCGCCTTCCGGCGCGGAGATCACCGAGTGCTCACCGAATACTGGCCGGTCCTGGTGTTCATCGCCGTCGCGGCGGGCCTCGGCATCGTGCTGCTGGCGATCGGCCTGATCGTCGCCCCGCGACGCCCCGGTGCCGAAAAGCTGGCGCCCTACGAATGCGGCTTCGAGGCGTTTGAAGACGCGCGCATGAAGTTCGACGTGCGCTACTACCTGATCGCGATCCTGTTCGTCATTTTCGATCTCGAGATCGCCTTCCTGTTTCCGTGGGCGGTGGTGTTCGATCGCATCGGCCTGATCGCGCTGGTCGAGATGGCGCTGTTCCTCGGCCTGCTGGTGGTCGGCTTCATCTACATCTGGAAGAAGGGAGCGCTCGAATGGGAGTGATGCAGTCCCTCGACCGGGTGATGCACAACCCGGCGCCGCTGAACCTGGTCGATGACATCCTGCGCCCGGCGGGCGACAACCCGGTCATGCAGCACGGTTTTGCCACCACCAGCGTCGACGCCCTGCTGAACTGGGCGCGTACCGGGTCGATGTGGCCGATGACCTTCGGCCTCGCCTGCTGCGCGGTGGAGATGATGCACGCCGGCGCCGCGCGCCTGGACCTGGACCGCTACGGCGTGATCTTCCGCCCCAGCCCGCGCCAGTCCGACGTGATGATCGTCGCCGGCACCCTGGTCAACAAGATGGCGCCGGCGCTGCGCAAGGTCTATGACCAGATGGCCGAGCCGAAGTGGGTGATCTCGATGGGTTCCTGCGCCAACGGCGGCGGCTACTACCACTATTCGTATTCGGTCGTGCGCGGCTGCGACCGCATCGTGCCGGTGGACGTGTATGTGCCGGGCTGCCCGCCGACGGCCGAGGCGCTGATCCACGGCATTCTCCAGTTGCAGAAGAAAATCCGCCGCACCAACACGATCGCGCGCTGAAGCTCACGCCGCCGCGTCCGCCCGGCGCCCCGTGCAGGGCGCGGAGGATGCGAGCGGCCGCGAAGGAACCGAGATGGCCCCAACGACCGCCGCCGATACACCGCTCGCCACCGCCCTGCGCGACCGCCTGGGCGATCGCGTCGTCGCCTTGGTCGAGGCGCGCCGCGAAACCACGCTCGAGGTGCCGCCGCAGCATCTGCACGCGGTGGCGGCGCTGCTGCGTGACGACCCCGCTTTTCGCTTCAGTGAACTGATGGACCTGTGCGGCGTGG
Source organism: Rhodanobacteraceae bacterium (assembly GCA_035534135.1). GTDB lineage: Bacteria > Pseudomonadota > Gammaproteobacteria > Xanthomonadales > Rhodanobacteraceae > Metallibacterium. Next base: position 930 of record DATLSL010000087.1, on the reverse strand, counting down.
ACTACCAGAGCTACGGCGAAGCCGAGTGGGAAACCTCGCAGCAGGCCACCGCCACCGGCTATTCGCGCGGCGTCGAGGGCGAGGGTCCCGGGCGCTTCCGCTGGTCGGAACGCCCGCAGGGCGCTTCGGCGCCACGCCGCTTCGCGGTTGTCGTGCATCTGTTGTCGATCAGCCACAACCGCCGCCTGCGCCTGCGCTGCTTCTGTCCAGACGACGGCCTGCCGCTGCTGCCGTCGCTGACCTCGCTGTGGCCCGGCGCCAACTGGTTCGAGCGCGAGGCGTTCGACCTGTTCGGCATCATCTTCGACGGCCATCCGGACCTGCGCCGCATCCTCACCGACTACGGCTTCGTCGGGCATCCGTTCCGCAAGGACTTCCCGCTGATCGGCAACGTCGAGGTGCGCTACGACCCCGACAAGCAGCGTGTGGTCTACGAGCCGGTGTCGATCGAACCGCGCGTCGGCGTGGCACGCGTGATCCGCCACGACGCCGGCCTCGCGCAGGGACGCGCCGAGGCCGCGGACCACTGGCAGCAAAACTGAGCGAGCCATGGAAGAAATCCGCAACTACACGATGAACTTCGGCCCGCAGCACCCCGCCGCGCATGGCGTGCTGCGCCTGATCCTGGAGATGGACGGCGAGGTGGTGATGCGCGCCGATCCGCACATCGGCCTGCTCCATCGCGGCACCGAAAAACTGGCCGAATCCAAGCCGTTCAACCACTCGATCGGCTACATGGACCGCCTCGACTACGTTTCGATGATGTGCAGCGAGCACGCCTACGTGCGTGCGATCGAGCGGCTGTGCGGCATCGAGGCGCCGATCCGCGCCCAGTACGTGCGCACGCTGTTCGACGAGATCACGCGCATCCTCAACCACCTGATGTGGATCGGCTCGAGCGCGCTCGACCTCGGCGCGATGGCGGTATTC
>DATLSL010000086.1:0-12287 GCA_035534135.1 Rhodanobacteraceae bacterium | reverse complement strand
CTGCGCAGGTCCCAGGTCGGCTGGAAATAGGCCTGCAGCACGCCGGTGCGGATGGCCTCGCGCAACTCCAGCGTCAGCGTCAGACGCTCGCGAGCATCGCGGTGCATGCCTTTTTCGAACATCCGGTAACCACTGTCACTGCCCGCACGCGCGGCCTGCATCGCGGCATCGGCGTTGCGCAGCAGGGTCTCGGCGTCATCGCTGCCGGGCGTGGAAATGGCGACGCCCACGCTGGGCTGCAGACTGACCGGATAACCGACCGCGCTGACCGGCTGGCGCATCACCGCCAGCACCTGGCGGCACAGCCGCTCCACCTCGGCGGCGTCGCGGATGCGGTCGACGGCAATGGCGAACTCGTCGCCGCCCAGACGCGCAACCATGCCGGCCTCCGGAACCAGCGCGCGCAGCGACGCGGCGATCGCGCGCAGGGCCTGGTCGCCGGCCTCATGACCGAGCCAGTCGTTGACCACCTTGAAGCCCTTGAGCTCGAGCACCAGCAGGGCGATCTTGCTGCGATTGAGTTCGGCATCGGCCAGCGAGCGCTGCAGCCGCTCCAGCAGCAGCGTGCGGTTGGGCAGGCCGGTGAGATCGTCGTGATACATGCGCTCGATCAGCATCTCGCGCGAGCGCGCCAGCGCCTGGTCACGGTGCTGCATGCCGTGCTCGACGCGCTCGTGCAGCCACATCGCCGCCAGCACGCCGAGCAGCATCAGCAGCGCCGTGACGGCGATGCCCACCGCCAGCGTGCCGCCATGCAGTGCACTGCCGGCCGACAGGCACCATGCTCCGGCGGCGAAGCCGGCGGCGCTCATGCCGAAGTAATGCGTGCCGGCCACCGCGCCGCCCATCAGCAACGAGGCACTCCATCGGCGCAGCCGTCGCCACGCCGGCCGCGTCTCGTTGGCGACCCGCAGGCAGACCCACAGCGCCGCCGTCGCCCCGAGTACGGCAAACGCCAGCGACAGCGCCACCCGCCCCGGATACCAGACGATCGCCGGCTGCATCCGCATCGCCGCCATGCCGAGGTAGTGCATGCCGCCGACACCGGCGCCCAGGGCCGCGCCGGCCAGCGGCAGGCGGCCGCGGAAAGCCGGCACCCGCGCCAGCAGCCACAGCGCGCTGCCGGCGCCGGCGACGATCGGCAGCATCGACAGCAGGGTGGGGCCGACGTCGAAGCCCAGTGGCGGCCCGAGGTGAAAGGCGAGCATGCCGATGAAGTGCATGGCCCAGACGCCCCAGCCCATCGCCAATGCGCCGGTCAGCCACCAGACGCGCAGCGTCCATCCCTGGCTGCGAGCGAGGCGCCCAGTGACGCTGAACGACACATAGGAGGCGATTACCGCGATCGCCACCGACAGCGCCACCAGCCAAAGGTTGTAACTCGGGATCAACACCATCGCACTCCAGCCTGGCTCCCCAGCGCCCGTTCCACGCGCCGGCATCCCGATCAATCAAGCAATCTCCGTGCCTGATCCGTGAACTGGATCACGCTTGTACGCAGGACACGGGCGCGCCTACCCTGCCGGCAGCCGCCGCGGGGGCGCCGGCGCAACCACCTTCAGGGGGCAAGACCATGGACACCAACAGCGCGACGATTCGCGAACTCAGCCAGCCGCTGGCGGCCGGCAAGGGCTGGATGAAGTTTCTCGGCGTGATGTACATCATCAGCGGCGTGCTGCCGGCACTGACCATCGTCGGCCTGCTGTGGGCGTGGTTGCCGATCTGGCTGGGCATCGTGCTGATGCAGTCGGCCGGCGCCATCGAGCGCGCCCAGTTCAACGGCGATCAGGGCGCCTTCGCGCTGTCGCTGGACAAACTGCGGCTGTACTTCGTGATCCTCGGCGTGACCATGATCGTCAGCTTGGTGCTGATGGCGGTGTTCATACTGTTCTTTTTTGGCGTAATGATGGCGGCCATAGGCCATCGGTTCTGAATCCGCCGGTGGCGCGGCCCGGTCGCAGTACCGGGCCGCGCGCGACCCCGGCTGCGTGTTTTGCAGCGGCGGTGCAGCGGGCCGCAAGATGAGCGCCCCTGTCCCGACCACACCCATGTCCGCACCCGCTTCCCGCCGCGGCGCCCTGCTGGCGCTCGTCGCGCTGACCCTGATCTGGAGCTACAACTGGATCGTGATGAAGCAGGCGCTGGCCTACGCCGGGCCGTTCACGTTCTCGGCGCTGCGCTACGTCGGCGGTACCGCGGTGCTGTTCGTGCTGCTGGCGCTGAAGCGCGAATCGCTGACGCCGCCGCCGTGGCGGCCGACGCTCGCGATCGGCCTGGCGCAGACCACCGGCTTCCAAGCGCTGGTGCAGTGGGCGCTGGTGCACGGCGGCGCCGGCAAGACCGCGCTGCTGGCCTACACCATGCCGTTCTGGACCGTGCTGCTGGCGTGGCTGCTGCTGCGCGACCGCCCGCGCCGCGCGCAGTGGCTCAGCATCGCGCTGGCTGCATTCGGCCTGCTGCTGGTGCTGGAACCCTGGCGCGGCGTCGGCGATGCCGGCAGCGCCCTGCTGGCGATCGCCGGCGGGCTGGCCTGGGCGATCGGCACGGTGCTGGCCAAACGCGTATTCGACCGCCACGCGATCTCGGCACTGCGCCTGACCGCGTGGCAGATGCTGGCCGGCACCGTGGCGCTGGTGGTTCTGGCGCTGGTCATCCCCGAACGCGCGGTGGCGTGGACGCCAGGCCTGCTGGCTGCGCTCGCCTACAACGTGCTGCTCGCCTCCGGCATCGGCTGGACGCTGTGGCTGACCGTGGTGCAGCGGCTGCCGGCGGCGATCGCCGGCCTGACCAGCTTGGCGATCCCGGTCGCCGGCGTGCTGTTCGCCTGGGTCCTGCTGGGCGAGCGTCCCGATGCCGCCGAGACCGCCGGCATCGCGGTGATCGCGCTGGCGCTGCTGACCCTGCTGCGGGCGCGGCGATTGGATTAGCAACGCCGGATGCGGCCGCAGTGCGCCGATCGGCTCATCCCGCCGCGCCGCAGCGCGCGCAGAAGGCGATGACATCGAGATCGACGTTGCCGCCGCTGAGAATCAGACCGACGCGACGGCCGGCAAAACGCTCGCGGTGACGCAACACGGCGGCCAGCACGGTGGCGCTGGACGGTTCGACCACCTGCTTGAGGTCTGCCCACAGCCGGCGCATCGCGGCCAGCGTCTCGGCGTCGCTGATCGGCAGCACCTCGACCCGATGCGTGCGCAGCAGTTCGAAATTGGGTGCGCCGAGGGTCGCTCGCAGGCCGTCGCAGATCGTGTCGGGCACGACGTCGGTGACGCGCTCGCCGCGCTGCATCGATAGCCAGGCGTCGGCCGCGCCCTCCGGCTCGGCCGCATGGACGTCCATATGCTGATGCAGCGCATGCGCGGCGATCGCGCTGCCGGCGGCCAGTCCGCCGCCGCCGATCGGCACCACCAGCGCATCGAGATCGGCGACCTGCGTCAGCAACTCCAGCACGGCCGTACCCTGGCCGGCGATCACGTACGGATCGGCGTAGGGATGCACGAGCGTCGCCCCGGTGCTGGCCTGCACCGCCGCAGCCGCGGCCTCGCGCGCGGCCAGCGTCGGCGCACAGCGGTGGACGGTGGCGCCGGATGCCTCGATCGCCGCGACCTTGGTGCGCACGGCGCCCTCGGGCACTACCACGTGCGCCGGAATGCCGCGGCTGCGCGCGGCCAGCGCCAGCGCGTTGCCGTGGTTGCCGGACGAGTGCGTGACCACGCCGCGCGCCGCGGTCGCGGCGTCCAGGGCCCAGACCGCGTTGAGCGCGCCGCGCAGCTTGAAGGCGCCGCCGCGCTGCAGGTGCTCGGCCTTGAAGTGCAGCGCCGCGCCGGTGACGGCGTCCAGCGCGTCACTGCGCAGCACCGGCGTCACCAACGCATGCGCGGCGATGCGCACGGCGGCGGCGCGGATGTCGTCGAGCGTCAGATCGAAGGGCTGCATCGCGGCTTCCGGTGATTTGCTCAGGTGTGATTTAAAGCCGAGATTACACGCGAGGTGCGTGGCCTCACTACAATCGGCGGTTCCCCTGCGTCCGTTGAGCTCCCATGTCTCTGCCTGATTCCGATGCCAGCCCCGTGCCGCATCCGTTGCGTCTGGCCGATTACCGTGCGCCCGCCTGGCGCATCACCGCTGTCGAGCTCGACTTCGATCTTGGCATCGAGACCACCGAGGTGACAGCACGGCTGACCCTGGCGTGCGACCCGGCGCAGAATCTGCCGCTGACGCTGGACGGCGAGGCGCTGGAGCTGCTGTCGATCCGCCTCGACGGCCGCGATCTCGGCGTCGGCGACTATGTGCTCGGCGACAGCGGCCTCAGCGTGCCGGCGGCGCGCGACGGCAGCGTGCTGGAGACGCGCGTGCGCATCCGCCCCGCGGCCAACACGGCGTTCGAGGGCCTGTATCTGTCGGGCAGCGCCGAGTCGGGCTTTCTGCTGACCCAGTGCGAGGCGGAGGGTTTCCGCCGCATCACCTACTTCACCGACCGACCCGACGTGCTGGCGCGCTATGCGGTGACGCTGCGCGCGGACCGCGCGCGTTTTCCGGTGCTGCTGGCTGGTGGCAACGCCGACGGTCACGGCGAGCTGGCGGACGGCCGCCACTGGGCGCGTTACGTCGATCCGCATCCGAAACCGAGCTACCTGTTCGCGCTGGTGGCAGGGCGTCTCGAATCGATCGAAACGTCCGTCACCGCCACCGATGGTCGCGGCGTGCGACTGGTGCTGTGGGCCGAAGCCGACGCCATCGGACGCTGCGGCTACGCCTTGGCCGCGCTGGAGCGCGCGCTGCGCTGGGACGAACGGGCCTACGGGCGCGTCTACGACCTCGACGTGTTCCACGTCGTCGCCACCCACGACTTCAACATGGGTGCGATGGAGAACAAGGGTCTCAACATCTTCAACGCCAAATACCTGCTGACCGATCCCGACAGCACGACCGACGACGAATACCGCGCGGTCGAGGCGGTGATCGGCCACGAATACTTCCACAACTGGAGCGGCAACCGCGTCACCTGCCGCGACTGGTTCCAGCTGTCGCTCAAGGAAGGCTTCACGGTGTTCCGCGAACAGCAGTTCTCGGCGGCGATGCATTCGCCGGGCCTCAAGCGCATCGAGGACGTGGCGACGCTGCGGCGCGTGCAGTTCCCCGAGGACGCCGGCCCGCTGGCGCATCCGGTGCGCCCGTCGCAGTACCGCGAGATCAACAACTTCTACACCGCGACGGTGTACGAGAAAGGCTCCGAGCTGATCCGCATGCTGGCCGAGCGGCTGGGCGCGGCAGCGTTCCGTCGCGGCACCGATCTGTACTTCGCGCGTCACGACGGTCACGCCGCCACCCTCGAGGATCTGCTGGCCGCGCTGGGCGAGGCCGCGGGCACCGATCTGACGCCGTATCTGGCCTGGTACGCGCAGGCCGGCACGCCGCGGCTGAGCGCGCGCGGCGAGCACGATCCGGTAACCCGCCGCTACGTGCTGCGACTGGCGCAGAGCACGCCGCCGACGCCGGGGCAGCCGGAAAAATCGCCGCTGCCGCTGCCGGTCAAGCTGGCGCTGTTCGGTCGCGACGGCCGCTCGCTGCCGCTGCGGCTGGCCGGCGAAGCCGTCGCGCAGGGCCATGAGCGCGTGCTCGAACTGCGCGACGCCGCCGCCGAGTTCGTGTTCGAGGACGTGGCACGGGCGCCGGTACCCTCGCTGCTGCGCGGACTGTCGGCGCCGGCGATCCTCGATATCGACGCGGAACCCGACGACCTCGCCCTGCTGTTGCGTCACGAAGCCGACGGTTTCAACCGCTGGGAAGCCAGTCAGCAGCTGGCCACGCGCGCGTTTCTTGCCGTGCATGCCGGCCAGGCGCAAAGCCCGGCGCTGGCGGCGTGGACGCGCAGCCTGGCGGAACTGTTCGCCACGCCGGCCGATGACCTCGCTCTGCTGGCCGAACTGCTGACTCCGCCCGGCGAGATCGAGCTGGGCGAGCGCGTCGAGCCGCTGCATCCTGACGCGGTGCGCGCCGCACGCATCGCTCTCGAGAAGACGCTCGCCGCAACGCTGGGCAGCGCCGCCCTGACCCAGCGCTACCGCACGCTGCATGCCGCCGAGACTGGCTCACAGGACGCCACGGCACAGGCGCGGCGCCGCTTGAAGCGGCGTCTGCTGGAGTTGTGCAGCCATGCCGACGTCGACGCCGGCCACGCGCTGGCGGCGGTGCAGTTCGAGACCGCACGCGGCATGACCGACCGTCTCGGTGCACTGGCCTGCCTGCTGCAGTTCGGCGCGTCGCAGGCGCAGCCGGCGCTGGACGCCTTCCGCCAGCGTCATGCCGGCAATGCGATCGCACTCGACAAGTGGTTCGCGGTGCAGGCGCAGGCGCCCGGAGATAACGCCCTCGCCCGCGTCGAGGCGCTGACCGCGGATGCTGCGTTCACCCTGCGCAACCCCAATCGCGTGCATGCATTGCTGGGCAGCTTCGCGCGCGGCAACCGCAGCGGCTTCCACCGCGCCGACGGCGGCGGCTATCGCTTCCTGACCGCGCGCCTGCTGGAACTGGATGCGCTCAATCCACAGACCGCCGCGCGGCTGGCCGCTGCGTTCAACGGCTGGCAGCGGCTGGAGCCGGTCCGCCGCGAGCAGGCGCGGCAGGCGCTGGCGGCACTGGCCACGCAATCGCCGCTGTCACGCGACCTCGCCGACATCCTCGGTCGCGCTGGCGACCTGACCCAGCGCGGCGACAGCGCGGCAGTTCCTGACCTCGAAAGTTACAAAAAGTGAACCCCGCAACCAGCGGGCCGCGGGGTTCAATCAGGGGCGCGTCGGATCATCCTGTGCCGGCGCGCAAGCGGGTCTTCCGTGACCCACGGAGATCCTGCCTTGGATCAGGACCTCGGTGAACAGGTCAGGCCTGCAAACGCGTCAGCGCATCGCTGAGGCGCTGCTTGCGGGCTTCCAGCTCAGGGATATGGCGCACTTGATCGTCCTGATCGGCCTGATGGCGCAGTACGTCCAGCACCATCTCGACGCGCCCGAGTTCGATCATCAGATCATGGCGCATGAACAGCGGGTTGAAGCTTTGGGTGGCGGTGGCCATGGTGGGTTCCCTCTGCATGGTTGAGTGTGCCCTGAGTAATGCATGCGCCATGCCAAAGTCGAAAATTGCGAAGAGCGTCACAGACGGTGCAGCATTGGATTGCGGCCTGACGCAGTCTGTCGCAAGGTGACCGGGTCCGACAGCTGTTCCCGCAACGGCCCCTCTTCTGGCGCCCGGCACCCGGTCATGCCGGATACCCCCTGTTCCTGTGACCCGCCGGGCGCCAGATCCACCCACCGCAAAAAAGAACGGCCCGGGCAAGCCCGGGCCGGGTGCGTCCTCCTGCTGGCGTGCGATCGGCCCCTGAATTCCGATCTCGGCGCGCTCGCATGCGCCTTGCGCCAGCGGGAGTGCGGGATGAGGATCTGCAGTATCCGTGCCACGCTGATTCTGCGGTGCAGCAGCGACCCGGGCTCAAACTGCCGGCTGGCCAGGCACTGTCGTGACCGCTATCGTCAGGACCGGGTCGAAGCCGCGAACGCATCGGATCAATGCGACGTCATCGGGATCGGTAATGGGCGGGGCGAGTCGGCCGCCGTCGCAACCCAGGTTTTCGGCTGTCGTTTCCTGAGACCCTTCGCTGCGCTCAGGGTGCGCAGGGGCAACCGCCGGTTTGAGCGCGCGCATGACGACGCGCCCTCAGGCCTGTCATCCTTGCTGAGGCGCAGCCGAAGGATCTGGTTCCGGCGGCAGAGGCACCACCTGCAGAAGCTTGCCGCGAGTATCGACATGGCCCTGTCGTGAACGTGAGCCGGTCACCGCCGTGGCCGCCGCAATCGAAACTCAACAGGCTCAAGCACCATGCACACTCATCCCGAATCCTTTGACGTGATCGTGGTCGGCGGCGGGCGAGATGCGCGGCTTCGGGCGGCCTGCCCGCGGCAGGCCGCGCGCGACGAGCGCCCGAGACAGGATGTCGAGGGCCGGGTGACCTGGCGAGGCCACGAGGGCCGAGCCTGGTCACCGCCGTGGCCGCCGCAATCGAAACTCAACAGGCTCAAGCACCATGCACACTCATCCCGAATCCTTTGACGTGATCGTGGTCGGCGGCGGCCACGCCGGCACCGAAGCCGCACTCGCCGCGGCACGCGCCGGCGCGCGCACTCTGCTGCTGACGCACAGCATCGAGACGGTCGGCGCGATGAGCTGCAATCCGGCCATCGGCGGCATCGGCAAGGGCCATCTGGTGCGCGAGATCGACGCCTTGGGCGGGGCGATGGGTGCAGCCGCCGACCGCGCCGGCATCCAGTGGCGCACGCTCAATGCGTCGAAGGGACCGGCGGTGCGCGCCACGCGCTGCCAGGCCGACCGCGCGCTGTACCGCGCCGCAATCCGGCGCCGGGTCGAGACGCAGCCCAACCTGAAGCTGTTCCAGCAGGCGGTGGACGACCTGATCCTCGAAGGCGATCGCGTCGGCGGGGTGGTCACGCAGATGGGACTCGCGATTCGTGCCCGCACGGTCGTGCTCACCGCCGGCACCTTTCTCGCCGGACGCGTGCACATCGGCCCCGCGCAGTATGCGGCGGGTCGCGCCGGCGATCCGCCGGCGACCACGCTGGCCCGGCGTCTGCGCGAACTGCCGCTGGGCGCCGATCGCCTGAAGACCGGCACGCCGCCGCGCCTCGACGCGCGCACGGTCGACTTCGGCGTGATGCAGGAGCAGCCCGGCGACGATCCGCTGCCGTGGTTTTCGTATCTCGGCAGCGCCGCCGAGCATCCGCGCCAGGTCAGTTGCTGGATCACCCACACCGGCGAGCGCACGCATGACGTGATCCGTGCGGCGCTGGATCGCGCGCCGCTCTACAACGGCCAGATCGAGGGTGTCGGCCCGCGCTACTGCCCATCGATCGAGGACAAGGTGGTGCGCTTCGCCGACAAGCCCTCGCATCAGATCTTCCTCGAGCCTGAGGGCCTCGACAGCGGCGAGCTGTACCCCAACGGCATCTCCACCTCGCTGCCGTTCGATGTGCAGCTGGAACTCGTGCGCTCGATCCCGGGCCTGGAACAGGCGCACATCACGCGCCCCGGCTACGCGATCGAATACGACTACTTCGACCCGCGCGGGCTGCGGCCGTCGCTGGAGACCAAGGCCATTGCCGGACTCTACTTCGCCGGCCAGATCAACGGCACCACCGGCTATGAGGAGGCCGCGGCACAGGGCCTGATCGCCGGCCTCAACGCCGCGCGTGCCAGCAAGGGCCTCGCGCCGTGGACGCCGCGCCGCGACGAGGCCTACATCGGTGTGCTGATCGACGACCTGGTCACCCACGGCACCCGCGAGCCCTACCGCATGTTCACCTCGCGCGCCGAGTACCGCCTGCATCTGCGCGAGGACAACGCCGATCTGCGCCTGAGCGAGATCGGCCACCGCTTCGGCATCGTGCCGCAGGCGCGCTACGACGCGCTCTGTCGCAAGCGCGCAGCGGTTGAGCGCGAGACCGTGCGGCTGCAGTCGTTATGGGCCGCGCCGGGCAACGCGCTGGGCCGCGCGCTGGTCGAGACGCTGGCGCTCACGCTCGGTCACGAGACCGCGGCCCTGGATCTGCTGCGCCGGCCCGAACTCGACTATGCCGCGCTGATGCGCGTGCCGTCACTGGGACCGGGCGTGGACGATCCGCAGGTCGCCGCACAGGTCGAGGTGCAGGCCAAATACGCCGGCTACCTCACGCGCCAGCACGACGAGATCGCACACCAGCGCCGGCAGGAAGACACCGCGATCCCCGTCGACTTCGATTTCGACGGCGTGCGCGGATTGTCAGCCGAGGTGCTGGCCAAGCTCAAGGCCGTGCGCCCGGAGAGCGTCGGCCAGGCCGTCCGCATCAGCGGCGTGACACCGGCGGCGATCAGCCTGCTGCTGGTGCACCTGAAGCGTCGCCGCGCGGCATAGCGGCGCGACGGCGCCGCATCATCGATGCCGATTTACTTCTTGCTGCCACCCTCGCTGGCACCGCTGCCGCTGCCGCTGCTGCTGCTGCCGCTGCGCACCTGGGCCACGGCGTCGGGCTGGATCTGCCCGCCCGGATTGCCCCAGCTGTTGAGGACGTAAGTGAGGATGTCGGCCACGTCCTGATTGGACAGGCTGGCGCCCACATCCGGCATCGTGCCGTCGTAGGTCACACCGTTGACGGTGATCTGGCCGCTGTGGCCGTGCAGCACGAAGTGCACTGCGCGCTGCGGATCGGCGGCCAGGAAATCCGACTTGGCGAGGTTGGGGAACACGCCGGGCATGCCCTCGCCGTGTGACTGATGGCAAGCCGAGCAGTTGTTCTCGAACAGGCTGTGGCCCTTGGCCAGCGTGGCTGCATCGGGCGCGGCGGCCATCGCGGTGGTCGCGGTCAGGCCCAGCAGGGCGGCGAACAGCAGATTCAGGCGCAGTTTCATCACGGACTCCGGATCAGGCAAGGTGCGCGGCGAGAGGCTTCGAGTCGACGCCGCGCGGTGAATGCATGCCTGCACGATGCGGCGCGAACCCCGTCACCGACTTGATCCAGATCAACCGCACATCTCGAATCCGTGTGCCTGCGACCGTACGCCGCAATCAGCCGCCGCCGACCAGGAACCGCCACTGACGATCGTCAGCAATCAGCGCGGCGGCCAGCACGATTTGCAGACCACGGCCCATGACGACCTCGTTGCGCGCGTGGCGGCCGGCGCCGGCCGCATATCCGGCCAAGCTGGTGGCGGTTGACGATGCGGCAGGTCGTCGCAAGACGCGCACTGCGATAGCGTGAGGCCCGGCCCGACGAATCAGGGCCAGTCGAAGGCGACGTGGAGATTGTTGAAGGCGGGATCGTCCAGACGTCCGCCGGGTACTGCGGTCAATGCGAGCTCGCCGGCCTGCACCGTCTGGCCGGCGTCGAAGCGTCCACCCAGCGCCTGCCACTCGGCCAACCGCTGCAGCAGCTCGCCGGCAGTATCGCGCGCGGCGGCGGGAACCCGGCGCAGGCTGAGGTCGGGGCGCGCGAACTTGCGCAGGCCGCGGGTATGCACGTGCAGCCGCCCTGGCACCTGCGCGTCGGCGTCGCACAGCATCAGCACATGGTCGCGCACGTCGAAGTGCGGCCTGGCAAAGAACCGCGCCCGCCACGCTACCGCGTCGAAGGCCGTCAGCAGCTGCGGATCGACCGCCGCCACACCGCCGGTCGCCATCAGTGCGCTGACCAGGCCGATGCCGTCGCGCAAGGCGTCGAGATCGGGTGCATCGGCCAGCTCGGCGCGAATCACGAAGCCCTCCGGCGCACCGGCCGCGTGCGCCGCCAGCGCAGGATCGTCCTCACGCAGCAGATCGCCCAGGGCACCGGTGAGCGGATAGCCGGGCCAGCGCTCCAGCTCGTGCCGCCCGTAGCGGCCGATCTCGGCACCGGTTGGCAGCCCGCGCGTGCGCCAGGCAGCGCCGTCGATCGGCAGCTGGCGCGGAAAGTCGCCAAACACGAACCACAGCAGCAGCGAGCGGCCGTCGCCCGCCTGCCAGTGCGGCCGCGGCCAGACCGCGCTCACGCGTCCGCCTCGCCCAGCGTCAGCTGCGGCTGGCCCAGTTCGATGCGGCCCTCGCCGGCCATGATCTTCTTGAACTCGGCGCGGCTGACCGAGACGTAACGCTCGTTGCCGCCGATCTCGACCTGTGGACCGGCGGTCACCGCACGGCCCCGGTCATCGACGCGCACCACCATCGTCGCCTTCTTGCCGCTGTGGCAGATGGTCTTGATCTCGGTCAGCTCGTCGGCCCAGGCCAGCAGGTACTGGCTGCCCGCGAACAGCTCGCCGCGAAAGTCGGTGCGCAGGCCGTAAGCCAGCACCGGGATGTGCAGGCGATCGACTACCTCGGTCAGCTGCCAGACCTGCGCCTTGCCGAGAAACTGCGCCTCGTCGACCAGCACGCAGTGCAGCGCGCCGTGCGCGGCGATGTCGGTGCGCACGCCGTCGAGCAGATCGTCGTCCCGACCGAAACGCTGCGCATCGGCCTTCAACCCGATGCGCGAAGCCACCACGCCGGCGCCATGGCGGACGTCCAGTGCCGGCGTCAGGATCAGCGTGCGCATGCCGCGTTCGCGGTAGTTGTGCGCGCTCTGCAGCAAGCTGGTGGTCTTGCCCGCGTTCATCGCGGAGTAATAGAAGTAGAGCTTGGCCATGTGGGAGTGGGGAGTGGGGAGTGGGGAGTGGGGAGTGGGGAGTGGGGAGTGGGGAGTGGGGAGTGGGGAGTGGGGAGTGGGGAGTGG
>DATLSL010000085.1:0-3621 GCA_035534135.1 Rhodanobacteraceae bacterium | reverse complement strand
GCCTGACTTTCGGGTGACGATTGAACCGACGAAGCAAAACGGCTTGCGGGTGAGGTCGCAGGTGATGGCCGATAAGCCGGTCACCGTTCGACGCGAGCGAATGGGTCGGCGGGTCGGCCGGCTCGATGACAAGGATATCTCGCGACTGAACGTCGCTTTGGCATTCGTGATGGGTCTCGCTGACTAGCCACCTACCCACTTCAACGAGCTTAGGCAGCGAGCGCCAACGCCCGGCGCCCTGTACGATCGGGCTTCGGGTTAGTCTCGCGCGATCCGACAACGCACGGACAGGTGATGGGCATGTATCGTCGCTATGGGTGGCTGGTTTTGTTCACGATCGTTGCGGTCGTGGCGTCCGTCTACGCGGGATGGGGAGTGTTTCAACCCCAGCAGCAACTGCCATTCACGGTGCGCTGGGTGGATGCGCAGCACGCGCGCATCGAGCCGATCCCGGGGCTTACGCCCGCGAGCTTGCGCGCGGGCGATGGGCTTGCGTTAGGCGCGCAGCCGCGCGCGACCCGCATCGCGCTGGTCACGAGCGAAATTTCAAACCTCCCCTCCTCGGCGAGTTATCCCCTGGTCATCGAGCGGGGCGCGGCGCAGGTCAATGTCAGCGTGCACACGGTCGATGGCAACATCGGCGCGCTATCCAGCTGGGCCGATTGGATATTGCTCTACACCATTATTCTGTTCGCGGGTATTGCCCTGCTCGCGCTGTGGCGCGGCCACGATCGCGCCGCCGCGGGCATGGCCCTGTGGGCGATGGCCCAAAGCCCGCTCGCGGATGCAAGTGTTTACGCTTTCGCGCCCTACGGCAACGGCCTGGCGCTGCTCGGGATGATGAGCTTCATCGGCTTCGGCCTGCTGGCGCGGATCGGTTTCTATGTGATGGCGGAGTCCATCGCCGGCAGCGCGTTGAATCCCCGCCGGCGTGCCCTGTGGCGCGGCCTGTTCGCGCTGTTCCTGGGCGCTGCGGCGATCACGGAACTGGGTGGTCGGATCGCCGTCGTGACCGCCGGTTCGGCCGGTCTGATGAAGCCGTGGTGGGGACTGTTGTTGCTGGCCGTCTATCTGGTGCCGATCGCGTTGCTCATCGCGAGTTACCGCCACGCCGATGCCCGCCAACGCCAGCGCCTGCGCTGGCTGCTGTGGGGCAGCGTGGTGTTCGTGGCGGGACTGGTTCCCATAGACCTCTCGCTACCGCTGAGTCATCTGGTTATTTTGATGCTGAACGGCGGGTTTCTTACCCTCGGCGCTGCCACGATGCTCTATGCGGTGCTGCGCCACCGGGTGGTGGACGTCACGGTGGTGCTGAACCGCGCGCTGGTGTACGCGGCCACCACCAGCCTGGTACTGGGGCTGTTCGCGCTGTTCGAGAGTCTGATCGAGCGCAGTGCGCTCGGTCATCGCGCCGACCTCGTGCTCGAACTCGCCGTGCCGCTCGGCCTCGGTGCCGCGCTGAGCAGCGTGCACCGGCGCATCGAAGCGGCGGTCGAGCGGCTCATCTTCCGTCACCAGTACCGGATGGAGACCGCGCTCCGCCGCTTTGCCGAGGACTGCGCCTTCATCACCCAGCCCGAGAACCTGTTCGATCTGACCGTCGAGCAGATCGTCCGCCATGCCGGCGCACCGCGGGTCGCGTTGTACGAGCGCACGGCCAAGGCTTACGTCTGCATCCGCCAGCAGGGTGAGCCGGCGTTGCCGGCGCAGGTCGCCACCGATGATCTCGCCTTCGTCAGGTTGCGCGCTCGCAACGCCGAGCTCGATCTCGATGACACGCAAAGCCAGCTCGGCCGGGATGGCTACGCCTTCCCGCTGATGGTGCGCGGCAGTCTGCTCGGCGCGCTCATCGTGGGCCAGCGCCCCGGCGAGCACTACGCCGCGGATGAGCGCGAACTGCTGTTCCATGTCGCGCACGAAGTCGGTGCGTCGCTGTTCGCGCTGCGCGCACGCGAAAGCCAGGCCTTCGTGCGCGCGCTGGCGCAGGGCAACCTTAAACCTGAGGACGCGCGTGCGCAGGCGATCCAGCTCGAAACGACGTGGGTGATGGCCTGAGCCTGGAAGTGAGCCCATGCCCGACGGGACTGCAATCCACGCCACGCAGCAGGAGCCCTACGGCGCCAGCGCTGTTCGCAGATCGGCGATCGTGGTCATCAGGGTCATCGGGTCCAGCGGCGAGGGATCGAGTCCCAGGCGCAGATAAAACGCTCTGGCGTCCTCGGAAATCGCATGCACCAGCAGACCACGGATGCCGATGGCTGCGGAGGCGTGAATCGCGCGCCGGGCGGCGTCCTGGAACAGGGCGCGACCGAGCCCCTGCTTCTGGTGGCTGCGCGCGACGGCGAGGCGCGCCAGCACCACGACCGGAATCGGGTCCGGCATGTTGCGCTTGATGCGTCCGGGTGCGGCGATAGCCGCCACGGCGCTGGATGCAAGCGCGTAATACGCGATCACGCGATCACCGTCGCAACTGGCAAAGGTGCGCGTGGCGCCGCTGGCCTGGTTGCGCATGGCGCGACGGCGCAGCCAGTCATCGAGCGACGCGACGCCCGAATCGAAGTCATCGAGCCGGTGCCGCGCGGACAGCGGTTCCGGCGCCGAGGGCATCAGCCCCGGGACCACGGAACGCGCGTCTGCATGGTGCGGCGCAGCCGCGCATTCGGTTGCGGCGGAGCGTCCAGCCGCGCCAGGAATTTGGCGTAGGCCTGCGCATCGACCGCCAGAATGGCATGGTCGAGCAAGGCTTCCTCGGCGGCACGCCGCGCGGCCTCGAGGATGAAATCCGTGCGCGTCTTGCCGCTGGTCAGCGCGGCGCGGTCGATCAGGTTGCGCTCCGCGGCGGGAATGCGCAGGTTGAGGGTTTCGCGGCGTGGCGGTCGGGCGGGGGCGGCTTTCATGCGGGTTCCGGGTGCGGGGCGTCGCGTGCAGTCTAACATGGCGTAACGACGTCGTCATTACGCAGTCGCGCAGCACACGGCTCGACCATGCGCTGCCACGTGATGGATTTTTGCAGCCCACCCGACGCCAGCGGAGCGAAACCATGTCGCTTGAAGACATCTTCTACCTGAGCCAGTCCGTGGCATCGGTCGCCGTGATCGGCTCGCTGAAGGACGATGTCAAATGGTGCTGCCCGACCTGCCCCGCGCCTTGCACTTCACCGCGCCTGCAGCCACTTCAGCGCCATGCGCCGCAGCGAGGCATCGGCGGCTTCGTCAGCGGCAATCGCGGCGATGGGACGCCAGGCCAGATCCAGCGATTCGGCGCTGACGGCATAGCGCTCGTCCGCGCTGGCGCGCACCACGTAGCGCACGTCCCAGTGCAGATGCTCGGGATCATTGCCGCGCGCGGGGATCGCATGGCAGTCCAGATCGAAGATGCTGCCCACGACACGCAGCCCGGACAGGCCCGATTCCTCTTCCGCCTCGCGCAGCGCCACGCGCGCCAGATCGGCATCGCCATCGGCGTGGCCGCCGAGCTGCAGCCAGCGGCCCAGCTTGCGGTGATGGGTGAGCAGCACGCGCGCGCCATCCTTGCTGACCAACCAGGCCGAGCCGGTGAAATGCCCGGGCGGGTGGCTGCGCAGGCAGCAGTCGGGATGGCTGCGCGCGAAGGTGGCGAAGC
>DATLSL010000084.1:0-12525 GCA_035534135.1 Rhodanobacteraceae bacterium | reverse complement strand
GATGCGCTCGAAGCTGGCGTCGGACACCGTGTACGGAGCATGCGGCGCGAAGGCGGTGGCGACCAGCGGATCGCCACGCCAGGCATCGTGCACCGCCAGCGCGCGGTCGAAGTACGCATCGCGGCTCTGCGCCCATGCGGTCGGAAACTCGATCACCGGCAGGCCGACGCGGGCGCGAAAACCGTGTCGCTTGTACATCGCGGCGGCGACGTCGGGGAAAAAATAGTTCTCGTTGCAGCAGGTGGTGCCACCGCGCAGCATCTCGGCAATCGCCAGTTCGACGCCGTCGCGCACGAACTCGGGGCCGATCACCTTCGCCTCGGCCGGCCAGATGTGATCGCGCAGCCAGGTCATCAGCGGCAGATCGTCGGCGAGGCCGCGCAGCAGGGTCATCGGATTGTGTGTGTGCGCGTTGACCAGGCCCGGGATCAGCGCATGCTCGCCGAGGCTCACGCGTTCGCGCGCAGCGTAGGTCCGATGCGCCTGATCCTGCGGCAGGATGCCGACGATACGACCGGCATCCACCGCCACCGCATGGCCGGTCAGCACCGCGCCGTGCGGCACTACTGGCACCACCCAGCGCGCCTCGATCAGCAGGTCGATGGTTTGCGGTGCGATGGTGCTCACGATGAAGACGTGCTCCTCAGACTGGCGTCATTCCGGCGCAGCCGGAATCCGGTGAACCCCCGCGCGAAGCACTCGATGCTGGCATTGCGTGCTTCGCAGGCTGCAATGGACTGGATCCCGGCCTGCGTCGGGATGACGCGCCGGTAAAGGCGCGTACTGCGTTCGCGCGGGCCATCCGACCAGATCCCGGCGTTCGCCGGGATGACGCGCCGGCAAAGGCGCGAACTGCGTTCGCGCGCCGGCGCGTCACTTGACGCGGCCGACGTACTCGCCGGTGCGGGTATCGACCTTGATCACCTCGCCCTGGCCGACGAACAGCGGCACCCGCACCACGGCGCCGGTCTCCAGCTTGGCGGGCTTGCCGCCGCCGCCCGAGGTGTCGCCGCGCATGCCGGGATCGGTCTCGGCGATCGTCAGCTCGACGAAGTTGGGCGGCGTCACCGTCAGCGGCGCTCCGTTCCACAGCGTGACGATGCAGATCTCCTCGCCCTTCAGCCACTGCGCGGCGTCGCCCAGTGCGGTCTTGTCGATGGTGTGCTGCTCGAAGCTGTCCGGCTGCATGAAGTGCCAGAACTCGCCGTCCGAGTACAGATACTGCATGTCGCTGTCGACCACGTCGGCGCCCTCGACGGTTTCGTTGGCTTTCAGCGTCTTTTCCACCACACGTCCGTTCTTGAGATTGCGGATGCGGACGCGGGTGAAGGCCTGACCCTTGCCTGGCTTGACGAAATCGGCATCGACGATGGAATACGGATCACCATCGACGATGATCTTGAGACCGTTCTTGACATCGTTGAGACCGTAACTCGCCATGGCTGCTCCGATACGAAAAAGCCGCCCCGCAAGCGGCTAGAATGACGGGCCTGCTGAGCGCCGCCGGATCAAGCCCGCAATGATAGCCGCAAGCCCCGTCATGGCACAGCCGCAACCGCAGCGGACCGACTGGCGGCAGACTTGGCGCGAGGCGATCAGCGACCCGCGCGAACTGCTCGGCCTGCTCGATCTCGATCATCTCGCTGCAGACCTGCCGGCCGCCGCTGCCGGCTTCCCGCTGCGCGTGCCGCGCGGCTTTGCCGCGCGCATGCGCCGCAGCGACCCGCGCGATCCGCTGCTGCTGCAGGTATTGCCGCAGCTCGCCGAACTGATCGCGCAGCCCGGCTACGTCGCCGATGCCGTCGGCGACGGCGCGGCGCTGGCGGCCCATGGTGTGCTGCACAAGTACGCCGGGCGCGCGCTGCTGATCGCCAGCGGCAGCTGCGCGGTGCATTGCCGCTACTGCTTCCGGCGCCATTTCCCCTATGCCGAAGCCACCGCCGCTGCCGGCCACTGGCAGCAGGCGGTGGCGTATGTGCGCGACCACGCCGACGTGCACGAGCTGATCCTGTCCGGCGGCGATCCGCTGTCGCTGGCAACGGCGAAGCTGGCCGAACTCGGCGCCGCGCTGGCCGATGTCCCGCACCTGCAGCGCCTGCGCATCCACACGCGCCTGCCGGTGGTGCTGCCCGAACGCGTGGACGACGAGCTGCTGGACTGGATCGGCGCCCTGCCCTGGCCGGTCGCGGTGGTGCTGCACGTCAACCATGCCGCCGAGCTGGACACCGCGGTCGCCGATGCCTGCACCCGACTGCGTGAGGCCGGTGCGCTGCTGCTGAACCAGTCGGTGCTGCTGCGCGGCGTCAACGACGCGGTCGAAACCCTGGCCGCGCTGTCCGAACGGCTGTTCGCCTGTGGTGTCCTGCCGTATTACCTGCACCAGCTCGATCGCGTGCATGGCAGCGCCCACTTCGAGGTGGACGATGCCCGGGCGCTGGCGCTCACGGAAGCCCTGCGCGCACGCCTGCCGGGCTATCTGCTGCCGCGGCTGGTACGGGAGGAACCCGGTGAACCTTCGAAAACTCCGCTCTAACCTGTGGAAATGCCGGGATCGATCCGGTAAAAGCTAGTGTGATGTCTTGGAAGTACACGCCAGCGATTGCAGATGGCTTTCGGTGCGAAACCAGGCGCGACGAGGAGTCATAGCCGCGCCATGGCGACGAGGAGCAACGCCGTAGCGCGCCGCAAGACGCTGGAATGATGGATGGGTCTCCGAGACACCGCACTAAAGCCAAGGCCGTGCTCGCACACGGCCCGATCGCCCGCCGGACGCGGGACCCATGCGCTCCATCCCCTGGCCGCATCGCTCATGAAGCTGGACACCGTCGTCAAGATTCTGTTTGCCGAGGACTCGCTGGAGGACGCCGAGCAGGCGATCAGCGTGCTGCGCAACGGCGGCATCGCCGTACGTCCGGCGCGCGCCTCCAACGAGGCCGAATTTGAGGCCGCCCTGGAAAGCCTGGGGCCCGATCTGGTACTGGCCAATCCTGCCGCACGCGATCTGCCCCTGACCGAGGTGACGCGCCTGATCGAGGCCACCGGCCGCGACATTGCCCTGGTCGCGTTGTGCGACAGCGCCGACGACGGCCTGATCGTCAGGGTATTTGCCGACGGCGCGCGCGCACTGGCGTTGCGGCTGCAACCGGAGCACCTGCGCGCGATCGTCGAGCGCGAGATGGAGGCGCTGAACATGCGCCGCGGCGTGCGCCGCCTGCAGACCGCGCTGCGCGAATCCGAGCGCCGCTGTGATTCGCTGCTGGACTCCTCGCGCGATCCGATCGCCTATGTGCACGAGGGCATGCACGTGCGCGCCAATCGCGCCTACCTGGAAATGTTCGGCTTCGAGGAGTTCGACGAAATCGAAGGCCTGACCCTGCTGGATCTGATAGCTGGCGATGACACCGAGGACTTCAAAGCCCTGCTCAAGCGCCTGTCACGTGGCGAAAAACCACCGTCGCGGCTGGAGCTGAAGGCGATGCGCGCCGACGGCGTCACCTTCGACGCCAGCATGGAGTTTGCCCAGGCCACCTTCGAGGGCGAGCCTTGCCTGCAGATCGTGTTCCGGCGCCAGATGGCCGTGGATCCGGCCCTGGTCGAGCAACTGCAACGCGACCTGGCAACCGGGCTGTTCAACCGCGGTCACATGCTGGCACTGCTCGACGACGCCATCGCACACGCCGCGAGCGGTCGCAACGATCAGGCGCTGCTGCTGATCGAGCCGGACAACTATCGCGGCATCAGTGACCAGATCGGCATCGGCAACAGCGACGCTTTCATGCGTGCTCTCGCCACCCGCCTCGCCGGCGTACTCGGCGAACACGACGCTGCCGGCCGGTTGGGTGACTACACCTTCGGCGTACTGCTGCGCTCACGTCCGCACGAAGCGGTGCCGGTGCTGGCGCAGGCGCTGCTGCGCGCGGTCGCCGAGTCGATTCTCGACATCGGCGCACGCTCGCTGGCGGTGACGGTGAGCATCGGTGGCAGCCTGCTGGGCGAACGCAACGCCAACGCGGCTGACCTGCTGGAGCGCTGCAGCGAGGCGCTGCGTGCGGCGCAAAGCGAGGGCGGCAACCGCGCCGGCATTCACGACCCCGCTGCACGCGAGAAGGCCGAGGCGGAAAAAGACCGCTACTGGCTGGGCCTGCTCAAGGACGCACTGGCACGCGACCGCTTCGTGCTCTACCACCAGCAGATCACCAGCCTGCTGGGCAGCGAAGGCGAATTGTCCGAGTTGCTGCTGCGCATGGACGGCTCCAAGGGCCTGATCCTGCCCGGTTATTTCCTGCCGGTCGCCGAACGCCACGGACTGATGCCGGCGGTGGACCGTTGGGTGCTGCGCGAGGCCATCCGGCTGCTCAGCGAGCCGGCGCGCCAGAGCCATGGACAGGTGCTGATGGTCAAGCTTTCGGCGATGTCGCTGGAAGATCCCACACTATTGGCGTGGCTGCAGTCCACGCTGGTCGAACACGACGTCCGCGGCCATCAGCTGGTGCTGGAGATGCCCGAGAGCAAGGTCGTCACCAGCCTGAAGCCGGCGCGCCGGTTTGTGCAGGGCCTCAAGCAGATCGGCTGCCGCTTTGCGCTGGAGCAGTTCGGCTCGGGGCTGAATTCGTTCCAGCTGCTCGACCATGTCGACGCCGACTTCCTCAAGATCGACCGCAACTACATGGCCGACCTGCCCCGGCACGCCGAGAACCAGCAGCGCATCCGCGAGATCTGCCGGCAGGCGGCAGCACTGGGCAAGCAGACCGTGGCCGAATGGGTCGAGGACGTCGCCAGCGTGTCGCTGCTTTACGGCTGCGGGGTCGGCTACATCCAGGGGCACTTCCAGCACGAGCCCGAGCGCGTGCTGCTGGCCGAAACAGCACGCTGACCGCAACCAGGGCGCGCGGACCGCGGCGTCGCGGCTCGACCCGGATACTGAAGAGCGCTGCCGCACGACTTCTACAGGGCACACTGCGCTTGGCCGCGCTGCCGATGCCGCCAAACCCTCCCGGCCTGGCCGTACGTGGCCGTACGCCAGCGCGACCCGGTCCCACGTGACCGGCTACGCCGGGCAGCGCGTTAGAGCTTGGCGCCGATGTCTTCCTTGATGCGCGCCGCCTTGCCCTCGAGGCCGCGCAGGTAATACAGCTTGGCGCCGCGCACCTTGCCGCGTCGCTTGACCTGGACCGAGTCGATCGCCTGGCTGTGCGCCTGGAACACGCGCTCGACGCCGGTGCCGTGCGAAATCTTGCGCACGGTGAAGGCGGAGTTCAGGCCGCGGTTGCGGCGCGCGATGACCACGCCCTCGAAGGCCTGCACGCGTTCGCGGTTGCCTTCCTTGACCTTGACGTTGACTACCACCGTGTCACCAGGAGCGAACTCCGGCAGCGTGCGGGTCATCTGTGCGGCTTCGAATTGCTCAATGATCTTGTTCATGGCACTCACCCAGGTCGTCCAACCAGCGTCTGCGCCGCAAGCGGCCTCAGCGTAATGCCGCGAGCTGCTCGCGGCGGAATTCGTCCAGCAACCGTCGATCCGTGGCGTCCAGTTCGACCTGCGCCAGCAGGTCCGGGCGCCGCAACCACGTGCGTCCCAGCGACTGCTGCCGGCGCCAGCGGCGGATCGCCGCATGATCGCCCGACAGCAACACGTCCGGCACCACACCCAACGCATGCCGCTCGGGGCGCGTGTAGTGCGGGCAGTCGAGCAGGCCGTCCGAAAACGAATCCTGCGCGGCCGATTCCACGTGGTTCAGCGCGCCTTCCTGCAGCCTGCCGACCGCATCGATCACCACCGCCGCCGCCAGCTCGCCGCCCGAAAGCACGTAGTCGCCGATCGACAGTTCCTCGTCCACCTCGGCCGCCAGCAGGCGCTCGTCCACGCCCTCGTAGCGCCCGCACAGCAGCAGCAGTCGCGGCCGTCGCGCCAGCTGCGCCACGCGGCGCTGGGTGAGCCGGGCGCCCTGCGGACCCAGGTACACCGTATACGCCTGAGCTTCTGCCGCCGCCCGCGCCGCCTCCAGCGTCGCGCGCAACGGGTCGATCAACATCAGCATCCCGGGGCCGCCGCCGTACGGGCGCTCGTCCACGGTGCGCCAGGCGTCGCTGGCGAAATCGCGCGGATTCCATGCCTCCACCGCCAGCAGGCCGCGCTCCTGCGCCCGCCCGACCACACCCAGTGCCGCCGCCTGGCGCACAAACTCGGGGAACAGCGTAACCACGTCGATGCGCATGGTTCCCTTCGTCCGGCATGCCGGCCTTGCCGTCAAAACTCCGGGTCCCAGTCCACCGTGATGCGACCCGAACCCAGATTCACGTTCTGCACGCAGCCGCCCGCGATGAAGGGCAGCAGCCGCTCACGCTCGCCGTCCCGGACCACCAGCACGTCGTTGGCGCCGGTCGCGATCAGATGACTGACGCGCCCCAGCACCCTACCCGCCACGGTGACAACCTCGAGCCCTTCGAGATCGGCCCAGTAATACTCGCCTGCCGCTGGCGCCGGCAGCGCGTCGCGCGGAATCCTGATCTCGGATCCCACCCACGCCATCGCCGCATCACGATCGCCGACGCCGGGCAGCAGGGCGATCAGCCCCTTGCCCTGCGTACGGCCCTGCACGCCATCCAGCATCACGCTGCTGCCGTCGTTGCCGACCAGCCACCACGGCTGATAAGCGAAGATCCGGTCACGCGGCTCGGTCCAGGATTCCAGCCGGACCGCGCCCTGCACGCCATGCACGCCCACGATGCGCCCCAGCGGGACGCGTCGACCGGCGCCGCTCACGCGGCCTGGCGCGAGGCTTCCTTGACCAGCACGCGCACCTTGTCGGAGAGCTGCGCGCCCTTGGCCACCCATGCCTTGACCTTGCCGACGTCGAGTTCGAGGCGCTTGTCGCCGCCGACCGCGAGCGGATTGAAATAGCCCACGCGCTCGATGCTGCGGCCGTCGCGCTTGTTGCGCTCGTCCGTCACGACCACATGGTAGAACGGGCGGCCCTTGGCGCCGCCGCGCGCGAGACGAATCTTGACCATGTCGCGAAAACTCCGGTGGACGGCATCGGCCGGCTTTGGCTGACACCGAAAAACTCGATATTGTAATGATTTTGCTGGCGAAAGAAAGCCCGGGGCGTTGCGCTCACTGCAATGGGGGCATTCCGCCGCGCTTCATCGCGCCCTGCATCTGCCGCATCACGCCCTTGATGCCGCCTTGCGACAGCTTGGACATCATCTTTTCCATCTGCTGATACTGCTTGAGCAGGCGATTGACGTCCGCCGGCTGCATGCCCGAGCCGCGCGCCACGCGTACCTTGCGCGAGCCGTTGAGCAGATCCGGGTGGCGCCGCTCCTTGCGCGTCATCGAATTGATGATCGCGACCATGCGCTGCACCTCGCGGTCATTGACCCTGGACTTGACGCTGGCAGGCAGCGCGGCCACCCCGGGCAGCTTGTCCATCAGCCCGGCCAGCCCGCCCATGCCCAGCATCTGCTGCAGCTGGTCGCGCATGTCGTTGAGGTCGAAGCGCTTGCCCTTGGCGACCTTCTGGGCGAGCTTATGTGCCTTGTCGTGATCGACGCCGCGCTCGACCTCCTCGACCAGGCTGAGCACGTCGCCCATGCCGAGGATGCGCTGGGCGATGCGGTCGGGGTGGAACGGTTCCAGCGCCTCGGTTTTCTCGCCGGTGCCGAGGAACTTGATCGGCCGCCCGGTGACATAGCGCACCGACAGCGCGGCACCGCCGCGGGCGTCGCCGTCGGTCTTGGTCAGGATCACGCCGGTCAGCGGCAGCGCCTCGGCGAATGACTTCGCCGTGGTAGCGGCGTCCTGGCCGGTCATCGCATCGACCACGAACAGTGTCTCGACCGGGTTCAGCGCGGCATGCAGCGCCTGGATCTCGGCCATCATCGCCGCGTCCACCGCCAGCCGCCCGGCGGTATCGACGATCAGCACATCGGCCACCTCGCGGCGTGCGGCCGCTACCGCAGCGCGGGCGATGGCCAGCGGGTCCTGGTCGCCGCTGGAAGCGAAGAAGCCGACGCCGACCTGGGCGGCCAGCGTCTCCAACTGCGCGATCGCCGCCGGACGGTAGACGTCGCAGCTGACCACCAGCACCTTTTTCTTCTGCCGCTCCTTGAGGAAGCGCGCCAACTTGGCCACGGTCGTGGTCTTGCCGGCGCCCTGCAGGCCGGCCATCAGCACCACCGCCGGCGGCGTCGCCGCCAGCTGCAGACCGGAATTGACCGCACCCATCAGCGCGGTCAGCTCGTCGCTGACGGCCTTGACCAGGGCCTGGCCGGGGGTGAGGCTCTTGAGCACCTCCTGGCCGACCGCGCGCACCTTGACGCGCTCGATCAGCGCCTGCACCACCGGCAGCGCGACGTCGGCCTCGAGCAGGGCGATGCGCACCTCGCGCAGGCTCTCGCGGATGTTTTCCTCGGTCAGCCGACCGCGGCCGCGCAGGCGCTGCACGGTCACAGACAGACGTTGGCTCAGAGACTCGAACATGGCGCGACTTCGCAGGCGAACGGTGGATTATAGCCGGGCTGGCGCGGCGCTTGCGCAGTGCTCGTGCTGTGCCACACTTTGCCGATGCTGAGCGTCATCACCCTGGGTGCGATCGTGCTGTATCTCGCCGCCGCCGCGCTGCTGGCGCGCCCGCTGCTGGACGGGCATGACGTGCCGCGCGCACTGCCGCTGGTGGCCGCCAGCCTTGCCGTCAGCGGCCACCTGGGCGAAATCCTGATCGCGCACCGTGGCGCGCTGGACCTGCACTTGTTCGCCTCGCTGTCGCTGATCGCCGCGGTGATCGCGGCGCTGACCCTGCTGGTCAATGTCAGCCGCCCGGTGGCCGGTCTGGGCGTGATCACCTTCCCGCTCGCCGCCGTGCTGCTGGCGGTCGACGTGTTCGTGGCGCCGGCCACCGTGCCGCTGCCGATGGACTGGCAGATCAAGCTGCACGTCTCCCTAGCGCTGATCAGTTACGGGCTGCTCTCGATCGCGGCGCTGCTGGCACTGCTGCTGGCGTTTCAGGAACACGCGCTGCGCCAGCGCCGGCTGTCGCGCTTCCTGCGCGCGCTGCCGCCGCTGACGCTGACCGAGGCGCTGATGTTCCGCCTGATCACGGCCGGCTTCGTGCTGCTCTCGGCCACCCTGGTGACCGGCACGCTGTTCGTCGACAACCTGTTCGAGCAGCATCTGGTGCAGAAGA
This sequence comes from Rhodanobacteraceae bacterium, assembly GCA_035534135.1. GTDB lineage: Bacteria > Pseudomonadota > Gammaproteobacteria > Xanthomonadales > Rhodanobacteraceae > Metallibacterium. The sequence continues at coordinate 3,338 of DATLSL010000084.1, read as the reverse complement.
CCGTGTTCTCGGTGATCGCCTGGCTGGTGTTTGGCACGCTGCTGATGGGGCGCTGGCACTGGGGCTGGCGTGGCCGCCGCGCGGTGCAACTGACCCTGGCCGGCATGGCCATGCTGGTGCTGGCGTTCTTCGGCAGCAAGTTCGTGCTCGAACTGATCCTGCATCGCAGCGTCTAAGCCGCGGGACTTGCTGCCCACCGCGGCCGCCGCGCAGAATCGCAGCGTCGTCGCCGTAGGGATGCAGCCATGGAACCGGAGCCCGCAGCCGAAGAACGCCGCCATTTTCAGCGTCTGACGCTGGAGGGCAGCGCGCGACTGTATGCCAGCGGCGGCTACTGGGACACGCAGCTGATCGACATGTCGCTGAAAGGCGTGCTGGTAGTACGCCCGCCCGGCTGCGATCCGGTGCCGGGAGCGCGTTTCCGCATGGACCTGCGCGTGCACGATGCGGTTGTGATCAGCATGGGCGTCGAGGCCGCACGGGTCGAGTCGCAGCGCATCGCGCTGGCCTGGGACCGCATCGATCTCGACAGCCTGACGCGCCTGAAGCGGGTAATCGAACTCAACAGTGCCGAACCCGAGTTGCTCAACCGCGAACTGGGCGGACTGGGCTGAGGCTCAGCGCAGCCCGGTCTCGTTGCGCGCGATCACCATGCGCTGGATCTCGCTGGTACCCTCGTAGATCTCGGTGATCTTGGCGTCGCGGAAGTAGCGCTCTAGCGGCAGCTCCTTGGAATAACCCATGCCGCCGTGGATCTGCAGTGCCTGGTGGGCGATGAACATCGCCGCCTCCGAGGCGTACAGCTTGGCGACCGAGGCTTCGGTGCCGAAACGGCCGCCGTTCTTCACCGCCTCGTTCTTGGCGAACGCCGCGCGCAGGGTCAGCAGCGTGGCCGCGTCCAGGCGGCATTTCATGTCGGCGATCTTGGCCTGGATCATCTGGAAACTGCCGATCGCCTGCCCGAACGCCTGGCGCTCGCGCGACCACGCCAGCGCGGCCTCGTAGGCGGCGCGGGCGATGCCGATCGCCTGCGAGGCGATGCCGATGCGGCCGGCGTCGAGCACGCCCATGGCGATGCCGAAGCCCTTGCCCTCCTCGCCCAGCCGGTCGTCTGCGAGGCAGTGGTAATCGGTGAACTCGATCTCGCAGGTGGCCGAGGCGCGGATGCCCAGCTTGGGTTCGGTCTTGCCGCGGTGGAACCCCGCGCCTGCGGTGTCGATGATGAACGCGCTGACGCCCTTGGCGCCCTTGCCGGGACTGGTGATGGCGAACAGCACCATGTACTTGGCCACCGGGCCGGAAGTGATCCAGCTCTTCTTGCCGTTGATGACGTAGTGGCTGCCGTCCTCGCTGCGGACCGCGCGGGTGTGCATGTTGGAGGCGTCCGAGCCGGACTGCGGTTCGGTCAGCGCGTAGGCACCGATGGCTTCACCCGAGGCGATCGCGCGCACGTACTTATGCTTCTGCGCTTCGGTGCCGTACTGCAGGATGCCGTTGCAGAACAGCGAATTGTTGACCGACATGATGGTCGAGTGCGCGGCGTCGGCGGCCGCGATCTCGATCATCGCCAGCACATAGCTGATCGGGTCCATGCCGGCGCCGCCGTACGCGACGGGCACCTCGATGCCCATCAGGCCGAGCTGGCCCATCTCACGGATGTTGTCCAGCGGAAACTCGCCGGACTTGTCGAACTCCGCCGCCACCGGCGCGATACGTCGCGAAGCGAAGTCGCGCGCCACGGACTGGATCGCGAGCTGGTCGTCGGTGTAGCGGAAATCCATGGCGATCCTCCGGGCTGCGCCGCCGGTCCGGCGCGTTCGAGTCGGAAAGTGTAGCGCGCGCGCTCAGCGCGAACGCGCATCCGGCGGACACGCCAGCGGCGAAGGCTTGCCGCGGCGCTGCGCCAGGATCCAGTGCAGCAGTCCCGGCGTGGCGTAAGCCTCGGGCCAGATGACATGCGTGGCCGGCTGCGGGCCGTGCGCGTATTCGGTGTAGCAGGGTTGCCCGCCGGCCGCGCGCAACGCGGCAACCACGGTCCGCGAACCCTTCATCGCGCCACCGAAGCCGGTGACCACATTGGTATCGTTGTCGTCGGCGGAGTGGAACACCCACTCCGGCACCGGCGCGATGCTGTTCAATCCGGCGATCTCGGTGGCGCCGGACATCGGCACCAGCGCGGCGAAACGCTCCGGCCACGCCTTGGCCAGATCCCACACGCCGGTGGCGCCCGAGGAAAGTCCGGTCAGAACGATGCGATCGCGGTCCACCGGCCAGCGCGCCTCAATGGCGCGGATCACCGCCATCACCGCGGCCGGCTGCCAGTACTCGTGCGGCGTCTGCGGTGCGGCGAACAGCACCGGAATGCGCTTGGATACCGCATCGTCGAGCAGTTCCAGAGCACCGTTGCCGCCATAGGCGATCTGCGCCGCGTTGTCGGTGCCGTCCTGGTCCGAGCCGTGCAGGAACACGATCAGCGGCAGACGTTCGCCGGGATGGACAAACGGCGGCAGGTACAGGCGGTATGGCAGACCGCCTGCGGGCGCCGGCTGGCGCAGGAACGCGGAAGTGGGCACCGTAACTGCGCGAGCACCCGCGGTCACGATCAGCAACACCAGGGCAAGCAGGCCACACAGACGCATGAACGCCTCCGGCAAAGCGTCCAGTTTACTGCCTTGACGCGCGGCGACCGTCAGCCTAGCCTTTCCATCCTTTCATCGCGATAAATGGATATAGCGATGGACCTGACCGACACCAGCACCCTGCTGCGCCTGCTCTCCGACCCGACCCGGGTGCGCCTGCTGGCGCTGCTCGAGCGCGAGGAGCTGACCGTCGCCGAACTCGCTGCGGTGCTGCATCTGGCGCAGCCGCGCGTGTCCACGCATCTGGCCAAGTTGCGCGAGGCCGGCCTGGTACGCGACCGCCGCGCCGGCGTTTCGGCTTACTACCGCGCCCAGCACGGCAGCGATCTGCACCGCGACGCGCTGCTGCAGGCGCTGCGTGAACAGATCGATGACGCCGTGCTCGATGCCGATGCGCAGCGGCTGCCCGACGTGCTGGCGCAGCGGGCACGCGATTCCGGTTGGGCCGACAGCGTCGCCGGCGACATGGAGCGCCACTATTCCCCCGGCCGCACCTGGGAAACGCTGGCGCGCGCGATGCTGCAGCTGCAGGAAACCGGCGACGTGCTCGACATCGCCTCCGGCGATGGCGTGCTCGGCGAGCTGCTGGCCCCGCACGCGCGCTCGATCCTGTGCGTCGACGCCAGCGAGCGCGTGGTCGCAGCGGCGCGCACACGTCTGCAGCCTTTCGCCAACGTCGAAGTGCGCAGCGGCGACATG
>DATLSL010000083.1:0-10012 GCA_035534135.1 Rhodanobacteraceae bacterium | reverse complement strand
CCCTGGTGTTCCTGCCGATCCTGCTCGCCACCAGCGCGTCCACGCTGACCGGCCTGCTGAGCGTGGCCTTCATGCAGCGGCTGAAATTGTGGGACCCGGTGGCGCTGGCCTGGCTCGGTGGCGGCGCGCTGCTGCTGGGTGGCCTGCTGGCGTTTCTCGCCACGCTCTCCGCGGCGGCGCTGGCCGACGTGTCGTCGCTGGTCGGCAACCTGACGCTGTTCGGCGTGATCGTCGCCTTCCTGGTCGCTGGTGCCATCCGGCGCGTGCCGGTGTACGAGGCCTTCATCGAGGGCGCGAAGGATGGCTTCGGCGTGGCGCGCGATCTGCTGCCGTATCTGGTCGCGATGCTCTGCGCCGTCGGCGTGCTGCGCGCCTCGGGGGCGCTGGGTTTTGCACTGGATGGCATTCGCTGGGCGGTGCACGGCCTCGGATTCAACGATGCCTTCGTGCCCGCCCTGCCGACCGCGCTGGTCAAGCCGCTGTCGGGCAGCGCGGCGCGCGCGATGCTGATCGAGACCATGCGCCACTACGGCGTCGACAGTTTTCCGGCGCTGACCGCCGCGACCATGCAGGGCAGCACCGAGACCACGTTCTACGTGGTCGCGGTGTACTACGGCGCGGTCGGCATCCGCCGCGTGCGCCACACCGTCGGCTGCGCCCTGCTGGCGGATCTGGCCGGGGTGCTCGCCTCGATCGCGGTGTGTTACTGGTTTTTCGGTGCCGCGGCGCACGCCTGACGCGCGGGCCGCGGACGCGGCGCCGGCGCCGGCGCCATCAGGACACGCCGAACGGACTCACGCCGATCAGGCGCGCGTGCAGCCAGAACGCGAAGATCGCCCACGCCGCGATGCCGATCACCAGCGTCAGCGCATCGCCCGCCAGCGTGCCCTGCGGATAGATGACGCCCGCCCGCCGATCGCGCCGGCGCGAGACGACAAAATCGGCGATCGCCCACAGCAGGAACGCGCCGAACAGCACGACGTCGTGCAGGAAGCCGATCGCCAGCAAATGCCCGAGCGCCCAGACCTTGACGCCGGCCAGCATCGGATGGCCGATCTTCGCCTTGAGATGATTGCGCGGCACATACGCGGCAGCGACCAGCACAAACGCGACCAGGGTGAACAGCGCATTGAGCTGCATCAGCCACGGCGGCGGCGCGTACAGCAACAGCGCATGCTGGCGCGCCAACCCGAAGCCCCACACGATCAGCACGAAGCCGGCGACCGCAACCAGCGCGTACAGCCCCTTCCATGCGTTGGCGCCCAGCCGCGCGATCATCCTCGTGCGCCAGTCGTCCGCGAACAGGCGCAGTGAATGCACACCCAGAAAGATCAGCAGACCGAGGATCAGCAGCGGCATGGCAGGGCTCCGGGTGAGTGTGATCATTCGGGAACCGCATCAAGCACTTGCGAGCTCGATGCGCGACAAGCCACCCACGGCTTGAGGAAGGTCTGAACAAGTTCAGACCTTCCTTAGCTTCGCACGGCGCAGATCATCGCACTCGTCGGGCTGCAAAGCCCGCGTGCGGTGATGACCGCGATGGCGTGGCCCGCATCGTCGTCCCGATCCGTCGGGCACGGACGGAAGGCGGGCGGCCACGGCCTCAGCGCGGTGTCGCCAGCTCGCCGATCACGGCGTTGAGCGCGGTCTCCCAGGACGGCAAGCGCAGGTCGAAGCGGTCCTGCACGCGCGTGCAGTCGAGCACCGACCAGGCCGGCCGCTGTGCGCGCGTCGGGTAATCGGCGCTGGCAATCGCCTGCACTTCGGGAGCGCGGACGATCAGACCCGCACGCTGCGCCGTCTGCAGGATCGCGCGGGCGAAACCGCACCAGCTGGTCTGGCCGCCGGCGGTCAGGTGATAAATGCCCCAGGGTGCGTCGGCCGCAAAAATACCGCGCGGCGCCAGGCGGGCGACGATCGCGGCCGTGGCGTTGGCGATCAGGCGCGCCGGTGTCGGCGCCCCGATCTGGTCGTCGACCACTCGCAGCACATCGCGCTCGACAGCCAGGCGCAGCATGGAGCGCAGGAAGTTGTGGCCGCGCGCGGCATACACCCAGGAGCTGCGCAGGATCAGATGCGGAGCGCCGGCGGCGATCAACGCCCGCTCGCCGGCACGCTTGCTCGCGCCGTAGACGCCCAGCGGCGCGGTGGCGTCGTCTTCGCACCACGGCCGCGTGGCACGACCGTCGAAAACGTAGTCGGTGGAGTAGTGGATCACCGGCACGCCGCGCGGTGCGGCCCAGCGCCCCAGCGTGCCGACGGCGGCGCCGTTGATGCGCTGCGCGAGGGCCGGCTCGTCTTCGGCACGGTCCACCGCGGTATACGCCGCCGCGTTGACGATCAGGTCGGGCGCGCTGCGATCGAGCAGCGCGATCAACGCGGCGTCGCTGTCGGCGAGATCCGCGCGCAGGCAGGGCGCGCCACCGGGCAGCAGGCCGTCGCGCGTGGTCACCATCATTTCTCCCAGCGGTCCCAGCGCGCGCATCAGCTCGAAGCCGGCCTGGCCGTTGCCGCCCAGCAGCAGGATCCTCACGGCCGATACTCCGGCAGGCGCTGCGGCGGCACCTCGTCCAGAAACGGCGCGCGCGCATCCTTGTCGGAGAGCTGCGGCGCACTGATCGGCCAATCCACGGCGATGGCGGCGTCGTTCCAGCGCACCGCGGCGTCAGCGGCGCGGTCGTACAGCGCGGTGCACTGGTAGCTGAAGGTGGCGAACTCCGACAGCACGCAGAAACCGTGGGCAAAGCCTTCCGGGACCCAGAAGTGGCGATGGTTCTCGGCCGACAGTACCGCCGCCGCCCAGCGTGCGAAGGTCGGCGAGCCGCGGCGGATATCGACAGCCACGTCCCAGACCTCGCCCTCGAGCACGCTGACCAGCTTGCCCTGCGGCTGCGGCCACTGGTAGTGCAGGCCGCGCAGCACGCCACGCGCCGAGCGCGAGACATTGGTCTGCACGAAGTGGAGATCGCCCAGTCCGAGCTCGGCGTACTTCGCCTGATGGAAGCTTTCGTAGAAATAGCCCCGAGGGTCGCCGTGGACGTCGGGTTCGATCACGCATGCGCCAGCCAGCGCGCTGTCGATACGCCTCATCGCACCGCTCCATGCGCGACCAGCGACTGCAGGTACTGGCCGTAGCCGGACTTGGCCAGTGGCGCGGCCAGGCGCAGCACCTGTTCGGCGTCGATCCAGCCGTTGAGGAAGGCGATCTCCTCGGGGCAGCAAACCTTCAGGCCCTGACGGTTCTCGATGGTCTCGATGTAGTTGGCGGCTTCGATCAGCGACTCGTGGGTGCCGGTGTCCAGCCAGGCGTAGCCGCGACCCAGACGCTCCAGCATCAGCGCGCCGTCGTCGAGGTAACAGCGATTGAGGTCGGTGATCTCCAGCTCGCCGCGCGGCGAGGGCTTGAGGGCAGCCGCGAAATCGCAGACGCGCCCGTCGTAGAAGTACAGCCCGGTGACGGCGTAGCTGGACTTGGGCTGCGCGGGCTTTTCTTCCAGGCCGATCACGCGGCCGGTTGCATCGAATTCCGCCACACCATAGCGTTGGGGATCGCGCACCCAGTAGCCGAACACGGTGGCGCCGCGTTCGCGCGCGTCGGCGCGCTGCAGCAGCTCGGTCAGGCCGTGGCCGTAGAAGATGTTGTCGCCCAGCACCAGGCAACTGGGCTGCCCGGCGATGAACTCGCGGCCGATAAGGAATGCCTGCGCCAGCCCGTCGGGCGAGGGCTGCACCGCGTAGCGGATGTCCAGCCCCCACTGCGAACCGTCACCCAGCAGGCGCTGGAACAGGGCCTGCTCGTGCGGGGTGTTGATGATCAGCAGCTCGCGGATGCCGGCCAGCATCAGCACCGCCAGCGGGTAGTAGATCATCGGCTTGTCGTAGATCGGCAGCAGCTGCTTGCTGATCGCCTGCGTCACCGGATACAGCCGGGTGCCGGAGCCGCCGGCGAGAATGATGCCTTTGCGGGTGGTCATGCGCGTGCCCTTTTGCAAGAAACCTTCCCTGGAACGTTCCCCCGCCGGCACATCCTTGGTGCCGGCGCTCGCCAGCGCGAGATGCGACTACTCGCGCCTTCCTGGCGCTCGCCCGGCGGGCCGGCTGCCGCCGTTCGCGCGTGCTTTCCTGCACGCGCAGTCAACGCATCTCGCGTCAAATCCCGGCTCGCCCGATCCGTTCCAGCCGATAGCTGCCATCCAGCACCCGCGCTACCCAGGGCTGATGATCGAGGTACCAGTCGACGGTGCGGGCGATGCCTTCCTCGAAACCGACCGCAGGCGCCCAGCCCAGCTCGCGCTGGATCTTGCCGGCGTCGATCGCGTAGCGGCGGTCGTGGCCCGGGCGGTCCTTGACAAAGGTGATCAGCGATTCGCGCGGACGACCATCGGCCAACGGCCGGCGCGCGTCCAGCAGCGCGCAGATGCCGCGCACCACGTGCAGGTTCTCGCGCTCGGCGTCACCGCCGACATTGTAGGTCTCGCCCGTGCGGCCGCCCTCCAGCACGCGCCGGATCGCCGCGCAGTGGTCACCGACGTACAACCAGTCGCGTACGTTGCGGCCATCGCCGTACACCGGCAGCGGCTCGCCGTGCAGCGCCTTCTGGATCGTCAGCGGAATGAGCTTTTCCGGAAACTGGTACGGCCCGTAGTTGTTGGAGCAATTCGTGGTCAGCACCGGCAGACCCCAGGTGTGGTGGAAGGCGCGCACCAGATGATCCGAGGCGGCCTTGGACGCCGAGTAGGGCGAATTGGGCGCGTACGCCGTGGCCTCGGTGAAACGCCCGACCGGCCCCAGCGAGCCGTAGACCTCATCGGTGGAGATGTGCAGGAAGCGAAAGCCGTCCTGACGTTCCAGCGGCAGTGCCTTCCAGTAGTCGCGGGCCGCTTCCAAGAGGGCCAGGGTGCCGGCCACGTTGGTCTCGATGAAAGCGGCGGGGCCGTCGATCGAACGGTCCACATGCGATTCGGCGGCGAAGTTGATCACCGCGTCCACGGCATGCTCGGCCAGCAGCCTGGCGACCAGGGCGCGATCGCCGATGTCGCCCTGCACGAAGGCGTGGTGCGGATTGCCGCGCACCGCGGCCAGGGTGTCGAGGTTGCCGGCGTAGGTCAGCTTGTCGAGGTTGACGACGCGGTCGCCGCGCGCGAGCGCATCGAGCACGAAGTTGCCGCCGATGAAACCGGCGCCGCCGGTGACGAGCAGGGTTTTCATGAGGCCGGGGTCCTTGGCGGCAGGATGGCGGAAGTCTATAGCGTAGCCGCGCGGGCGCTGCGCGACGTTGCCGGCGCGGCGGGATCGCTGAGCCACGCCGCCAGGGCAGCGGGTTGCTCAACCAGCACCGTGGCACCGGCGGCTTCAAGCTCGCTGGCGCTGCCGTAGCCCCAGAGCACGCCGCAGCTGGCGACGCCGTGGGCGCGCGCACCGGCGATGTCGTGGTGGCGATCGCCGATCACGCGCGTTGCCGCTGCGGCATGGCGGAAGTCGGCCATCGCCTGCGCGATCATCTGTGCCTTCTCGCAATGCCGAGCGTCGGCTGTGGGGCCATAAACGCGGGCAAAGGCGTCGCCGAAGGGCAACGCGGCGACAATGCGCTCGGCTTGGGTCTGCACCTTGGTGGTGACGATGGCCAGCGTGTGTCCGGCTGCGCGCTGCGCGGCGATCACCGCATCCATGCCGGCATGGACCCGATGCTCGCGCCAACCGATGCGGTCGAAACGCTCGCGGTAATGGGCAATGGCCGCATCCACGCGCCCCGGGTCGCTGCCCACCACGCCCGGAAAGGTTTCGCCCAGCGGCGGTCCGATCCAGCCGCGCAGCACCGCGCGCGGCGGCGCTGCCACACTCATGGCGGTACAGGCGTGCTCGATGCAGGCGATGATGCCGGGCGCCGAATCGATCAGCGTGCCATCGAGATCGAACAGCAGCAGCATGTGCTTCAGGCCTTGCCGCGCGCGCGCAACGCGGCCACTGCCGGCAGTTCCCTGCCCTCGAGGAATTCGAGAAAGGCGCCGCCGCCGGTGGAGATGTAGCCGACGCGGTCGGCGATGCCGTACTTGTCCACCGCGGCCAGGGTGTCGCCGCCGCCGGCAAGCGAAAACGCAGCGGAATCCGCGATCGCGTGCGCCAGCGTTTCGGTGCCCTTGCCGAAGGCGTCGAACTCGAACACGCCGACCGGGCCGTTCCAGACCACGGTGCCCGCACGCGAAATCATCTCCGCGTACCGTGCGGCGGTCTCCGGGCCGATGTCGAGGATCAGGTCCTCGGCACCGACATCCTCGATGCGCTTGACCGTGGCCGGCGCATCCGCGGCGAAGCGCGGCGCCACCACCACATCGACCGGCAGCGGCACCTCGGCGCCACGCGCGGCGGCGCGGGCCAGCACCCGGCGCGCGGCGTCGAGCAGGTCGGGCTCGTGCAGCGACTTGCCGATACCGTGGCCCAAGGCGGCGATGAAGGTATTGGCGATCCCGCCGCCAACGATCAACTGGTCGACCTTGCCGATCAGGTTCTCGAGCAGGGTCAGCTTGGTCGAGACCTTGGATCCCGCGACGATCGCCAGCAGCGGCCTGGCCGGATGCTCCAGCGCGCGGCCCAGCGCGTCGAGTTCGGCGGCCAGCAGCGGGCCGGCGCAGGCGATCTTCGCGGCACGGATCACACCGTGGGTCGAGGCCTGCGCGCGGTGCGCGGTGCCGAAAGCATCCATCACGAACACGTCGCACAGTGCCGCGTACTTCGCTGCCAGCGCGGGATCATCCCTGCCCTCGCCGACGTTCATGCGGCAGTTCTCCAGCAGCACCACCGCGCCGGGCGCGGCTTCGACGCCGTCGAGATAATCGCGGATCAGCCGCACCGGCTGACCCAGCGCTGCGCTCAGCCAGGCGGCGACCGGCGCCAGCGACTCGGCTTCCGCGAACACGCCTTCCCGTGGCCGGCCGAGGTGCGAGAGCACCAGCACGCGGGCGCCGGCATCGCGCGCCGCGCGCAGGGTCGGCAGTGCGGCCCCGAGCCGCTGCGTCGAGGTAATGCGGCCGTCCTGCAGGGGGACGTTGAGGTCTTCCCTGATCAGCACGCGCTTGCCGCGCAGGTCGAGGTCGGTCATGCGGAGGAAGGACATGGCGGTTCCGGCAGGTGCCCGAGGGATGTCGGCGCAACGGCGCCGACGGCGCGCACGCCCTTGAAGACGCCTATTGTCGGGGCCGGCGCGAACGCAGCGCAAATCACCCCCCTTCAAACCGGGGCGATGCGCGCGTACGCTGGGCCACGGATTCGGCGGAGACGTCCCATGAAAGGCGGCCTGGTGCTGTACAGCTACTGGCGCTCGAGCGCGGCCTTCCGCGTACGTATCGCGCTCAACCTCAAGGGTCTGCCCTACGAGCTGCGCTGCGTCAATCTGGTCAAGGATGACGGCGAGCAGCATGCACCGGCCTACCTCGAGATCAACCCGCAGGGCCTGCTGCCCGTCCTGCTGGACGGCGACCGCGTGATCCGGCAGTCGCTGGCGATCGTCGAGTATCTCGACGAGGCCTACGAGGGCGAGGCCAAGCTGCTGCCGGTGACGGCGCGGGCGCGAGCGCGGGTGCGCGCGCTGGCGCAGCTGATCGCCTGCGACATCCACCCGCTGGGCAACCAGCGCGTGCTGAAGTACCTCGATCGCGAATTCAACACCCCCGAGGTCGAGCGCGAGCGCTGGGTCCGGCACTGGATCAGCACCGGTCTGGCCGCGTTCGAGCAACTGCTGGCCGACAGCCCCTCGACCGGCGTGTTCTGCGAAGCCGACTCGCCGGGGCTGGCCGACCTGTGCCTGGTGCCGCAGATCTACAACGCGCACCGCTGGGGCGTGGACCTGTCGCCCTGGCCCCATCTGCGCCGCGTCCACGCCGCCTGCATGGAGCGGGAGGCGTTCCGCCACGCCGCGCCGGAAGCGCAACCCGACGCGCCGCAGCCCGCACTCGCCTGAGCGCCATCAGTCGACGCGCGAGTCCGCACCACGCCGCGCCTCGCGGTCGCGCATCAGCGCGGCCGCGGCAAGCACGCCGACCTCGTAGAGCAGGATCATCGGCACCGCGAGCAGGATCTGCGACATCACGTCGGGCGGACTCAGCACCGCGGCGACCACGAAGGCGCCGACGATCACATAGCGGCGCGCGCGGCGCAGCTTGTCCGGCGTCACCACGCCCAGAGCCACCAGCAGCACCACCGCCACCGGCACCTCGAAACACATGCCGAAGGCGAAGAACATCGTCAGCACGAAGTCGAGGTACTTGCTGATGTCGGTCATCATCGTCACCCCGGCCGGAGTGATCAGGGTGAGGAAGTGAAATGCCGCCGGCAGCACCAGAAAATAGGCGAACGCGCAACCGACGTAGAACAGCAGCACCGCGGATGCCAGCAAGGGCAGCGCCAGGCGCTTCTCGTGGCGGTACAGACCCGGACTGACGAAGGCCCAGATCTGGTACAGCACCACCGGCATCGCCACGAAGATCGCGGTGACGAAGGCCAGCTTGACCGGCGTCAGGAACGGACTGGCGACCTCGATCGCGATCATGTGCGAGCCCTGCGGCAGACGCTCGATCAACGGCCGCGCCAGCCAGGCGTAGAGCTTCTCGGAAAACGGCAGCAGCGCCAGCAGCACCAGCAGCACCGCCAGCGCCGCCTTCAGCAGGCGCGAACGCAGCTCGAGCAGATGGCCGAAAAAGCCCTGCTCGGCCGCGGCCGGGTCAGGCGGCGGCGTCACGGTCATGCGCGGCCTCGATGCGTGCAGCCGGATTCAATGCGGCCAGATGCTGAGCGGCATCGCGCAATCCGGCCGCCGCCGCACGCAGTTCGTCGCCGGCCGTGGCGCCCGGCAGCGGCTGCCTCGTCAAGGCATCGGCCAGTTCGCGCAAGGCGGCGGCCAGCACCGCCTGGGCACCCGCACGGCTGTCGGCAGCGACCGCCGGATCGGCACCCGGATCAGTGACTGCGGTCGCGACGTCGGTGGACGTCACCCCGGCACCGACCGCTGCGGGTTGCCCGGCGCTGCCCGTGGCAGCGGAGGCCGCCGCCGCGCGCAGCTCGCCGATCGCCTGCTGACCGCCGCTGGCCAGCTCGGCCGCCGCGGCGCGCGCCTGCGCGGCCAGGGGCTCGGCGACGGTGCGGAAACCGGCCACGACACCGCCGATCTCGTGCTTGATGGACTCAGCCTCGAGTTCGCGCTCGACCTCGCTCTGCACGCTGGCCCAGGCATGGCGCGCGCGTCGCGCCAGCGCACCGGCGGTGCGCGCGGCACCCGGCAGGCGCTCGGGACCGAGCACCATCAAGGCCACCACCGCGATCAGCAGCAGCTCGTTGAAGTCGATGCCGAACACGGGGACTCAGGGAGCGCGGTCGCGCGACTCGCTGGCGCTCTTGGCGGCGGCGTCGGCCGGCGGATCGGCCTTCAACTGCTCGACGGTCTTGGCCTTGGTGTCCTCGTCGCCGTCGTGCATGCCTTTCTTGAAGTTGCGGATCGCCGCACCGATGTCACTGCCGGCGTTGCGCAGTTTGCCGGTGCCGAAGATCAGCAGCACGATCACGAGCACGATCAGCCAATGCCAGATGCTGTCGAAACCCATACATCACCTCACTGGGCCGCGGCGCGCGGCGCACCGGTCGGCAAAACGGTCATTTTTGAGTGTACTCCTCGAGCCGGTCCCTGAAATCAACGACCGGCTGCGGCACCTGGTTGACCTGGCCCTCGAAGATGCGCCGCGCGGTGATGTCCTTGCCGTACACGCGCTGGTCGGCGGAATCGTCGATGCCGATGCGCGCGCCGTCCAGGGCGACGCCGGCAAACAGGCCGCGCGAACGCGAGTAGGAGTAGATCTCGGCGCTCAGCTGACCGTTGGTGGAGGCATTGGCGTAGCGCCCGACCGGACCGGCGGCGACGGCGAGGTCGGCGCCGAGGGTGAACTCGCCGTGCACCAGGCGGTCGACGCCGCGCTCGCTGCGGAACACCAGGATGATGTCGGTGGACGACACGCCGGCCTGGAAACCG
>DATLSL010000082.1:0-2644 GCA_035534135.1 Rhodanobacteraceae bacterium | reverse complement strand
CTCCAGCCGCAGCGCCGCCTGCGCCTCGAAATCCATCACCTCGCACAAGCCGAGCAGCCCCGCCGCCGCGTCGAACCAGCGTCCGAGGCTGGTGGTCGCCGGCGGCGCGGCCGCCGCGGCAAGCCAGCGCTGTAAGGCTGGCGCCGCGGACTGGCGCGGAAATCGCCGGGCGATCTCGTCGCCGCATCCCAGCGCCTGCAGCGCCGCCGCGGCCATGCGCCAGGGCTCGCGCGCGGCGCGATCGCCACCGGGCAGCGCCAGGGCGCGCAGATGGTCGAGACGGATGCAGGCGGCGCCGTCAACGCGCAGCAACTCGCCTCCCCAGGCGCCACCGTCGCTGCCCAGGCCCACGCCATCCAGTGCCAGTCCCAGCAGCGGGCCGGCATGCCGGTGTTCGGCCGCCACCGCGGCGATGTGCGCGTGATGGTGCTGCACGGCGAAGCAGGGGATCGCGAGACGCCGGGCCATGGCCTGCGCCAGGCGCGTGCTGGCGAAGTCCGGATGCAGGTCATGTGCCACGGCCGCCGGCTGCACCTGCAGCAGATCCAGCAGATGCGCCTCGACCTCCTCGAGCATCCGCACGCTGGCGACATTGTCGAGCGTGCCGATGTGCTGCGACACGAATGCCTCGTCGCCACGCGTCACGCAAAGGGTGTCCTTGAGATGGGCGCCGAGCGCGAGCACCGCAGGACCATCGTCGGCAAGCCGGATGGCTCGCGGCGTGTAGCCGCGCGCTCGGCGAATGAACCGGATGTCCGGCCCGTCCTGACGCAGCACGCTGTCGTCGCAGCGCACGACGATGTCGCGATCGTGGGTCAGGAAGGCATCCGCGATGCCGTCGAGACGCTCCAGCGCCTCGGCATCGCCGGACACCAGCGGCTCGCCTCCGGGGTTGGCGCTGGTCATCACCAGCACCGGCGAGTCACCGTCCAGCAGCCAGCCGGTGCCGGCGGGCCGCCCTGCGTATTCATGGAACAGCAGGGCATGCAGCGGCGTGTACGGCAGCATGATGCCGAGGCAGGCCATGCCCTCGGCGATGCCAGCGAGCTCGGCATCCGCACCCGGACACTTGTCGAGCAGGACGATCGGGCGCTCGGGCGATGCCAGCAGCGCGCACTGCGCCGCATCCAGATGCACCAGCGCGCTCGCCGAGTGCGTATTGGCCAGCATCAGCGCGAAGGGCTTCTGCTCGCGCTGCTTGCGCTGGCGCAGGCGCCGCACCGCGGTGGCGTTGCGCGCGTCGCAGGCCAGGTGGAAGCCGCCGAGTCCCTTGATCGCCACGATCGCGCCGGCGCGCAGCGCAGCGACCGCCGCTGCCAGTGCATCGACGCCGGGCTGCGACCGACCGGTCGCGTCGAGCCAGCGCAGTCGGGGGCCACAGGCAGGGCAGGCGATCGGCTCGGCGTGGAAGCGCCGGTCGGCCGGGTCCGCATATTCCGCAGCGCAGGCGGCGCACATCGGGAAAGCCGCCATGCTGGTCTGCGAACGGTCATAGGGCAGGTGGCGGGTGATCGTGTAACGCGGACCGCAATGGGTACAGTTGGTGAAGGCGTAGCGCCAGCGGCGCGTGTGCGGATCGAACATCTCGGCGAGGCAATCGGCGCAGACGGCGGTGTCGTGTCCGATCATGGTGCGCGCGGCGCCCGCGCCACTGGCCGCGATCGCGAATCCGCCGAAAGCCCGCGTCGGCGCCTGATCGTCCCAGCCCACCGCGTCGATGCGCGCCAGCGCCGGGCGCTCGTGACGCAGACGGCGGGTGAAGGCATCGATGGCGTCGGCCTCGCCCTGCAGCAGGATCTCCACACCCGCAGCATCGTTGCGCACCCAGCCAGCCAGACCGAGATCGCGCGCCAGATGCCAGACGAAGGGCCGGAATCCCACGCCCTGCACCACGCCGCGCACGCGCAGGCGCCGTTGCGCGGCGATCGTGCGGTCCTGGCTGGCCGGCGACGTCATCGCGCGGCGCTCAGCCTTTCGCCGCAAGTTGCGCTTCCGGCCCGGCGCTCCTGCGCTGCCGGGCCGCGACGACGCCACGATGCAGCCAGTCGAGCCACGCGGACAGTCCGGCACCGCTCTCCGCCGACAACTCGATGACCTCGAGCCCCGGATTGATGCGGCGTGCGTTGGCGATGCACTGCGCCACATCGAAGTGCAGGTGCGGCAACAGGTCTATCTTGTTGAGCAGCATCAGGTCCACGGCATGGAACATGTCCGGGTACTTCAGCGGCTTGTCCTCGCCCTCGGTCACCGACAGCACCACGACCTTGTGCGCCTCGCCGAGATCGAACCCGGCCGGACAGACCAGGTTGCCGACGTTCTCGATCAGCAGCAGGCTGTCATCCGCGGGTACCAGGTGCCCGATGGCATGGCCGAGCATCGCCGCGTCGAGATGGCAGCCCTTGCCGGTATTGATCTGCAGCGCCGGCGCGCCGGCAGCGCGGATGCGGTCGGCGTCGCGCGCGGTCTGCTGGTCGCCCTCGATCACGGCCAGCGGCAACGCGCCGTGCAAGGCCTCGATGGTGCGCACCAGCAGCGAGGTCTTGCCCGAGCCGGGGCTGGACACCAGGTTGATGGCGAACACGCCGTGCTCGCCGAACCAGCGCCGGTTCGCGTCGGCGCAGGCATTGTTCCGGGCCAGGATGTC
>DATLSL010000081.1:0-5893 GCA_035534135.1 Rhodanobacteraceae bacterium | reverse complement strand
GCCAGCGTGCACAGGCCCTTGCAGACGAAGCCGGCGTTGCTGTCGTCGTAGAGATAGACACTCTGGCCCCAGAGCGTGTGCCGGCGCAGCACCAGCCGCACCGCGCTGCGGTCGCCATCGGGCTTGATGGCGCTGATCGCGGCGGTGGTCTGCCGGCCACCCGCCATCGGCGCGGCCTGGTACAGCCACAGCGCGCGCAGACGCTGGCGCTCGGCGACCGTCGCGGCCCTGGCGGCGAGCGCCGGCAGAGTCTGCTGCACCGCCACCGCGGCCGGCGTGCCGGGATACTTGCTGACGATCTCCTGCCCGATGGGCACCGCCAGCGCGTCGCTGTGCGAGGCCAGCAGCTGCTGGTAGAGCGTGTACTCCTTGGCCGCGGCGGCGGCCTGCGCCGCCTGCTGCTGCGCGGCCTGCTGCGCCGGCGTCGGTGTCTGCTGCGAGGACGAGCAGGCGGCCAGCAGGGTCGCCGCGACAGCGATCAGGGCGTGGCGCGGGGGAAGGATGCGCATCAGCAGGTCTCGGGTGTTGGTGCAGCGCGCAAGCGCAACGCGATCGTCGCGCGGCGTGCCGCAGTCATGACAGCCGGGCGCGCCGCGACGGCCATCACGTCGTCACCGGATCGGGCTTGTCCGGATCGAGCTTCCACAGCTTCATCGCGCGGGCGACGTCCTGAGCATGGACCGCGCCCTCCGCGGCCAGCGCGGCCAGCGCGGCGTGCGCGATCCAGTAGCGGTCGACCTCGAAGAAGCCGCGCAGGTGTTCGCGGGTGTCGGAACGGCCGAAGCCGTCGGTGCCGAGCACGGTGTAGCGCCTGCCGTCCGGGATGAAGGCGCGAATCTGGTCGGCGAAGCCGCGCACGTAGTCGGTGGCGGCGATCGCCGGACCGGCGCGGTCGGCCAGGCATTGCGTCACCCACGGCTGCCGCGGCGTGGCCTCGGGATGCAGGCGGTTCCAGCGCTCGCAGTCGAAGCCGTCGCGGCGCAGTTCGTTGAAGCTGGGGCAGGACCAGAGATCGGCGCAGACGCCGAACTCCTTGTCCAGCAACTCGGCCGCGGCGATGCACTCGCGCAGGATCGCCCCCGAGCCCAGCAGTTGCACGCACGGCGCCCCGTTCTTGTTCTTGCCCTTGCCCTTGGCTTTGCCATTCCCCGGGTCCCGGGTCCCGGGTCCCGAGTCCCGGCTCTCCAGTCCCGCGTCCCGGCTCCCCAGTCCCGCGTCCCGCAACAGATACATGCCCTTGACGATGCCCGCCGCGGCGCCCTCGGGCATGTCCGGATGCGGGTAGTTTTCGTTCATCACCGTCAGGTAGTAGTAGTGATCCTCCTGCTCGGTGAGCATGCGGCGTACGCCGTCCTGCAGGATCACCGCGACCTCGTAGGCGAAGGTCGGATCGTAGGCGCGGCAGTTGGGCACGGCGCCGGCGAGCAGGTGCGAGTGGCCGTCCTCGTGCTGCAGGCCCTCGCCGTTGAGCGTGGTGCGGCCCGATGTGCCGCCGATCAGGAAACCGCGGCAGCGCATGTCGCCCGCGGCCCAGGCCAGATCGCCGACGCGCTGGAAGCCGAACATCGAGTAGTAGATGAACACCGGCAGCATCGGCACGTTGTTGATCGAATAGCTCGACGCGCCGGCCATCCACGCCGCCATGCCGCCGGCCTCGCTGATGCCTTCCTGCAGCACCTGGCCGGCCTCGTCCTCGCGGTAGAACATCAGCTGGTCGGCGTCCTGCGGCTTGTACTTCTGCCCGAACGGCGCGTAGATGCCGATCTGGCGGAACATGCCCTCCATGCCGAAGGTGCGCGCCTCGTCGGCAACGATCGGCACGATGCGCGGGCCGACCGCCGGGTCGCGCAGCAGCAGATTGAGGCCGCGCACGAAGGCCATCGTGGTGCTGATCTCACGCTCGCCGGTGCCCTTGGTGATCGCCGCCAGCGCTTCCAGGCCCGGCGCCGGCGGTGACACGTCGGCCTTGCGCCGGCGCTGTGGCAGAAAGCCGCCCAGCGCCTTGCGGCGTTCGTGCAGGTATTCGACCTCGGGCGAATCCTTGCCGGGGTGGTAGTACGGCACCTCGTCGAGAGTGGCGTCGGACACCGGGATGTTGAAGCGGTCGCGGAAGGCGCGTACCGCGGCGTTGTCCATCTTCTTCTGCTGGTGGGTGATGTTCTGCGACTCGCCGGCCTC
Source organism: Rhodanobacteraceae bacterium (assembly GCA_035534135.1). Lineage (GTDB taxonomy): Bacteria > Pseudomonadota > Gammaproteobacteria > Xanthomonadales > Rhodanobacteraceae > Metallibacterium. The sequence goes on along the minus strand of DATLSL010000081.1, from coordinate 3,715 downwards.
GCCCATGCCGTAGCCCTTGACGGTCTTGGCCAGGATCACGGTCGGCTGGCCGCTGTGGTTCACCGCCGCGTGGTAGGCGGCATAGACCTTGTGCGGATCGTGGCCGCCGCGGTTGAGGCGCCAGATGTCTTCGTCGGACAGGTTGGCGACCATCGCCTTCAGCTCGGGGTACTTGCCGAAGAAATGCTCGCGCGTGTAGGCGCCACCGAAGGCCTTGCAGGCCTGGTACTCGCCGTCCACGGTTTCCATCATCAGCTGGCGCAGCAGGCCGCTGCTGTCGCGCGCCAGCAGCGGGTCCCAGTAGCTGCCCCAGACCACCTTGATCACGTTCCAGCCGGCGCCGCGGAACACGCCCTCCAGCTCCTGGATGATCTTGCCGTTGCCGCGCACCGGGCCGTCCAGGCGCTGCAGGTTGCAGTTGACGACGAAGATCAGGTTGTCGAGACGCTCGCGGCCGCCCAGCGAGATGGCGCCCAGCGACTCCGGCTCGTCGCTCTCGCCGTCGCCCATGAAGCACCAGATCTTGCGGTCGCTCTTGGGCAGCAGGCCGCGATTCTCGAGGTACCTGGAAAATTGCGCCTGGTAGATCGCCTGGATCGGACCCAGCCCCATCGACACCGTCGGCACCTGCCAGAAGTCCGGCATCAGCCACGGATGCGGATACGACGGCAGACCGCCGCCACCGACTTCCATGCGAAAGCGGTCGAGCTGCGCCGCGTCGATGCGCCCCTCGAGAAAGGCGCGCGCGTAGATGCCGGGACTGGAGTGGCCCTGATGCAGCACCAGGTCGCCGGGATGCTCGGCACCCTGCGCGCGCCAGAAATGGTTGAAGCCGACGTCGTAGAGCGTCGCCGAGGAGGCAAAGCTGGCGATGTGTCCGCCCAGCTCGCCGGGCTTGCGGTTGGCGCGGATCACCATCGCCATCGCGTTCCAGCGGATCAGCGAGCGGATGCGCCATTCCATCGCCGCATCGCCCGGGCACTTGGCCTCGAGATGCGCCGGGATGGTGTTGACATACTCGGTGGTGGGCTCGAATGGCAGATGGCCGCCGGCGCGGCGGGTGGTATCGACCATGCGCTCGAGCAGGTAGTGCGCGCGCTCGGCGCCCTCATGATCGATGACGGCGGACAGCGACTCGACCCACTCGCGGGTTTCGGTCGGGTCGGGGTCCTGGTGCAGCAGATCGTCGAACGGTTCCATCAAATCCCTCCGCGGTGCTGGCGCGCGCGCCATGCCTGTAGGCCTGGATGGCCGCCTTTGCGGGCGGCTGTCTCAAGTCGGCAAGTTTAGCGCGGCGGCAGGCCGCCCAGGGCTGTAGCGCCGCCGGGCCCGCGCCACGCGGCGATGGCGCGTTCGGCGCGCGCGCGGCCGAGTGCGATCATCTCCTCGGCACGGTAGAACTCGTACATCGCGCAGGCGTTGCGCGGAATCTCGATCAGCAGGTCCGGTCGGTACGCCGCCAGTCGCAGGTGCGCCAGGTTGGCCTGCATCAGATCCAGCGCCTGCCCCATCAGCTCCATCCGGCCCGGCTCGTGCGCGAGCGCCAGCGCTGAGCCACGCCCCAGCAGCTGCTCGACGAGGGCCGCGATCTTCTGCCGGTACGGCCCGCGCGGCGGCGCTTCCGGCGGCGGCGGCGCGGCCTCGGCGGGGCCGTCCACGCTGACCACGACCAGGTAGTCGAAGCGCTCACGCAGCAGCGGCGTCACCGGCACCGGATTGAGCAGGCCACCATCGACCAGGCGCCGGCCGTGCAGGATCTGCGGGTGGAACAGGGTCGGGATCGCAATCGAGGCGCGGATGGCCTCGAACAGCGAACCGCTGGAGATCCACACCTCGCGCTGGCGCTCGATGTCGGTGGCGACCGCGGTGAACGGTATCGCCAGCTGTTCGATATCGACATCGCCGACCAGCTCGCGCAGTGCAGCGATGATGCGTTCGCCCTTGATCAGGCCGGGTCCGGACAGCGTCCAGTCGACCAGCCGCAGCACGTCCATCTTGGCCAGCGAGGTCACCCAGTCACGATAGATGCCCAAGCGTCCGGCAGCGTGGATGCCGCCGACCAGCGCGCCCATCGAGCTACCGGCGATGGCGACGATGGCGAAACCGGCCGCTTCGAGCGCCTCGATGGCACCGATGTGGGCCAACCCCTTCGCGGCGCCCGAGCCCAGCGCCAGGGCGATGCGCGGACGTGCGGCCGCCGCGGGGGCGGACACGCCGCTCATGACGGGTCGTCGGCGTAGCCATCCAGGGCCAGCCTGAGCAGGATCTTCATCTCCTCGCGCAGCGACAGCGGCGCCACCACCTCGGCATCGGGGCCGTACTTCATCACGTCCATCAGCAGCTCGCGCGAGTTCGAGTAGGGCACCCGCAGCTCATAGCGGTCGTCAGGCAGGAAACGGCCTTCCTGCTGCGAATGCCAGTGGGTGTCGGCGACCCAGCGCGCGGCGTGCGCGGTAAAACGCAGCGTGGCCCAGGCGCGCGGCTTGCCGGCGAAGATGCCGTAGCTGGAGGCGAGGATGGCGTCGAGCTCAGGTCCGGCGACGTCCTGCGCCGGCTCGGTCAGCGTCTGCGGTTCGGCAATGCGGTCGACGGCAAAGCTGCGCAGCGCCTCCTTGTCGTGATCCCAGGCGTCGAGATACCAGTTGTCGCGGTAGTGGGTCAGGCGCTGCGGCGACACCGTGCGGCGCGAGTCGGCACCGGTGGTGCGCGCGCGGTAGCGCAAACGCAGGCGCTTGCGCGCCAGCACCGCGCCGGCGACGGTGCGAAACACCTGCTGGTCCATGCGCCGCGCGCCGGAAGCGATCACGCGGATGCGCTCCAGCGGCAGTGCGGGGCCCTTGGCGTGCTCGACGAGCAGGCGCTCGATGCGCGCGCGGAACGGCGCCAGTGCACCGCTGAGCACGCCGGGGTCGGCGCGTCCGATCAGCGCATGCAGCGCCATCAGCGCGGCCAGCTCCTCACTGCTCAGCCACAAGCCCGGCAGCTCGAAGCGCTCGCCCTCGTCGGGCGCGTAGCGGAAGCCGGCGACGTCGCCCTCGCCGCTCTCGATCGGCGCGCCCAGCGCATCGCGCAGGAAGGCGACATCGCGGTACACGGTGGCGCGCGAGCATCCGAGATCGTCGGTCAGGTGCGCCAGCGACAGCGGCCGGCGCGCTGCCTTGAGCTTGCGGTGCAGGGTGAGGATGCGCTCGTAGCGATCCATCAGGCGGACTCGAGACGACAGAGTCCGCAGCATGCCGAGCGCGCCGCGCCGCGGCAAGCGCGGGGTGACGGCGAATGCCGGCTTCCTGTAAAAGCGAATGTTCTACGACGGACGCGGGGCCGAGGTGATGGACGCACAGGCGTGGGCGACAGTTGGAATCCTGCTGGCCGCGGTCGTGCTGTTCGTCAGCGAGCGCGTGCGCATGGACGTGGTTGCGCTGCTGGTGCTGGTGGCGCTGGCGGCGCTGCGCATCCTCACGCCCACACAGGCGCTTTCCGGTTTCAGCAACGAAACGACGCTGACGGTGGCGGCGATGTTCGTGCTCGGCGCCGGCATCCAGCACACCGGTGCGCTGCAGCCGCTGGGCCGGCTGCTGGAACGCATCCGCCAGCCATGGCTGCTGACACTGTCGGTAATGGTGGTGGTCGCAGTGCTGTCGGCATTCATCAACAACACCGCGATGGTGGCGGTGTTCCTGCCGCTGATCCTGGCGGTGTGCGCGCGCAACGGCAT
>DATLSL010000080.1:0-12611 GCA_035534135.1 Rhodanobacteraceae bacterium | reverse complement strand
CACGTCTACGCGGTCGCGGTGAACGACCACGGCGGCCTGCGCTACCCGCACCTCGAGCGCATCCCGGGCACGCCGGACTACCTCGACCAGATCCTCGCGCCGCTGCGCTGAGACGACGCTCGCGATCCTGCCGGCGGCAGGATCGCGGTCCGCGGCCCGACACGTGCAGTTGGCGCCGCCTGGCCGCCGCGGCGATACTCGCGGCTCCCCGCCGCGAGCAGCGCATGCCTCCGATCAGCTTCGCCCTCTGGCTGCTGGTGCTGGTGTTCGACACCGGCGGCCAGCTCGCCTTCAAGGCCGCCAGCGGGGTACAGGGCGAGGGCCTCGACCACTGGCGCGCCATGGCCCTGCGGCCCTGGCTCTGGCTCGGCATCGCCGCGTTTGCCTGCGAGTTCGTGACCTGGCTGGCGTTCCTCTCGGTGGTGCCGCTGGCCGAAGGCGTGCTGCTGTCCTGCCTGAACATGGCGGCGGTGATGCTGGGCGGACGCTGGCTGTTCGGCGAGCGCCTGACGGCACGGCGGCTGCTCGGCGTCGCGCTGATCACGCTGGGCGTGGTGCTGGTGGGGGTCGGATGAATACACGCTGGCGGTTCTACCTCGTGGGCTTTCTGCTGCTGATGGCGATCGATACCGCCGCGCAGCTCTGCTTCAAGCTGGCCGCGATCCACGCCGCACCCTTCGCGGTGGATCCCGGCTGGCTGCTGCGGGTGCTGCGCGAGCCCTGGGTGTACGGCGCGATCGCCGGCTACCTCGGCGCCTTCGTCACCTATATGACCCTGCTCAAGCACGCGCCGGTCGGGCCGGCCTTTGCCGCGTCGCACCTGCAGGTGGTCAGCGTGATGGCCGCCTCGGCGTGGCTGTTCGGCGAGCGCCTGGCGCCGCTGCAGCTCATCGGCGCGGCGCTGATCGTGCTGGGCATCCTGGTACTGGCCCGCGCCGAGGACGAAGTCGCGCAGGCGACCGCTGCGCATGCGCCTTGAGCTGCCACCCACCGCCGGTGTGCCGCTGCGCTGGGGCGATCTCGTTCCCCGGGGCGAGTCCGACCTGGCGGCGGCCGCGGCGGCCTGGCTCGGCACCGACGCTGCGCTGCTGACCGGCTCCGGGGCCGCCGCGCTGGTGGTCGCGCTGGAGGCGCTGAAGACGTTGGCGCCGCAGCGGCGCACGGTTGCAGTGCCGGCCTACACCTGCCCGCTGGTGCCGCTGGCGGTGGTGCGTGCGGGCTTGGTGCCGGTGCCCGTCGATCTTGCCCCGGGCCACTTCGACCTCGATCCGGACGCCCTGGAGGCGGCGGTCGACGCCGATACGCTGGTGGTGCTGCCGACCCATCTCGCCGGCCAGGTGGCGGACGTCGATGCGGCCCGCGCGGTCGCCGCGCGCCACGGCGCCTTCGTGATCGAGGACGCCGCGCAGGCCTTCGGCGCGGCACTGGGCCGTGAGCGCGTCGGCCTTGCCGGCGACATCGGCCTGTTCAGCTTCGGGGTCGGCAAGGGGCTGACGATCTACGAGGGCGGCCTGCTGGTCGCGCGCGATCCCGCCGTGCGCGCCGCCCTGCGCGAGGCCGCCGCGCGCCTGCTGCACCCCCACCCGTTGCACGAGACGAAGGCCTGCATCGAGCTGCTGGGCTACGCCGCGCTGTACCGGCCGTCCCTGCTGGGCCTGGTCTACGGTCGCCCGCTGCGGCGCGCGCTGGCGCGGCGCGATGTGATCGCCGCCTGCCGGGACAACGTCGGCCTCGGTATCCCGCTGCATCGCCCCGGTCGCTGGCGCGCGCGCGTGGGAGTGCGCGCGCTGGCACGGCTGCACGCCGCGCACGCATCTGCCGGCGAGCGCGCCGCGCGGCGCATGGCGGCGCTCGAGGCGCTGCCGGGCGTGCGGTTCTGCCGGGGTGTGCCGGGCAGCATCCCGGTCTGGCCCTACCTGCTGGTGCATCTGCCCGACGAGGCGTGCCGCGACGCCGCGCTGGCGCGCCTGTGGCCGAGCGGGCTCGGCGTGGGCCGGCTGTTTGCCCATGCGTTGCCGGACTATCCGTTCCTGCGCGGCGTGGTGCCGGCGACGGCGGTACCCCATGCACGCAACTTCGCTGCCCGCACCCTGACGATCAGCAACAGCCCGTGGCTGGACGACGCGCGCTTTGCACGCATCGTGGACGTGTTGCGGCAGACCCTGCGCCTCGCCGCAAAAACCGGCGCGGGCTGAAGCCGGAGCGCGGCATTGCTACAGTAACGAACGCCGTCGCCGGCTGCAGCGCCATGCGGCCCGCCGCCGGCACGACCGAATCGGAGCACGCGACGTGATCGGGACCGCTAGGCAGCGCCGGCAGGGATGCCCACGTGCGCGCCCCGCCTTGCGCGCCGGCACGCCGGCACGGACGACGGGAGACGCCGGGCATGCTTGACGTGGAATGGGTGGAATCGGAGGCGGAGATCGATGCGCAGCTGTGGGCGCAGTGCTTCCCGCCGCCCCACGAAGGCCGCTGGTGGTACCGGGCGCTGGAGCGGTCCGGACTGCAGGATCAATTCCGTTTTTTCTACGCCCTGGTGTACGACACCCGGCACGCGGTCGCCCTCGCTCCCGCCTTTCTGATGGATGTGCCGCTGCGCCTGGTCGCGCCGGCGAGCCTGGCCACCACCGTCGCGCGGATCGAGCGTCTGGCGCCGTCGCTGCTGCAGCAGCGCACCTTGTTCATCGGCTCGCCGTGCAGTGACGAAGGCCGGGTCGGCCTGCTGCCGGGTATCGAGCGCCTGCCGGTGCTGCGCGCGCTCAATCGGGCCTTGCGCCGGCAGGCGCGTGTGCTGGGCGCCAGCCTGCGGGTGTGGAAGGACTTTCCAGCGGACTACGCGCAGGACTTGGCGCAACTCGTGCGCTCGGACGGACTGTTCCCGACGGCCAGCTTTCCCGGCAGCGTGGTGGCTCTGCCCGGCGTCGACAAGGCGTCCTACCTCGCCAGCCTGAAAAGCTCGCGACGCAACAAGCTGAAGAAGAAGCTGCGGCTGTCAGCGCCGTTCCACTACGACGTCGAGGTGCTGCAGCAGCCCGATGCCGCCACCCTGGACGCGCTGTTCGCGCTGTTCTGGCAGACCTATGAAAAGGGCACGACGCAGTTCGAGCGCCTGACCCCGGCGTTCTTCGCCGAGATCGCCGCTGTCGATGTCAGCCACTTCATCGTCCTGCGCGAGCCGGCGAGCGGCCGACCGGTCGCCTTCATGCTGTGCTTCCTGCTCGGTGAGCACGTCATCAACAAGTTCATCGGCCTCGACTACGCGCAGCCGCGCGAGAGTTTTCTGTATTTCCGGCTGTGGGACGCCGCGGTGGACTGGGCGCTTGCGCGCGGCGCCACGGCGATCCAGAGCGGCCAGACCGGCTATGCGCCCAAGATCGAACTCGGCCACCGCCTCGCGCCGCTGACCCACTACAGCGCGCACCGCAATCCGCTGGTGCACCAGCTGTACGCCTGGGCGGCCCGCCGCATCGACTGGAGCTCGCTGGACCCCGACCTGGCAGCCCACGTGCGGTCGCACGATGTGGATTGATTCCACCGCATGCGCCCGGCAGCAAGCGGGCGGCCATCGCAGTTTGCACAGCCGTATAGTGCCCGACAACATGCGTTGACCCGGTTTCGGGCAAACTGGCGCCCTGTAACGTCATGAAACGAAAGAAGGATCGCGAGAGGACGGCCGTGCCGGACGTCGTTCCGGAGCCAAACCCGTCGTCGCCATGGATCGAGCGAGACGCCGGTCCGGTGCATCCGGACCCGGCAGGCTACTTCCGATTTCTCTGTTACAGGCCACTAGTGTAGGGTGCACTCCCCATTCGGGCTGCTGCACGATCCCGGAGTCTCATGATCAAACAAGTGGACTATCTGCTGGAGGGCGGCCGTGACGGCGTGCTGCTGATTCACGGTCTGACCGGCACTCCGGCGGAAATGCGCTTTGTTGCCAAAGGCCTGCAGCGCCAGGGCTACACCGTCTACGCGATGCAGCTGGCCGGCCATTGCGGTGACACCGACGACCTGCTGGCGACCGGCTGGCGCGACTGGATGGACAGCGTCGAGGCCGCCGCCGAACGCCTGCGCGGCCGCGTCGACCGCCTGTTCGTGGGCGGCCTGTCGATGGGCGCGCTGCTGTCGCTGAATCTGGCGATCGAGCGCCCCGACCTGGTCGACGGCCTGGCGCTGTACGGCACCACGTTCCGCTATGACGGGTGGTCGATCCCGCGCATCGCGCGGCTGTCGTTCCTGCTGCCGTGGGTGGTGCCGTTCGGCATCGGCCGCAAGCGCTCGTTCACCGAGTCGTTCCCTTACGGCCTCAAGGACGCGCGCATGCGCGAGCGCATCGTCGGCCACATGTTCAGCGGTGACAGCGCCGCCGCCGGGCTGCCCGGCAATCCGTGGCCATCGCTGGCCGAGCTGTATCGGCTGGCGCGGCGTGTGCGCCTGCGCCTGAATCGCGTGCGCGCGCCCTGCCTGGTGGTGCATGCCACCGAGGACGACGTCGCCAGCATGCGCAACGCGCGGCTGATCTGCGAGCGCGTGCGCGCACCGGTCGAGCTGCTGCCACTGGAAGAGAGCTACCACATGGTCACGCTCGACGGCGAGCGCGATCGCGTGATCGAGCGTTCGGGCTCGTTCTTCCGGCGCGTCGCCGACGCCGTCGTGCGGCAGACGGTTGCGCCGGCGCCGTTGCAACGGGTACGCCTGGCCGCGGAGTAAGCCCGCGCCGCGAGCATACCCCCGCTCCTGTATCCTTGACCGCCGAGCGGACCGCCTCCTTCACTGGCGGCGGTTCCACGCGGCCGGCCACAGGGCCGGCGCGCGACCTTTCCGCAACGGAGACCGCATTCCATGACCGACAGCGTGGCGGACACCATCTACGACATCATCGCCAAGGAAGCCGGCATCGACCGCGCCCGCATCACCGCGGATGCGACGCTGAAGGACCTCGAAATCCAGTCGCTGGACGCGGTCCAGATCCTGTTCGAGATCGAGGATCACTTCAAGATCGCCATGCCCGACCGCGATCCCAACTTCGATACCGAATCGGTCAAGGGTCTGGTCAGCACGGTCGAGAAACTGCTGGCCGACAAGGCCGCGCAGCCGCCGGCACCACCTGCGGCCTGACCGCATTCACCCGCCGGCATGCGCAAGGTCGTCATCACCGGCATCGGCGCGGTCAGCCCGCTGGGTCTGACTGCCACGGCCACCTGGGCCGGCATGCGCGCGGGGCGCGTCGCCATCGGGCCGCTGCAGAGCGTGCCGCGCGAGGGTCTGCGCGCCGGCATCGCCGCCGAGGTGCGCGACTTCGACCCGCTGGCGCATTTCGACGAAAAGCGCCTGATCCTGCTCGACCGCGTCAGCCAGTTCGCGCTGGTCGCCGCGCGCGAGGCGGTGGCGCAATCAGGCCTGGAGTTTCGCGCCAGCGGGCTGGGCGCGCGCACCGCCTGCATCATCGGCACCGGCATGGGCGGCGAGCTGACCCGCGACGAGGCCTCGCGGCGCATGTACGCGGACAACAATCCACGCGTGCATCCGCTGGCCATCGTCAAGACCATGGCCAACGCGCCGGCCTGCCAGATCAGCATGGAGTTCGGCCTGACCGGACCGACCTTCGCCGTGGTCAGTGCCTGCGCCTCGTCCAACCACGCGCTGGCGCAGGCGCTGCAGATGATCCGCTGCGGCATGGCCGACATCGCCGTGACCGGCGGCACCGAGGCCAGCATCTCGCTGGGCGGCGTGCGCGCCTGGGAAGCGATGCGCGTGCTCGCCGACGACACCTGCCGGCCGTTCAGCAGGCAGCGCCGCGGTCTGGTGCTGGGCGAAGGTGCCGGACTGTTCGTGCTGGAGGCCTTGGAACACGCGCAGGCGCGCGGCGCGACCGTCCTCGCCGAGTTCGCCGGCGCGGGCATGTCGGCGGACGCTGGCGACATCGTGTACCCCAAGGTCGAGGGCGCCGCGGCGGCGATGCAGGCAGCGCTGGCCGATGCCGGCCTCGCACCCGCCGACGTCGACTACATCAACGCCCATGGCACTGGCACCCCGGCCAACGATCCCACCGAAACCCAGGCCATCCGCCTCGTGTTCGGCGCCGCCGCCGACGCGCTGGCGGTGTCCTCGACCAAGTCCATGCACGGCCATGCGCTGGGCGCGGCCGGCGCGATCGAGCTGATCGCCGTGCTCGGCGCGCTGCGCGACGGCGTGATTCCGCCCACTGCCAACTTCCTCGATCCCGACCCCGCCTGCGACCTCGACTACGTGCCCAACGCCGCCCGCGAACGCCCGGTGCGCGCCGCGCTCAGCAACTCCTTCGCCTTCGGCGGGCTCAATGCGGTGCTGGCGCTGCGACGCACGGACTGAGCGCGCACGAAACGGCGCCCATGCGCACCTCCCTCTACAACCCAACGCCCTTGAGTGACGCAGCAGGAACAGGCTTGCCGCGAACACGCGCGTCGGTCGGCTCGGCCCTACGCGCCGAGCAGTCGGTGCGACAGCAGCGATTGCAGATCGCGGCGGCCGTCCACGATCAGGTAGATGGACACCCGCGCGGGCAGGATCCGGTAGATCATCCGATAGGGCTTGAAGTAGGTCTGCCGGTACTCGCGGATGCCCAGCGCCAGCAGCTCCTTCGGATATGTCCCGCGTTCCGGAAAGACGGCAAGATTTTCGGCGGCGCGCAGCACTTGATCGAGTACGTGGTTGGCGCTGGCTGGCGAGTCGAACTCGGCGATGTAATCGCAGATTTTCTCCAGGTCGCGCTCGGCGCCCGCGGTCAGCGGCACCTCGTAGCGCATCAGGCGCCGGCCGTTTTTGCACGCAGGCGATCGACGGCTGCGGCTACGGGCGTGATCTGTCCTTGCTCGATCTCGCGGTTGCCCAGCGCCAGAATCTTCAGCAGAGCCAGCGTCTCCTGCGCTTCGTCGTAGGAGGCGACATCCTGGAGCACGGCCTTGGCCTCGCCGTTCTGGGTGATCACCATGGGCACGCGCTGCTCGCCCAACTGGCGCAGGACTTCCGCCGCATTGGCCTTCAGGTAGCTGATGGGTCTGATCTGGGATGCGTGGCGCATGGGGTTCTCGTGGCCGGAACGACAGGACCGAATGTAGTCTTTTAATGGTCCTGCCTCAAGACGTGCTATCAAAAGCCGCCGGCCAACGTCGGGCATGGTCATGGCCGCGGCGTGCAGATAATGCGCCGGGTCTGGGAGCGTGATGCCATGATGCGACCGCATCACGGATGCAGCGACCATGCGCACCACCCGTTGGCAAGTAGACCGGTGCTTCCCAGTCCGGAAGCCTCAGTCGGGCCCCTCGATCGCTTCGACACAACTCGCAGCAGGCTTTTGCCGAAGGGCCGGAGTATGGCGTCTGGCCTGCACCCGTCGCGGTGGCCTACGCTACCCTCTTGGCCCGCGTCAGCAGCTGATCGAGCAGGGTCATGGCGAGGTCGATCTCTTCGCTGCTGATGTGCAGCGACGGCGCGAAGGTGATCACATTCTTGTAGTAGCCGCCGATGTCGAGCACCAGGCCGATCTTCCTGCCGTTGTGGTCGAGATCGCCGGCGAGGCCGATGTCGACCATGCGATCGACCAGCTTCTTGTTGGGCGTGAAGCCGTCGGCTTCGCAGATCTCGGCACGCAGGGCGAGACCCAGGCCGTCGACGTCGCCGATCTCCGGGTGACGCTGCTGCAGGTCCTTGAGGCCGGCGAGGAAGTGCGCGCCCTTGGCCATGACCATTCTTTCGTAGTCGGTCTCGGCCAGCATCTTCATGGCCTCCAGCGCGACCGCGGTACCCAGCGGATTGGCGTTGAAGGTGGAATGGGTCGAGCCCGGCGGAAACTGCTTCGGATTGATCAGCTCCTCGCGCGCCCAGATGCCGGACAGCGGGTTGAGGCCGTTGGTGATCGCCTTGCCGAACACGATCACGTCGGGCTTGACCCCAAAGTGCTCGATCGCCCACAGCTTGCCGGTGCGGTAGACGCCCATCTGGATCTCGTCGACCACCATCAACACGCCGTGCTGGTCGAGCACTTTCTTGATGCCGGCGAAGTAGTTCATCGGCGGCAGCACGTAGCCGCCGGTGCCCTGCAGCGGTTCCAGATACAGCGCGGCGTATTCGCACTCGCCGGCCTTGGGGTCCCACACGCCGTAGTACTCGGTCTCGAACAGGCGCGCGAACTCGCGCACCAGCTGCTCGCCATACTCTTCCTTGCTGATGCCCTTGGGCCCGCGGAAGTGGTACGGGAACGGCAGAAACATCGCACGGTCGCCGAAGTGGCCATAGCGGCGGCGGTAGCGGTAGCTGGAGGTGATCGCCGAAGCGCCGAGGGTGCGGCCGTGGTAGCCGCCCTCGTAGGCGAACATCAAGCTCTTGCCGCCCTTGAAGTTGCGCACCAGCTTGAGCGAGTCCTCGACCGCCTGCGCGCCGCCGACGTTGAAGTGCACGCGTCCCGGCAGCCCGAACTTGCGCTCGGCGTCCTGGGCGATGAACCGGGCCAGCTCGATCTTCTCGACGTGCAGGTACTGGCTGGCGACCTGCGGCAGCTTGTCGATCTGGCGCTTGAGGGCGTCGTTGAGGCGCTTGTTGGCGTAGCCGAAGTTGACCGCCGAGTACCACATCTGCAGGTCGAGGTAGGCGGTGCCCGCGGCGTCGTACATGTAGCTGCCTTCGCAGCGGTCGAAGATCTTGGGTGGCTCGCTGTAGTGGACGGTATCGCCGAAGGAGCAGTACCTGGCCTCGTCGGCCAGAAGATCAGTTTCGCGCATGGATGCTGTGACCTGAGAACAGCGGAGAAATGGCGGAGGCGCCGGCCAGTTCGCCGACCAGCAGCGCCGGCAGCGCCACCAGCGCGTCGGCAAAGCCGCGGATCGGCAGGTGCGGCAGGCCCTGTTCGCGGCAGCGCTGGATCAGCTTGGACTTGGCGAACACGAAATCGACCGAGCCGGCGGCGCAGAAGTCCGAGGTGCCGTCGCCGATCAGCAGCACGCGCGGATGATGCACGCGTTCGCGGGCGACATGATCGCACTTGCAGGTGCCGCTGGCGGCATGGCAACCGGGGTTGGAATGCGGAAACTCCAGCCGGAACCGGCGCGGGCCGGCCGGCTCGAGGCGATTGGCGACGATCGGCAGCATGTCCAGATCGTGGCGCGCGAGGATGCTGCGGATGGCAAGATCGAGACCGTCGCTGACGATGGTCACCGGCACGCCGGCGCCCAGCGCGGCACGCACGAACGCGGGGAAGTCGGGGTCGATCCGGATGCGGTCGATGGCGGCGTCGAGCTGCGCCGGGCTCATGTCGAGCAGGGCGATCTGCCCGGCCATGCAGGCGCGCGAGCCGATCTCGCCGTGCTGCCAGGCGGTCTCCAGCTCTTCCCAGCCGGGGCGCCCGTAGCGCTCCAGCAGCAGATCGGTCACGTCGCCGACGCTGACGGTACCGTCGAAATCACAGGCGATGGTCCAGCCGGGCACGGCGCACCTCGAAGCAGGGTAAAAACGGCTGCAGCGTAGCAAGTCGAGCTTGCAGCAGGCTTTGGGCAACCGCAGGAAAGACTCAGATTGCCGGCCACTGGGACCCGGCGCTGCGCCCGAAGTTGCAATGTTACTGAACGACGCGTTCAGTGTTCTTCCGATTCGTGATGAACTTCACCAGCACGCGCTGGCCGACGCGCAGACCGGCGGCGTCCAGTGCCAGCACGCAGTCGACGTCATGGGCATCGGCGGGCTGGTCGTGCTGCGGGCCCAGCCGGGTCGGTCCGTAGACCAGACCCAGCCGCAGCACGTGCGCCGGCCAAGTGCGGCCGCTGCCGGCATCCAGCACCACCTCGGCGCGCATGCCCGGCTGCACCTGATCGATGTAGGACTCGTTGAGCTCGGCACGCACGATCAACGGCCGCTGCGGCTGCAGTTCGAACAGCGGCTGCGCCGCCAGCGCGCTGACCGTCTCTCCCGGCTGCACGTAGCGGCGCACAATGGTGCCGGCCACCGGCGCGCGCAGGCTGCGCAGGTCGAGCTCGTGCTGCGCCTGTGCCAGCCGCGCCTGTGCCACCCCGATGCTGGCACGGGCGGCGCTGATCTCGGCACGCAGACTGGCCAGCGTCGAGGCCGCATCCGCGCTGTCCTGTTGCGACGCCGCCGCGGCCCGGGCGGCGGCGGCCACGCGCTCGGCGCGCGTCTGCGCGGCCGGCAGCCGCGCGGCCAGTTCTTCGGCATGCGCACGCGCCTGATCGAGCTCGGCCCGGGCCATGGCCACGCCCAGTTCGGCGGCACGGGTATCCAGGGTCAGCAACAGCTGGCCGCGTTGAACCACGGCGCCCTCCGTCACCGGCACCGTCGCCACCACGCCGTCACTGCGCGGCATCAGGCGCAACAGTCCGCCTTCGACATCGACCACGCCACGCGCCATCGCGGCATAGGACGGCGGCGGCGCGGCCGGCGCCGGATGCTGGCCCGAGCAGGCAACGAGCGCAAACGGCAGCAACGGCAGAAGACGGGCAAGACGCCGCATGGTCATGACGAAGACTCCTCGACGGGGGGCGGGCCGGGCGCCGCATTGCGCTGATCGGACAGGATGCGCCCGTCCTCCATGCGCAGCACGCGGTCAGCGTGGGTGACCAGGCGCGGGTCGTGGCTGACGCACAGCACGGTGGAACCGTGGCCATGGGCGATGCGGTGCAGGATGTCGATCACGGTCTGGCCGCTCTTGGCGTCCAGCGCGCTGGTCGGTTCGTCGGCAAAGAACAGCTGCGGCTGCTTGGCCAGCGCGCGGGCGATGGCGACGCGCTGCTTCTCGCCGCCGGACAGCTCGGCCGGACGCAGGTGGCGCCGGTGCGCCAGGCCAACCTCGTCCAGCGCGTCTTCGGCGCGGCGCCGCGCGGCGGCGTGGCCCAGCCCCAGATAGTCCAGCGGCAGCATCACCTGCTCCAGTGAGGTCAGCGCCGGAAACAGGTTGAAGCCCTGGAACACGAAACCGAGATGCTGCAGGCGAAAGCGCTGCAGGCCGGCGCGGTCGAGTTCCCAGACGCGCTCGCCCAGCGCCTCGACGCTGCCGGCGTCCGGGCGCTCCAGCCCGCTGAGGATCGCCAGCAGGGTGCTCTTGCCGCAGCCGGAAGGCCCCGAGATCAGGGTCAGCTCGGCGCTCATCAGCTCGATCGACAGCCCCTCCAGCACCTGCGTGCGCACCTTGCCGGACACGAAGGCCTTGGCCACGCGGTCGGCGCGGATCGCGGTCGTCATCGCGCTCATCGCAGCAGCCGCGCGGGATCGGCACGGCGCAGCGTGCGTACCGCCATCAGTCCCGACACCAGTGCAATCGCCATCACCAGTCCGGCGCAGACCAGCACCCCGAGCGGGCTGATCGCCACCGGCACGTCCTGGCCGATCGCCACCGCCAGAACCAGCGTGCTGAGCATGCCGCCCAGCAGCAGGCCCAGCGCGCCGATCCAGGTCGCCTGCTCCATCACCACCCGGCTGAGCGCGGCGTAGCTGGCCCCCAGCGCATTGAGCGTGGCGTACTCGGTGACCGAACCGGCCACCGCGCCCATCAGGGTCTGGCTGGTGATCACCGCGCCGACCAGGAACACCACCGCCGACATGAACACCACACCCAGCCCGGCGCCGGTCTCGAACAGCCAGTAGCGCACCGTGCGTGCGGAAAAATCCTGCGCCGTCCACACCGCGTAACGGCGGTGTGCGCCCTGCGGATCCAGCTGTGCAGCGACCGTCGCGGCCATAGCCGGGTGCTTGAGCTGGACCAGGTAATAGGCAACCTGGCCGGGATCATCGACGCCCTGATTGAGGCGACGCGCGGTCGCCAGCGAGGTGACGATGTTCACCCCGCCCAGCGCGCGCAGGCCGGTGGCGGTGCCGACCAGACGCACGCGCACGCCGTTGAGGACGGCGCGGTCGCCGACGCCGATGCCGAGCTTGGGCAAGTCGGCGCGGTCGACGATCACCGCACCGGGCTCCTCCAGACGCAGGCGCAGCGCCGGCGGAATCACCTTGGCAAAGGCCAGCCCGCGCGACGACGGGTCGATGCCGGAGATGAACACCGACACGCTGCCGAGGTCGACCGGGCCGTGCCAGTCGCCGTCGACCCACTGGAACGGTTCCACTCGCGCCACCGCCGGATTCATCAGCAGGCGCATTTCCACATCGCGTCCGATCGGGCGGCCGAGATCGATGCTCTGCGTGCCGGGATAGCCCGCCCAGAGATCGGCGCTGGAGCGGGTGATGTAGGTGCTGGCACTTTCGAAGATGCCCAGCACCAACGCCAGTTGCACCAGCAGCAGCATGCCGGAGAACGCCACTGCCAGGGTCGCCGGCAGAAAGCGGCGCCATTCGTAGATCAGGGTCTTGCGCGCCAGCGCGATCATCGCGCGACTCCGGTCGATGCGGCGATCGGCGGCGACGCGGTCACCGGTGCCGCTCCGCCCTGGGCCTTGTACAGCGCCACCCAGGCCACGCCTTCGGCCTCGCGCGCCTGGCTGGCGACCAGCGCGGCGCGCAGCGCCGCGGTGCGGGCGCTGTCGCCCTGGAGACCGTCGGCCAGCCCCAGCCGCTCGCGCGTCGCCGCGGCCCGTGCGGCGTGCGCCAGCGCCGCGGCGGCCGCCGCGCTCTGCGTCGCG
>DATLSL010000079.1:0-10762 GCA_035534135.1 Rhodanobacteraceae bacterium | reverse complement strand
CGAAGATCAGCCGCATGAAGCGCGTGAACTGCGCGCGGTCGCTGTAGGCGAAGGGATTCTGTCCGGCGGCCACGGCGCGCGCGAAGGCGTTGGGCTTGAATGGCAGACCCGCCGAATCGAGCAGCGCCAGCGCGCCCACGCGATCGGGATGATCGGCGGCATAGACGCCGGCAATGGCGCCGCCCATGGAGTGTCCGGCGAGGGCGAAGTGCTGCAGCTTCAGCGCATCGACGAAACCCGCCAGCCGCTGCGCCTGGGCATGGATGCCGGCGTCGGCACCGGGAATGGGCGACGAGGCGCCATAGCCCGGCAGGTCGGGGATGATCAGATGAAAGTTGCGGCTGAGATAACGCGCGGTCGGCAGCCAGTTTTCGCGCGAGCCGCCAAAGCCGTGCAGCAGCACCAGCGTCGGGCCCTTGCCACCCTCGTAGTACACCCAGCGCGCAGCGCCCACCTGCACCGCGCGGGTGTGCAGTTCGGCCTGCCAGGCCTGCAGCGCGTAATCGCCGCGCAGGACCAGCCCCGGGGCGAACAGATACACGCCGGCAGCAGCAAGGACGAGAACCAGCAGCAGCAGGCCCAGCGTCTTCAGCCGGCGCAGCAGCATCCTGTGCAGCGGCGATGGCCGGACGTCGTGGTTTGCCGGGCCGGTCACAGCCGGTAGCCGCGATGGATGGCGAGGATGCCGGCGCCGAGGTTGCGCACCTCGACATGGGCGAAGCCCGCGGTTTCCATCATCGCCTTCAGCGTGGCCTGGTCCGGATGTTTGCGGATCGACTCGGCCAGATAGCGGTAGCTGTCGGCGTCGCCGGTGACCAGCTGCCCCAGCGGCGGCAGCACGTGGAACGAATGCAGGTCGTACAACGGCACCAGCCAGCTCTGGGTGACGCGTGAGAACTCCAGCACCAGGACGCGGCCGCCGGGCTTCAGCACGCGCTGCATCTCGGTCAGGGCGCGGTCCTTGTCGGTGACGTTGCGCAGACCGAAGGCGATGGTCACGGCGTCGAAACTCTGATCCGGAAACGGCAGCGCCTCGGCGTCGAGCTGCGCCCAGTCCAGCCCGCGCACCAGGCCGCGATCGGTCAGGCGGTCGCGGCCGACGCCGAGCATCGCCGCGTTGATGTCGCCGACCACCACGCTGCCCTCCGCACCCACGCGCGGCAGCAGCAGCGCGGCGATGTCGCCGGTGCCGCCGGCGAGATCCAGCACGCGGTCGCCGGCGCGCACGCCGCTGCTGGCGACGAAGTGGCGCTTCCACAGCCGGTGCATGCCGAACGACATCAGGTCGTTCATCAGGTCGTAGCGGGCGGCGACGGACGTGAACACCGCGCCGACCAGCTGCTGCTTTTCGGTTACCGGGACTTCGCGGTAGCCGAAGTGGGTGGTGGATTCGTTCATCGCGGAGCGCTCGGCGCGGGCGGGCTGTGATGCCTATGGTAGCTCGCGCGGCAGTGCAACAAGCGCGATGAATCGCGCTGGCGCTGCATCGCGGGCAGCTCATGCTGCACTGGCAAAAACATCAGCGATCCTTATGACGAGTCCGCAGGCATCTTTATTAGACGCGACTTAACCAGCGGCGTAGATTGCGTGGGCGCGCTTTGCGCTGCGTCCATTGGGAGGACTGTCATGAACATGCGTTCCGTGGTGTTTTCGCTGGCTGCTGCCCTGGCGTTTTCCTCGACCGCCTTCGCCGCGCAGCCGGCGGGCTTCTGGAGCAAACCCGCGATCAAGGATTTCGGTCCGGTGCACGTGTGGCCCGAGGCCAGCGACCGGCCCAATGCCAGGACCACCTACAAGGCCCTGTTCGACGTCACCCAGGGCAACCCGGCGGCCGACAAGGTCAACCCCGGTCTCGACCACATCGCACGCGCGGTCAACACCTTCGCTGCCGCCGGCGTGCCGCTGAGCCATCTGAAATTCGACGTGATCATCCATGGCGGCGCCACGCCGATCGCGCTGGGCGAGAAGGCCTACATGGCCAAGTACGGTCACGCCAACCCCAACCTCGCGGTGATCGAGGCGCTGAAGAAGGCCGGCGTCAACGTGATGGTCTGCGGCAACGCGCTGGGCGACATGGAGTTCACCCCGGCCGAGGTCAACCCGGACATCAAGGTGGCGCTGTCGGCCCTGTCCACCCTGATCATCCAGCAGAACCAGGGTTACGCGCTGATGCGCATGTAAGCACCTGCGGTCGCGCGTGGCTGTGCCCGAGCGGCGCAGCCACGCCTCAGGCGCGCGCAGCCGGAAAGAGACTGCGGCGCGCATCGGGTCTGCAAAGGAGTTTCCCATGAGCCTGCATCGCAAATCCTGGCTGGCGGCCGTGTTGTGCGTGCTGGGTGCATCCAGCTTCGCCGCCGCCCAGGCCCGCGACACCGGCGTGCCGGTGACCGCGCCCAAGTACAATGAGACGCTGTATCCGCCGTGGTCGCACGGCGAGAACGACCCGGCCCTGCACAAGGGGCTGGAGTTCACCATCCCCGAAGTCGATTCGATGCCGGATTTCCACGGCAGCGTGAACGACCCCAAGCTGGTGATCTACGTCGGCGGCAACTACTACTTCGCGATGGCGCCGCTGGTGAAGGCCTTCGAGGCCGAACATCCCGCGCTGCGCGGTCGGATTTTTTACGTCACCATCCCGCCCGGCCTGCTGATCAAGGCGATGGAGCAGGGCAACACCTTCACCTCCGGCAACATGACCTTCACCGCGGCGCCCGACGTCTACGCCGCGGGCCTGAAGAAAGTGAAAGAGCAGATCCAGGCCGGCAGGCTGGTGGCACCGGCGGTGCCCTATGCCACCAATGATCTGACCATCATGGTGCCCAAGGGCAATCCCGCCGGCATCAAGACGCTCAACGACCTCGGCAAGCCGGGCGTGCGTCTGGTCATGCCCAACCCGGCATGGGAAGGCGTATCGCGGCAGATCGAGGCCAGCTTGCGCAAGGCGGGCGGCCCGGCGCTGGAGCAAACGGTGTACGACGCCAAGGTCAAGGATGGGCAGACCGTGCTGACCCACATCCATCACCGGCAGACGCCGCTGTTTCTGATGCAGGGTCTCGGCGATGCCGGCATCACCTGGAAGTCGGAAGCGATCTTCCAGGAGCAGGCCGGACATCCGATCAGCCACGTCGATATCCCCGCGCAGTACAACACCACGGCGGTCTACGGCGCGGCGATGGTCAAGGGCGCGGCGCATCCCGCGGCGGCCAGGGCCTGGATCGAGTTCCTGCGCTCGCCGACGGCGCTGAAGATCTTCGAGCGCTACGGCTTCAAGGCTTATCAAGGCACCAGCGGCCACTGAGCCGACGGCAAATGGCCGCGGGCGCGGCGACGCCCACGGCTTTCATTACCACGCGGGCGTTCGCCCGGGAGGAACTCATGGCCACCACGACACTCGCCGCCGACGCGCGGACCGCTGACATTTCAGCATGGCGCACGCTCGGCCTTGCCATGCTCGCCGTGCGTTTCACCCAGGGCTGGATCTTCTGGGGCGGCGGCAGCCGGCGCTTCATCTATGCGCCGAGCAAGCTCGATCCGCATGCCTCGAGCTGGATGGCCAACAAGTTCCAGTCGGCGATGCCCGGTGCGCTGCTCGGCATGGATCATGTCGTCAGTTACATGCTGCACCACTTCACCCTGCTGTACACCGGCATCATCGTGTTCAGCGCCGTCGAACTGATCTTCGGGCTGTTCCTGATCTTCGGATTCATGACCCGGCTGTCGGCACTGATCACGATCGGCATCAGCGTGGTGCTGATGCTGCTGTTCGGCTGGCAGGGCGCGACCTGCATTGACGAGTGGACGATGGCCTCGGCCAACTTCGCGATGGGCGTGGCGCTGTTCATCGGCGGCTCGGCGGCCTGGTCCGTCGACAGCTGGATGCTGCGGCGCAATCCGGCACTGGCCGTGCGCGGCTGGTTCCAGTGGTTCGGCAGCGGTCCGTGGAGCAGTGCGCGGGTCAATCGCCTGGGCCTGATCGGCGCGATCATTACCGTGCTGTTCGTGGTGCTGACCTACAACGACTTCCGCGGCTCGGTGATCACGCCGTTCCACGGCGGACCGGTCAGTCCGTCCAAGCATCACGTCAGCCTGTCGGCGGGCAGCGTCGGCACCGACGGCTCGGTTCGTTTTACCGCGTATCTCGATGCCGGCACGCCGGCCGAGCCCGCCAACATCATCCGCGCCGAACTGATTGGCGCCCAGGGTCAGGTGGTCGAGGCGTGGGATGGGGCTGCGCTGGCTGCGTTGCCGAAGACCGCCTTCGTCAACGACTACGACTACAACAAGTTCGGCCCGGGCTACGCCGGCATCACCGCCAAGATCGGCGCGCGTGCAGCCATCACCCTTCCGCCGGCACAGCCGGGCCTGAACCTGGCCAACGGCACCTATGCCGTGACCCTGCACAGCGTCAACGGCCACAGTTACACCTTGCAGGTGAAGCGTCCCTGAGACGGGCGCTGCCGCCGCGCCGACCGGCGCGGCGGCAGGGTTCGGGCATACGGGGCCTCGCTGCGGGCGGTCGCGCAGAGGCCAGCGGCATGGACACCGTGCGCAGCGCTGTGCAGGATTCAGTCGCCGCCGTCGTCGTGACGCAGTTCGGGTTCGGCGGTGGCCGGTTCGCTGCCTGGGGTGATCTTGAGGATCGCCTGGCGCACCGCGCGTGACAGCACTACGCGTGCGTCGCGCACGATGTCGGCGAGGCCGGTGTCGAAATCGAGCTTGCCGTCGGCACCCGGGCGCACCACGCCGCGTGCACGCAGCAGCTGGATGAAGCCGCGGAACAGCGCCTTGTCGAAATATTCCGGCGCACCCAGCTGCAGCAGCAGGGCCAGACGCTGGCCGGTCAGCACGCACTGATTCTCCAGCTCCAGCGCGGTGAGTGTGCCGGGGCCGTTCTTGACCAGTGCGGCGAGCGCGATGTAGTAGCGCTCGAAGGCCTGCAGCAGGCTGTGCGCGATCACCCGCAGCTGATAGGCGCCGTCGCCCTGGCCGGGGCCGCGCTCGAGCACGCGACCGTCGCCCTGTGCTTCGAGCAGACCACGGCGCAGGAAAAACGCGATCGTCGCCTGCAGGCGTTCGCCGAAGCCGTCCTCGTCCCACGGCAGGAACAACTCGCTGCGGATGAACGGATAGACCAGCCGGCCCAGGCGCAGCAGCGAGGCACGTGTCATCCGCCGGTTGTTGAGGAAACATGCCGCCACCCACGCCGCGCAGGCGTACAGGTGCAGCACATTGTTGCGGAAATAGCTGAGCAGGACGGCCTGATCGCCCTCGCACAGCAGCACGTCGCCCAGCGGGTGGCGCACCCGCTGCACCCAGCCCATGCGCTCGCCGTAGGCGATGATCTCCGCCGGTGTCGCCGGGGTGACGGTGACGCGCTCGGCGTAGGGCAGCTCCTGCAGCAGCGCCTTGCTCAGTTCGAGCTGCGCCAGCAGGTCGCTCTCGGCCATCGCGTGCTTGGGCGTGGCCAGCAGCGCCAGCGCCAGCAGGTTGATCGGGTTGACGTCGGCGGCGCGGTTGATCTCGATGTGCACGCGTTCGGCCAGCGTGTCGATCAAACCCGGCAGCCACGTCGGGCGCTCGTCCTCGCCACCACGCGCGGCACGCCATTCCGGTGCGACGCGGTCCAGCAGCGGCTCGAGCAGGATCGGTTCGCCGAAGTTGAGGGTGACGCGGCCGTAGCGCTGGCGCAGCACCTTCAATGCGCGCAGCACGCTCCACAGCGATTCCTTTTCCTTGGATTGCCCGCTCAGCTCGCCGATGTAGCTGTTGCCCTCCATCAGCTTCTCGTAGCCGATGTACACCGGCTGGAACAGCACCGGACGCCGCGGCGAGCGCAGGAAGGCGCGCACCGTCATCGCCAGCATGCCGCTGCGCGGCGCCAGCAGTCGGCCGGTGCGCGAGCGTCCACCCTCGACGAAATACTCCAGCGCCACGCCGCGCTGGAACAGCTGATCGACGTAAGCGGCGAACACCGTCGAGTACAGCGCGTTGGCCTTGAAGCTGCGGCGCAGGAAGAACGCGCCGCCGCGGCGCAGGATCGGCCCGATCAGCGGCAGGTTGAGGTTGACGCCGGCGGCGATGTGCGGCGGCACCAGGCCGTTCTGATACAGCTGGTAGCTGAGCAGCAGGTAGTCGGCATGACTGCGATGGCAGGGCACGTAGATCACCTCGTGGCCCGGTGCGACCGCGCGCAACGATTCCAGGTGATGCATGCCGATGCCGTCGAACAGCTTGTTCCAGAATCCCGACAGCAGGAACGACGCCGAGCGCACTACCGGATGCGAGTAGTCGGCGGCAATCTCCAGCGCGTAGGTGTGCGCGCGCCGCCACGCCGCGGCGCGGCTGACGCTCTCGCGCAGGGCGGTCTGGGTGATCGCCTGGCGCACCGACTCGGTGTTGAGCACCGCGTCGACCACGGTGCGCCGGTGCGACAGGTCGGGGCCGATGACCGCAGCGCGGATGCGGCGGAAGTGCGCGCGCAGCACGCGGGTCAGCTTGCGTGCCAGCCGCGACGGCGCCTCGCCGGCCTCGCGTGATTCGGCCAGCACCGTGCGCAGGCTGACCGGCGGCGAGAAGTGCACGATGGTGTCGCGACCGTTCAGCAGCAGCGCCAGCAGGCGGCGGAAGCGTCCGACCATCACCCAGTTTTCCGAGAACAGCACGCGGAACCAGCCGGACTGGCGGTTGGGCGCGCGGCCGACGTAGATCGCCACCGGCACCACCTGAATGTCCTGCTGCGGCTGCGCCTCCAGTCCGCGCAGCAATGCCAGCAGCGCCTCGCGTGCGGCGCGCCGGCGCAGGCGGCCGAAAATCAGGCCGTCACGGCGGTTGAGAGCGAACAGCGCGCGCCGCCGGCGCAGGCCGGGCGCGTTGATCGGCCGCAACGGCGGCGGCAGTCCGGCCTCGCGGCAGGCGCGGTCGAGGATCAGCGCATTCGACAGGCCGTGGCGTTCGATCACGTAGCACACCGGTGCGTCCGGCTGAAGCAGCTGCGTCGGTTCGGCCGGATCGCGCTTGATGCGCAGCCACGGCGCCAGCAGGCGGCCGAGCAGGGCCAGCCACCAGGGCGCACCGGAATCGTAGGGGCGGTTTTCGATCATGGCCGGGCGCGCGGGCGCGATCGTTTCAATGCGGCGGACTCGCAGGTACCGACCGCGTGTGCGCGGACTGGCTTGCCGGGGTGCGCGTGGCAGCGACAGCGGGGGCGACAGTGGGCGCCGTGGCTGCTGCGCTGGCTGCAGCCGCAGGTTTGGCCGCCAGCGCCGCCGCGCGCTTGCGCCAGTCCAGCAGGGTATCGCGGTCGTACCAGCGGCCATCCTGCTGGATCAGCGTCGATTCGCTGCTGATTGGCTTGCCGAGCAGGTCGAAGCTCAGCCGCACCACGGCGACGTGGCCGTCGTTGGACAGCACCTTCACCTGAGCCGAGTCCAGCACGTCGTCCAGAGAAAGGCCGTACACGGCCAGCATGCGCTTGAAGCCGTTCCACAGCAGACCGTAATCGACGTTGGCCTGCGCGTAATCGAGCGCATCGACCTGATCCAGCGTGTGCAGGTTCATCCGGCGCGCGGTGTCGGTGAGGATGCCCAGCGCCGCCCTCGCATTGGCCGGGTCGCCCCAGTCCACGCCCTGCGCCCAGCTGCCGACCGCGAGCAGCGCGCTGCGCGCCTGCTGCCGCTCGGCACTGCTGAGCGTGGTCGAGCGCTCGATGGCGGTGCCGCCGATGGTTTCGAGCATGCCGACCAGGGTCGGCAGCTGCGCCTTGTACTTGTGCTCGTACAGAGCGAGCTGTGGCTGCAGTTTTTCCCACAGCTGCTCCTGTGCATCCGGCGCGGTCAGCGTGGCCATGGTGGCGGCAAATTGCCGGCGGTTTTCGGGGGTGATCCGCGAGTGGTCGCGGCTCTTGCCCCAGCTGGCGCGGTAGGCGGCATAGTCGGCCGGCGGCAGCGCGTGCTGCCAGAGACCGTCGAAATTGCCGTCGCGCAGCAGCCGGACCGATTCCAGCACCGCTGCCCCGGGCGAGGCGCTCCCGGACTCGACCGGACCGCCGCCGTGCGAGCAGGCGAGCAGCAACGCCGGCAGCAGCGCGAGCGCGAGCAGGCGGGGCAGGGCTTTCGGCATGGGCGGACTCCGCAACGGCGAACGGGCAGGGTAGGGGGCGCTGCCCCGGCGAGGCAAGTGCGATCCGGACGCGGTCAGGCCGCCGTTGCCGCGGCGGTGGGCGGGCCCGGCCCTGCCGCGGCGGCACAGTCTAATGCAGCGCGGCGCGCTGCCCCCGGCTACTCCGCCAGCAGCGCGCGCAGGGCGGCGAGATGGCTGCCGGCGGCATCGCGGCGCGCGGCAGCGTCGGCCTCGGGGTCGCGGCCGTCCCAGTGCAGGTCATCCTGCGGCAGTTCGGCGAGAAAACGGCTGGGCCGGTGCAACACCCGCTCGCCGTAGCGGCGCGCGCGCTGGCTGAAGCTCAGTGTCAGCAGCGCCTTGGCGCGGGTGATGCCGACATAGAACAGGCGCCGTTCCTCCTCCAGCCGGCCTTCGTCGAGTGCGCCCTCGTGCGGCAGGGTGCCGTCCTCCAGCCCGACCAGGAACACGAAGCGGAACTCCAGACCCTTGGCCGCGTGCAGGGTCATCAGGCGTACCGCGTTGCCGGGGTCGTCGCGATCGGCGTGTGCCAGCAGCGCCAGCTGCGCGGCCAGGTCACCGGCGCGCGCGCCGCCCTTCTGCATGGCCCGGAACCAGCCGGCCAGCTCGGCCAGGTTGTCGAGCCGGCGCTGGCGCAGCGCGGCATCGCGGGTTTCGGCGGCGAGATGTTCGACGTAGCGGGTGCGTGCCAGCACGTCATCGACCAGATCGGCCGCGCTCAGGCGCGCGGACTGATCGGTCAGCGCCGCGATCAGCCCGGCGAAGCCGGCCAGGGCTGCGGCCGCGCGCGCCGGCAGTTGTTGCAGGATCGCATCGCTGTGGGCGGCGGCCAGCAGTGCCAGCCCGCGCGCCTGCGCCAGCGCGGCCAGGCGCTCCAGCGTGGTGGCGCCGATCTCGCGCCGCGGCACGTTGACCACGCGCAGGAACGCGGCGTCGTCGGCGGGATTGGCGATCAGGCGCAGATAGGCCAGCGTGTCCTTGACCTCGCCGCGATCGAGAAAACTCAGGCCACCGGTCAGGTGGTAAGGCACGGCGGTCACGCGCAGCGCTTTTTCCAGCGCGCGCGCCTGGTGGTTGCCGCGATAGAGCACGGCGAATTCGTGCCAGCGCGCCTGGTGGCGCCCGGCCAGATGCGCGATCGCGCCGGCGACGCGCTCGGCCTCGTGCTCGCTGTCGCGGCACTCGAACACGCGGATCGGCGGCCCTTCGGCGTGCTCGCTCCACAGCCGCTTGGCGTGCGCGTGCGGGTTGTGCGCGATCAGCGCGTTGGCGGCGCGCAGGATGCGCCGGCCGCAGCGGTAGTTCTGCTCGAGCTTGATGACCTGCAGCGCCGGCCAGTCGCGGCCGAGCTGATCGATGTGGCCGGGATCGGCGCCGCGCCAGCCGTAGATCGACTGGTCGTCGTCGCCGACGCAGGTGAACGCGCCGCGCGGCCCGGCCAGCGCCTTGAGCAGGCGGTACTGCGCGGCGTTGGTGTCCTGGTACTCGTCCACCAGCAGGTAGCGCAGGCGCTCGCGCCAGCCGCCGCAGGCCTCGGCGTCGGCTTCCAGCAGCGTCAGCGGCAGGCGGATCAGATCGTCAAAGTCGACCGCGTTGAAGGCGCTCAGGCGCTGCTGGTAGCGGGCATAAAGCTGCGCCGCTTCAAGCTCGCCGGGGCTGCGCGCGGCGGCCAGCGCGGCCTCCGCTGTCAGTCCGTCGTTCTTGGCGCGACCGACCAGCATGCGCAGCGCATTGAGGCGATCGAGCTTGATGCCGGCGGGTGCCAGCTCCTTGAACAGCTTGGCGCTGTCGTCGGCGTCGAACACCGAAAAGCCGCGCTTGAGGCCGGCGCGCGCGTGCTCGATCTGCAGTAGTTTCAGCCCCAGCGCGTGAAAGGTGCAGACCGTCAGTGCCTCAATGTCATTGCCGTGCAGCAGCGGCGCCACGCGTTCGCGCATCTCGCGCGCGGCCTTGTTGGTGAAGGTGATCGCGGCGATCCTGCCGGGCGCCAGCCCCTGGCGCGCGATCAGATGCGCGATCTTCTCGGTGATCACGCGCGTCTTGCCGGAACCGGCGCCGGCCAGCACCAGCAGCGGGCCGTCACAATAGTCCACCGCGGTGCGTTGTTGCGGATTGAGCATGGGAGATCAGGAAGTAGGAAGTGGGGAGTAAGGAGTTGGGAGTGGGGAGTGGAGTGAGCAGACTGTCATCCCTTGGGGGACTTCTCCGCTGGACTTCCTTTGGTCGTCCCGAAAAGGGACTCCCTTTGGTCGCGTTGGTCATCCCTTGGGGACTTCCGTTGGTCGTCCTGAGCAACGCGAAGGATCTTTCACGCCGACGGCCCGCAGTCTGCGAGTTTCGCACCACGCGGCCATCCTACAATCACCTCGCGCGTCAGCGCCGCATACTTCCCACTCCCCCTCCCTGATCTCCCATGCTCAATCCGCAACAACGCGCCGCGGTGGACTATTGTGACGGCCCGCTGCTGGTGCTGGCCGGCGCCGGTTCCGGCAAGACGCGCGTGATCAGCGAGAAGATCGCGCACCTGATCGCGCGCCAGGGCCTGGCACCTGCCAGGATCGCCGCGATCACCTTCACCAACAAGGCTGCCCGCGAGATGCGCGAGCGCGTGGCACCGCTGCTGCGC
>DATLSL010000078.1:0-5293 GCA_035534135.1 Rhodanobacteraceae bacterium | reverse complement strand
TCGCGCATGCCCGGGGTGTCGATCAGGCAGGCGCCGCCGGGCAGCGCCAGCAACGCCCGATGAGTGGTGGTGTGGCGGCCTCGGCTGTCGTTGGCGCGGATGGCGGCGGTGGCCTGGCGCTGCTCGCCGAGCAGGGTGTTGGTGAGCGTGGACTTGCCGGCGCCCGAGGAGCCGACCAGCGCGGCGGTCACACCCGCGCCCAGCCACGGCGCCAGTACCGTATTGATCGCGGGGTCCTTGGCATTGAGCGCCAGCGCGGCGGTCCCCGCCGGCAGCGTGGTGCCCAGTTGCGCCAGCGCGGCCGCTGCCGCGGGATGCTGGTCGGCCTTGGTCAGCAGCACCACCGGCGTCGCGCCGGAACCGTCGATCAGCGCCAGGTAGCGCTGGATGCGGCGCGGATTGAAGTCGCCGTCCAGGCCCATCAGCACCAGCACCACGTCGACGTTGGCGGCGATCACCTGGCGCTGGTAACGCTCGCCGGCGGCGGCGCGCGTCAGCAGGCTGCGCCGCGGCACCACGCTGAGGATGTGCGGCGGTGACCCGGGCGCGACCCAGACGAAATCGCCCACCGCCGGCCGCAACACGGGATCCAGTCCGCGGCGCAGAAACTCCGGCGCCGGCTGCGCATTGAAGGGACTGCGTCCATCGTGCAGCACGTAGCCGGCACGATGCTGCGCGGCGACGCGGGCCAGGCTCAGGCCGGGCGCGGGCGGAGTCATCGCGTCCTGCGCACGCCAGCCCAGGCGGATCAGATCATTCAAACCGGATTCCCCAGATCACGCCGTACGGCCGACGCCGCGTCGCGTGGCTATTTGCCAGACGGAACGCTAGCATGCGGCGCGCCGGTCCGGAGCCTGTCCGCCCATGCACGACCTGATTCCCAGCCCGCGCCTGAACGCGGTGCGCTACGACATCCGCGGTCCGCTGGTGCAGCGCGCACGCGCGCTCGAGGCCGCCGGACACACGCTGTATTCGCTCAACATCGGCAACCCGGCACGCTTCGGCCTGCGCACGCCGCCGCATCTGGTCGCCGCGGTGAACGCGCATCTGGCCGACAGCGAAGGCTACGGCCACGAGCTGGGCCTCGACGATGCGCGTGCGGCGATCTTCGCCCAGCAACGCGCACGCGGCACCCGCATCGCCGACAGCAGTTATGTGCTGATCGGCAACGGCGTCAGCGAGCTGATCGATCTGACGCTGCGCGCGCTGCTCGCCCCCGGCGACGAGGTGCTGCTGCCCTGCCCCGACTATCCACTGTGGACCGCATCCACGGTGCTCAACGGCGGGCGGCCGGTCTACTACGCCTGCCCGGCCGCACAGGGACATCTGCCCGATCCCGACGCCCTCGCTGCGCAGATCACGCCGCGCACGCGCGCGCTGGTACTGATCAATCCCAACAACCCGACCGGCGCGGTGTATCCGCGCGAGCTGCTGGTGCGGCTGGTGGAGCTGGCCGCGCGCCACCGCCTGCTGCTGCTGAGCGACGAGATCTACGACGGCATCCTCTACGACGACGCCCGCTTCGAGCCGCTGGCCCCGCTGGCCGGCGACCTGCCCTGCGTCAGTTTCGCCGGCATTTCCAAGGTGCATCGCGCCTGCGGTTATCGCGTCGGCTGGATGACCCTGAGCGGATCGCCGGCGCGGGTCGGCGCCTATCGCGACGCCCTGCACCTGCTCTCGGCGCTGCGCGTGTGCGCCAATCAGCCGGCGCAGTGGGCGGTGCGCGCCGCGCTCGAAGGCCCGCCGACCATCGCCGGCCTGACCGCGCCGGGCGGTCGCCTGCATGCCGCGCGCCAAGTCGTGATCGACGGCGTCGCCGCCAGCGCGTTCCTCAGCTTGGTGGCGCCGGCAGGTGCGCTGTATGCCTTTCCGCGCGTGCGCGCCGACGTAATGCCCGCGTTCGACGCCGACGTCTTCGCCCTCGACCTGCTCGAACGCGAGGACGTGCTGCTGATGCCGGGCTCGGCATTCAACCTGCACGATGGCCGCCATCTGCGCCTGACCCTGCTGCCGGAGCCGGCCGATCTGGTCGAGGTGATGCGACGCATCGAGCGCGCGCTGCGCCGCCAGTCCGATGCCGCCGCCGGCATCAAACCGGCTCCCGCCGCGACCGCCATTGCCTGAGACACGCGCCGCCATGCCGCCGCAGCGGCGCCTGCTGGCACTGGGCGATTCCTACAGCATCGGCGAAGGTGTCACCGAGGCCGAACGCTGGCCGGTGCAGCTGACCGTCGCGCTCTGTGCCGAGGGTCATGCGCTGGGCTCGCCGCAGATCCTCGCGAGTACCGGCTGGACCACCGACGAACTGGTCGCGGCGCTGGATCGCGCGGCGCTGATGCCGGCCTGGGCCTTGGTCAGCCTGCAGATCGGCGTCAACGATCAGTACCGCGGCCGCGGCGTCGCGGCCCTGCGCGAAGGTTTCCGGTCGCTGCTGGCGCGCGCGATCGCCCTCGCCGGCGGCACGGCGCAACGGGTGCTGGTGGTGTCGATTCCCGACTGGGGGGTAACGCCGTTCGCACGCGCGGGCGGCCACGACGCCGCGCGCATCGGCGCCGAGATCGATGCCTGCAACGCGGCCGAGCGCGCGCTGACTGCGGTCGCCGGCGCGTGCTGGGTCGACGTCACCGGGCTCTCGCGTGCGGCCCGCGCGGCCGGCACCGAACTCGCCGCCGACGGTCTGCATCCCGGACCCGCGCAATATCGCCGCTGGCTGACGGCACTGCTGCCGGTGGCGCGCGCGGCGCTGGGCGAGCGCTGATCCGCGTCCGCGTCGCAACCGCGCTGCAACCTGCCTGCCATCGCCCGGCGACGTGGCGCGCGCAGACTGCGATCCCGGGCCATCACCGGGGAGTCGCCATGGCGACGCTCGTTTGCCGCAGCGCCTTCATCTCCGACGTGCATCTGGGACTGCGCGACTGCAAGGCCGGCTACCTGCTGGACTTCCTGCGCCGGCTGCGCTGCGAGCAGCTGTATCTGGTCGGCGACATCATCGACCTCGAGGCGCTGGCGCGACGGCCGTGGTGGCATCCGCTGCACAGCGCCGTGCTCGGCGAACTGCTCGCCCATGCGGCACGTGGCACGCGGTTGACCTACATTCCCGGCAATCACGACGCCGCGCTGCGCGCGCTGGCCGGCCGCAGCGTGGCCGGCATCGAGATCGCGTTGGACGCGGTACACGTCGGCGGCGATGGCCGCCGCTACCGCGTCAGTCACGGCGACGAGTACGACCCCGAGGGCCAGGGCCGCGCCTGGACGCGCTTTGGCAACTTCATGCAGAACCTGGTCTGCGGCGCCAATCGCCACTTCAACGCCCTGCGCGGCGTATTCGGCCTGCCTTACCTGCCACTGTCGCTGGCGCTGAAGGCCCAGAGTCCGCAGGCGCTGGCCTACATCCGCGCCTTCGAATCGCGGGTCGCCGCCGGCACCCGCGCGGCCGGTTGCGACGGCGCCATCTGCGGACACATCCACTTCGGTCACGTGCGTGCGATCGACGGCGCGCTCTACCTCAACGATGGTGACTGGATCGAGCACTGCACCGCCCTGGTCGAACACGCCG
Organism: Rhodanobacteraceae bacterium; assembly: GCA_035534135.1. Taxonomy (GTDB): domain Bacteria; phylum Pseudomonadota; class Gammaproteobacteria; order Xanthomonadales; family Rhodanobacteraceae; genus Metallibacterium. The sequence continues at coordinate 1,737 of DATLSL010000078.1, read as the reverse complement.
ACGGCGCAATGGAACTGCTGCATTGGAGCGAGCAGCCGGCGGCGCTGGGCCGTGCCAGCCGCGATCGGGTGCTGCCGTCGCCGGCCGCCGTGCGCGCGTTTGCGCCACTGGGTCGCCATGCGGACCGGCAGCGCACGCTGCGCCCGGCCGCCTGAGCCTGTCCACCCGCGCGGCGGCTTGCCGCGCCGGAGGCGCTCGCCCGGCGCGCTATCATGGATGTTTTCCTGCCGCCGGAAACCGCCATGTCGCTTGATCCCGCCGTCCGCACCCGCATCGAGGCGCTGCTCGCCGAGCATCGCGTCGTGCTGTTCATGAAGGGCGATCGCCAGGCGCCGCTGTGCGGCTTCTCTGCGGCCGCCAGCAAGATGCTCAACGAGTTGCTGCCGGACTATCACACCGTCGACGTGCTGGCCGATCCGGCGCTGCGCGAGGGCATCAAGGTCTTCGGCAACTGGCCGACCATTCCGCAGCTGTACGTCGGCGGCGAGCTGGTCGGCGGCGCCGACATCGTGCGCCAGATGTACGCCAGCGGCGAGCTGCATGCGCTGTTCGGCCAATCGGCGCCCGACCGCACGCCGCCCGCGATCACCATCACCGACACCGCCGCCGAGGCGATTCGCGCCGGCATGGCCGACGCCGGCGCGCTGGCCCTGCATCTCGAGATCGGCCCCGACTTCAACGCCGGCTTCCAGCTGGCGGCCGCCGGCGACCACGACATCGTCAGCGTCGCCAACGGCATCCCGGTGCACCTCGACCCCGGCAGCGCGCAGCGCGCGCAGGGCATCGTCATCGACTGGGTGCAGAACATGCAGGGCGAAGGCCTGTCACTGCGTTTCCCGGGCGCCGGCGTGCAGCCGCTGGACGTGCGCGAAGCAGCCGCGCGCCTCGCCGCCGCAACCCTCACCCTGATCGACGTACGCCCCGCTGCCGAGCGCGCGCTCGCCGCGGTGATCGGCGCGCGTGCCTTGGAAGCCGAGGGTTATGAAGCGCTGGCGCAGCTGCCCAGGGACGCCGCGCTGGCCTTCCTCTGCCACCACGGCGTGTCCAGCCGCGGCGCCGCCGAGCGCTTCGCCGCGCACGGCTTCCGCCAGGTGTTCAACGTCGAGGGCGGCATCGACGCCTGGGCGCGCGAGGTCGATCCGGGCCTGCCGCGTTACTGAAGCGCGCTTGTCTTCTGGCAGCAACGGGCGACAGCGATAGCCGCGATGCTTCGACCAACGTATGGGTCTCTTCCAGCCTGTCAGCCTTCGGCCCATGGCCTCAGCATGACAAAATCAGGATGACAAAAGACCGGGTCGCCCTGAGGCCAGGAACAGGGTGCCGGTCAGCGGCGCGACGTGGATAGGCGGCGCAACGCCGGCTCTGCGCTGCGCGCGGCGGCAACGATTCAGCCCAGCGTGGCGAGGCGATCCTTGATCAGCCGGGACGCCGAGCCCATGTCGGCGCGGCCGGCGGCGCGCTCCTTCACCAGCACCATCACCTTGCCCATGTCACGGGCGGAGGCGGCGCCGCTGTCGACGATCGCGGCGGCGATCAGGGTGTCGAGTTCGCCCGCATCAAGCTTGGCCGGCAGATAGGTCTCGATCACGGCGATCTCGAAGCGCTCGATGGCAGCCAGATCCTCGCGGCCGGCCTGCTCGAACTGCGCGATCGAATCGCGGCGCTGCTTGAGCATCTTCTCCAGCACCGCCAGCACCTGGGCGTCGTCGAGGACGATGCGCTCATCCACCTCGCGCT
>DATLSL010000077.1:0-7586 GCA_035534135.1 Rhodanobacteraceae bacterium | reverse complement strand
ACCTCGGTCTCGCAGGCCGACTACAAGCTCGAACACCTGGTCTACGAGCTCAACCGCGAAGGCGCGCGCATCGCGCAGGCCGCCTGCGCGGCGATGGAATCCGACACTCCTGACCGGCCGCGCTTCGTCGTCGGCGTGCTGGGGCCCACCAGCCGCACGCTGTCGATCAGCCCCGACGTCAACAATCCCGGCTATCGCGCGCTGCGCTTCGACGCGCTGGCCGCTTCCTACCTTGACGCCGCGCGCGGACTGGTCGACGGCGGCGCCGACCTGATCATGGTCGAGACCGTGTTCGACACCCTCAACGCCAAGGCCGCGCTGTTCGCGCTCGAGGATCTGTTCGAGCAGCGTGGCGTGCGCCTGCCGGTGATGATCTCCGGCACCATCACCGACCGCTCCGGACGCACGCTCTCGGGACAGACCGCTGAGGCGTTCTGGTACTCGCTGCGCCACGCGCGCCCGCTGTCGATCGGGCTCAACTGCGCGCTCGGTGCCGACGAGATGCGCCAGCACATCGACGCGCTGGCGCAGGTGGCCGACTGTGCCGTCAGCGCGCATCCCAACGCCGGCCTGCCCAACGCCTTCGGCGAATACGACGAGACGCCCGAGGACATGGCGACGACACTGCGCGGCTTCGCCGAGTCGGGCCTGCTCAACATCGTCGGCGGATGCTGCGGCACCACGCCGGCGCACATCCGCGCCATCGCCGCGGCGGTGCAGCCGTTCCCGCCGCGCGCACCGGCAACCCCGGCGCCATACACGCGCCTGGCCGGGCTGGAACCGTTCGTGATCACGCCGCAGACCAACTTCGTCAACGTCGGCGAGCGCACCAATGTCACCGGCTCGGCGCAGTTCAAGAAGCTGATCAAGGAGGACCGCTACGACGAGGCGCTGGTGGTCGCGCGCCAGCAGGTCGAGAGCGGCGCGCAGATCATCGACGTCAACATGGACGAGGGCCTGCTCGACGCCGAGGCGGCGATGGCGCGCTTTCTCGACCTGATCGCCGCCGAGCCCGACATCGCGCGCGTGCCGGTGATGATCGACTCGTCGAAATTCAGCGTGATCGAGTCCGGCCTCAAGTGCGTGCAGGGCAAGGGCGTGGTCAACTCGATCTCGCTCAAGGAAGGCGAAGCGGTGTTCCTGCAGCAGGCCGCGCGCGTGCGCCGCTACGGCGCGGCGGTGGTGGTGATGGCCTTCGACGAACAGGGCCAGGCCGACACCCTGGAGCGCAAGCTGGCGATCAGCCGGCGCGCCTTCGCGCTGCTGACCGAACGCGCCGGCTACGCGCCCGAGGACATCCTTTTCGACCCCAACATCTTCGCCATCGCCACCGGCATCGACGAGCACGCCAACTACGCGGTCGACTTCATCGAGGCCGCGCGCCAGCTCAAGCGCGAGTTTCCGCTCAGCCACATCTCCGGCGGCGTCTCCAACGTCAGCTTCTCCTTTCGCGGCAACAACCGCATGCGCGAGGCGATCCATGCGGTGTTCCTGTACCACGCGATCGGTGCCGGCATGGACATGGGCATCGTCAACGCCGGCGCGCTGACGCTGTACGACGATCTCGATCCCGAACTGCGCGAGCGCGCCGAGGACGTGGTGCGCAATCGCCGCAGCGACGCCACCGAGCGGCTGATGGAGATCGCGCCGCGCCTGCTGGGCGGGACCCGGGACCCGGGACCCGGGGCCGGGGAAGCGCTGGCCTGGCGCGGCTGGCCAGTCGCCAAACGGATCGAATACGCGCTGGTGCACGGCATCGACAGCTTCGTCGAGCAGGACACCGAGGAGGCGCGGCAGGCCGCGACGCGCCCGCTGGACGTGATCGAGGGCCCGCTGATGGCGGGCATGAACGTGGTCGGTGACCTGTTCGGCGCCGGCAAGATGTTCCTGCCGCAGGTGGTAAAATCGGCGCGCGTGATGAAGAAATCGGTCGCCTGGCTGATTCCCTACATCGAGGCCGAAAAGGCGCGCAGCGGCGACACCGCGCGTTCCAACGGCGTGATCGTGCTGGCCACGGTCAAGGGTGACGTGCACGACATCGGCAAGAACATCGTCGGCGTGGTCCTGCGTTGCAACGGCTTCGAGGTGCTCGACCTCGGCGTGATGGTGCCGGCGCAGACCATCCTCGACGCTGCGCGCGCGGCCAACGCCGACATGATCGGCCTGTCCGGCCTGATCACGCCGTCGCTGGAGGAGATGAGCCACGTCGCCCGCGAGATGCAGCGCCAGGGCTTCGCGATGCCGCTGCTGATCGGCGGCGCCACCACCTCGCGCGCGCACACCGCGCTGAAGATCGAGCCGCACTACAAGGCGCCGACGGTGTGGGTCAAGGATGCCTCGCGTGCGGTCGGCGTGGCGCAGACCCTGCGCACGCCGGAGCGCAGCGCCGACTACCTGCAGAAACTGCGCGAGGACTATGCCGCCGTGCGCGCGCGCCATCGCCAGGGCGGCGAACGCAAGCGACTGCTGGCGATCGACGTCGCCCGCGCGCAGCGTCCCGTCTTCGACTGGTCGGCCTACACACCTCCAGCGCCACTGCAATCCGGCGTCACCGTCTTCGACGACTACCCGCTGGATGAGCTGGCGCGCTGCATCGACTGGACGCCGTTCTTCAACACCTGGGAGCTGTCCGGCCACTACCCCGCGATCCTCGACGACGCCGTGGTCGGCGCGCAGGCGCGCAGCCTGTTCCAGGACGCGCAGGCGATGCTCGAACGCGTCATCAAGGAGAAGTGGCTGACCGCGCGCGGGGTGATCGGGCTGTGGCCGGCAGCCAGCGTCGGGGACGATGTCGAGGTCGAGGTCGAGATGTCCCTCTCTCCCCCCGGGAGCCAGGTCGGCGACGACGTCAAGGTGTCCCCCTCTCCCCTCGGGAGAGGGGTCAGGGGTGAGGGTTCGGCCAATTCGCAACGCGCCGTTCCATCCGAACCCTCACCCGCCCCTTCGGGGCACCCTCTCCCGGGGGGAGAGGGGAGCACCGCATCACGCACGGTGCTGCACTTCCTGCGCCAGCAGGCCGACAAGCCGGCCGAACGCGGCAACCTCTGCCTCGCAGACTTCATCGCACCCAGGGACAGCGGCGTGCGCGACTGGATCGGCGGCTTCGCCGTCACCGCCGGACTGGGCATCGAGCCGCACGTGGCGCGCTTCGAGGCCGCCCACGACGACTACGCGGCGATCCTGCTGAAATCGCTGGCCGACCGGCTCGCCGAGGCCTTCGCCGAACGCCTGCATCAGCGTGTGCGCCGCGAATTCTGGGGCTACGCCGCGGACGAGACGCTCGACATCGACGCGCTGATCGCCGAGCGCTACCGCGGCATCCGCCCCGCGCCCGGCTATCCCGCCTGCCCCGAACACAGCGAAAAGTCCACGCTGTTCGCGCTGCTCAACGCGACACAGCGCACCGGCATGGTGCTCACCGACAACTATGCGATGACGCCCGCTTCCAGCGTCGCCGGCTGGTATTTCAGTCATCCCGACAGCCGCTACTTCGTGGTCGGCCGACTGGGCCGCGACCAGATCGCCGACTACGCGCAGCGCAAGGGCTGGACCGTGCTGGAAGCCGAGCGCTGGCTGGCGTCGTGGTTGGATTACGATCCGGAGTGACGTATCGGGACCCGGGACCCGGGAGACGCGGAACGCGTGACGCTGCCGGCTCATGTCCCTGCGTGGTCAAGACATACAAACCGCGTCGTCCGGATGCAGTGCCCCCCTTGTCATTCTGTGTGCAGCGAAGAATCCGGCATTCGCCCGGCGCAGCGGAATCCGGGAACACACCCGCGACGACGCGCTGCATGATGGGTAGCCCGGATGCAGCCCCAGCGGGGTCGGGGAATCCGGGGCTCGATCAAGCATCGCCCCGGATTGCGGCCTGCGGCCTCCATCCGGGCTACTCGCGCTCACGCGGCTCCATCCGGGCTACTCAGCGCATCGATTGGATGCAACCGGGGCTCAGGCCGCGGCGTCGCGCCCGCGGCGGTGGCGCAGCTCGATCATCAGGTTGTAGCTGGCGATGAACAGCGGAAACAGGTTCTGCAGAATGCCGACCGAATCGTTCTTGCCGAACACGAAGTAGCTCAGCGTCATCAGGCTGCCGACGATCGACAGCCACCAGAACGCCATCGGCATGTGCACACGGCCGAGCTTGCGCGTGGCGTACAGCTGCACGAACCAGCGTCCGGTGAACAGCAGTGCGCCGGTCAGCCCGATCAGTTTCCACGGTGTGATCACCCAGTGGCCGAAGGTGAACAGGATCTGTTCCATGGCATATCCCATGCGGCGCGAACGCGCAGTCTAGCAATGCAGCCCGCGCGCTTGTGCCGGTCGCATGGCAGCCGCTAAGGTCGCGGCATGCTGTCGGTCGCGCAAATCGCCTTCCTGCTGATCCTCGCCGCCGGGCTGGTGCTGCTGGCGATCGAACGCGTGCGCATCGAGCTGACCGCGCTGCTGCTGATCGGCGCTCTGGCCGCCAGCGGCGTGCTGACGCCGCTGCAGGCGCTGACCGGCTTCGTCAGCGACGCGGCGCTGATCGTCATCGGCGTGCTGGTGATGTCGGCGGCGCTGGCCGCCAGCGGCGCGACCACGCGTATCGCCGACTGGATCGGCCACCACGCCGGCGCCAGCGAAGGGCGCAGCCTGCTGGTGATCATGGCGGCTGTGGCGCTGCTGTCGGCTGTCAGCCACCATCTGATGGTGACGGCGATGATGCTGCCGGTACTGCTCGACCACGCGCGGCGCACCGGGATCGCCGCCTCGCGCCTGCTGATGCCGATGGCGTTCGCCGCCTCGCTGGGCACCACCATCACCGTGTTCGCCGCGCCGTCGATGCTGCTGGCCGACACCGTGCTGCGCCAGGCCGGGCGGCCGGGGCTGGACATGCTGTCGCTGGCGCCGGTGGGACTGGCGCTGACCGTGCTCGGGATCGCCTACATGCAGCTGGCGCGCGGTCTGCTGCCGCGCCATCGCGGCAGCGATGCCGCCGTGCTGCCGCCGGCGCCGACCGGCGCGCTGCCGCCGCGGGAACGCATGCTGCGCGCCGTCGCCATCCTCGCCGGCAGCATTACCGTGGCCGTCGTGCAGCCGCGCATGGCAGCGGGCGCCTTTCTCGGCGGCGGCGTGCTGATGCTGCTCGGCCGCTGCCTGGCGCCGCGCGCGGCGCTGCGCGCGATCGACCTGCGCATCGTGCTGCTGATCGCCGCCGCGGTGCCGCTGGGACTGGCCATGGACCTGACCGGCACCGGTACGCTGGCTGCGCAGGCGCTGGATCCGCTGCTCAGCGGGTGGGGTCCGATCGGGCGTCTGCTGGCGATGTTCTGGGCCGCGGCACTGCTGACGCAGCTGCTGTCGGATGCCGCGACCACGGTCCTGCTGGCGCCGATCGCGCTGCACCTGGCCGGCAGTCTCGGCCCCAGCCCCGAGGCCGCGGTGATCTGCACCGCGGTCGGCGCCGTCGCCGGATTCCTGACCCCGATCGGCCACCACGGCAGCCTGCTGGTGCTGCGTCCGGGCGGCTATCGTTTTGCCGACTACCTGCGCATCGGTCTGCCGCTGACCGCGCTCAGCAGCGTTGCCACCGTGACCATCGCCGCGTGGCGCTGGCCGCTGACGGGCTGAAGCCCCGCGATTGACCGGCCGGCGCCCGAGCACGTATCCTGCGCGACCTCGCATCGGGCGGTTAGCTCAGCGGTAGAGCACTGCTTTCACACGGCAGGGGTCACAGGTTCGATCCCTGTACCGCCCACCAGATCGAGTTTCTGCGAACGGGGCATCACGCTGATCGACTCCGCAAGGACGATCAGCCCCAAGCAGCCCCTCGCCCAAGGCGTCATCCCGGCGCCTGGAGCCTGCTGTTCCGGGCCGACGCGGGACCAGCTGCGGCACAGTCCAGCGGACCACCGCAATGTCACCGGCGTGCCGGCACGCGGGGCGTGCGGCGCCGCTATCATGCGCGTCAGCACCACCCGCGGGCTGCGGTCCGCGCAGGCCCGGGCGTCTGCGGGCGCCTGAGCCCCTGACCGGAATCGCCGATGGATGCCCTCGAACGCCACTTCGCCCCCTACCGGGCCAATACCGTCGGCCACGACCAGACGTTCCGCTCTCCTTATGGCGAGCAGCGCATCGTCTACGCCGACTGGACCGCGAGCGGTCGCCTCTACCACCCGATCGAGCGCTGGCTGCTCGAGCGCTTCGGCCCGTACGTCGGCAACACCCACTCGGAGTGCAGCGAGACGGGCCGGGCGATGACGCTGGCGTACCACGAAGCGCACCGCATCCTCAAGGCGCACGTCAACGCCGGCCGCGACGACCTGATCCTCTCAACCGGCACCGGGATGACCGGCGTGATCAACAAGTTCCAGCGCATCCTCGGGCTCAAGGCGCCGCAGGGGCTGCGGTCCCTGCTGCAGATTCCGGAGGCGCAGCGTCCGGTCGTCTTCGTCACGCACATGGAGCACCACTCCAACCATACCTCGTGGCACGAGACGATCGCCGAGGTCGTGGTGATTCCGCCCGACGCCGACGGCCGCGTGGACCTGACCGCGCTCGACGCGCTGCTGCTGCAGTATCGCGAACGGCCGCTGAAGATCGGCTCCTTCACCGCCTGCTCCAACGTCACTGGCGTCGGCACGCCCTATCACGCGATGGCCCGACTGATGCACCGCGCTGGCGGTGTGGCATTCATCGACTTCGCCGCCTCGGCGCCTTACCTGGACATCGACATGCACCCGGCCGACCCCGAGGAGCGGCTCGATGCGGTGCTGTGGTCGCCGCACAAGTTTCTCGGCGGGCCGGGGTCCTCCGGCGTGCTGATCTTCAACCGCGCGCTGTACCGCAACACCGTGCCCGACGACTCGGGCGGCGGCACCGTCAACTGGACCAACCCCTGGGGCCAGTACGCCTTTCTCGACGACATCGAAGCGCGCGAGGACGCCGGCACGCCCGGGTTTCTGCAGACGATCAAGGCCGCGCTGGCAGTGCAGCTCAAGGACCAGATGGGCGTCGACGCGATGCACCGGCGCGAGGCGCACATCGTCCCGCGCGTGATGGACGCGCTGCAGGCGATCCCCGGCTTGCATGTGCTGGCGCCCGCGTTGCGCGAGCGACTGGCGATCTTTTCGTTCTACGTCGAGGCGATCCACTACAACCTGATCGTGCAACTGCTCAACGACCGCTTCGGCGTGCAGGCCCGCGGCGGCTGCTCCTGCGCCGGCACCTATGGCCACTACCTGCTGCACGTCGATCCCTCGCGCTCGCGGTCGATCACCGAGCGCATCGATCACGGCGATCTGTCGGAGAAGCCCGGCTGGGTGCGCCTCTCGTTCCACCCGAGCACCACAATGGCCGACATCGACCACACGATCCACGCCGTCGCGGAAATCGTGGCGCAGGCCGGGCACTGGGCGCAGGACTATGTGTATTCGCCCGTCACCAATGAATTCGCGCACCGGGCGGTCGATGCCGAGGTGGCGCGCGCGCGCATCAAGGCATGGTTTGAACTGGAGCCGCTCGGCGACGCGCGGGCGCAGTCATCCTGATCGTCACCCGGTGCAGCCGGGATCCTCCCCCGGCTCGGCGTCGGCGCGGAACGG
>DATLSL010000076.1:0-5586 GCA_035534135.1 Rhodanobacteraceae bacterium | reverse complement strand
CCTGCCGCCGGCAGGATCGCGAGCGTCGTCTCAGCGCAGCGGCGCGAGGATCTGGTCGAGGTAGTCCGGCGTGCCCGGGATGCGCTCGAGGTGCGGGTAGCGCAGGCCGCCGTGGTCGTTCACCGCGACCGCGTAGACGTGACCCTGGTTCTCGACCGTCAGCGTGATCGGCGCGCTGCCGCCCTTGGCCGCGGTGATCGCGGCATCGAGCGCCTCCTGGCTGTAGACGTGATCGCCGACCGCGATCAGCTGCATGCCCGGAGCCAGGCCGGCCTGCCAGGCGGGGCCGTTCCATTGCACGTCGGTCAGCGTGCCGTCCTTGCCGACGCCGAAACCGATCGAGGCGGCGTAGTCGGCCGACCCGAAGCGCTTGGCCGCCGCCGCGAGGAAGGCGTTGGGCTGGTCGGTATAGACCAGCGTCCAGCCGGCGCGCTCGAGACCGCCCAGCGGTGCCGCCGCATGCACGTCATCAATGTGTGTCTGCAGGAATTGTTTCCAGTCGAAGGGCACCACCTGATTGAGCGCATTGACCACGTCGTCGAAGGTGTAGGTGAGGGTGTCGACGCGGCCGTCGTCGACGCCGAAGAACACGCGCGCGAAATCGTTCATCGACTTGCGGTCATGGGTCAGCTGGCGCAGGCGCGCATCGACGTCCAGCCAGGTCAGCGCGCCCTCGATGTAGTAGTCCTCGCTGCGCTGCCAGTTGGCCCAGTCGGGTTTGAGGATGCGGTTCTTGTCGATGATCGGCTGGCCGGTGGTGTCCTCGACGCTGCGCCACTGGCGGCCGGTGCGCAGCGCCATACTGGAGGCCGCGGCGGCGAACACGTCGCGCGCCTGCGCCGGCGTCCACAGGCCCGCGCGGGTGGCCAGCACGTCGCCCCAGTACTGGGTCTGGCCCTCGTACACCCACAGCAGGGTGTCCTGCATCGGCACGTTGAAGTTGGGCGTCCACAGATCCGCCGGGCGGCGGAACTTGCCGTTCCAGGAGTGCGTGTATTCGTGCGAGAGCAGGTCGCGCCCGGTCCAGGTCTTGGGATCGGTGAAGTAGCCCGGCACGGTGCCGTCTTCGCTGGACTGGTGGTGCTCGAGGCCCTGGCCGCCGAGGTGATCGGACAGCCACAGCAGGAAGTCGTAATGCCGGTAGTGCTGCGCGCCGAACAGGCGCACGGCCTGGGTCACCAGCGCACGATGCGCGGCCAGCAGTGCCGGCGGGATCTTGAGATCGGCGGCGCGGTCGGCGACCACATCGAGATGCACCGGCACCCTGGCGCCGGGGGCGAGGTCGATGCGTTCGAAGTGCTGGCCGGCGATCAGCGGCGAATCGACCAGGGTGTTGAGCGGGGTCGGCTGGAAGTGCACCACGTCGCCGTCGCGCGTGGCCACCTCCAGCGCGCTGGCGAACTGCCAGCCGGGCGGCAGCGTCAGCGTCGGCGCAAAGGTGATGTCGCGCGTGAAGTGGCCGGCCGGATACAGCAGCACGTTGTTCCACGGCAGATCGAGCATCTGCGGCGACATCAGCACGCGCCCGCTCTTCGGGCTGACCGCGCTCATGAAGTCGAAATGCACCTCGAGGCTGGATACTCCGGCCGGCACCTTGACGTGGAAGGCGAACACGTCGACCGGATCGCGCACCCACGCCAGCGCCCGCCCGCGGGCCGCGATCTTCAGCCCGGCGACGCTGATGATCGGGCCGGAGGGGCCGTGGTTGCCGGGAATCCAGCGCGGATAAAGCAGGGTCAGCGGCCCGGGGCCGACGACCGGAATCGTCTCGCGCACGCGATAGACCTTCTGCGCCACGTCGCGCGCATCGACGTGCAGGGCGATGGTGCCGGGATAGGCCTGATCGACCGGCGCGGGCACCGCGGCGGTCGGCACCACATAAGGCGTCGCGGCGAGCACGGCGGCGGGCAGGGCGAGGGTGGCGGTGAGGACGGTTGCGAGCGCGACCAGGCGGGGCGTGCAGAGCATGGCGATTCCTGTGCGGTCATGGGGCGGCCGGCGCTATGCCGACCGCCGCGGGAAAGCGCGCCACGGACGACGAGGCGCGGCGGGTGGCACGGCCTCAGCGGCGCGCGCGCACGATCGCGTCGAGACGGTCGGGCGTGTCCTTGACGCGCTCGAGCACCGGGTAGCGCAGGCCACCGTGGTAGTCGAGCTTGAGCGTGCTGACGTATCCGAGGTTCTTGATCAGCAGATCGATCGGCTGTTGCGACTTGACCGCGTCGCCGATCGCGTCCTTGAGCACCTGCGTGCTGAACTGCCTGCCGTCGATGGCGAGGATCTGCATGCCCGGCGCCAGCCCGGCCTTGAACGCCGGACCGTTCCAGAGCACGTCGTCGAGCTTGCCGGTCTTGGTCGCGACCGCCATGCCGGCGCCGTACATCAGGTTGACCACGTGGCGTTGCGCTTCGAGCGCCTTCTGGTAACTGTCGGGCTGATCGGTCCAGGCCAGCTTCCAGCCGCTGCGGGTGATGCCGTCCATCTCCGGCAGTTGATCGCCGACGTAGTTCAGGCGCTGGCGCAGGAAGTGCGTCCAGTCGTAGGCCGCGACCGCGTTGAGCGCCTTGACGATGTCGCCGAAGGTGTAGGTGACGGTGACGGCGCTGCCGGGATGGATGCCGAAGAAGTCGCGCGCGAAGTCATCCAGCGATTTGCGGCCGTGGCTCAGCTCGCGGATCTTGGTGTCGACGTCCAGCCACAGCAGCTCGCCCTCGGGATAGAAGTCGACCTGCCGGCGCCAGCTGGCCCAGCCGGAGGGCGCGTAGTAGAGGATCGAGGCCTCGTCGGCGGTGTCCTGCAGCGGGCGCCACTGTCGGCCCGGGCGCGCGACCATGTTGGCGAGGGTGCCAGCCAGCATCTCGCGGTACTGCTTCGGATCCCACAGCCCCGAGCGCGCGGCGAGCACGTCGCCGTAGTACTGGGTCAGGCCCTCGTACACCCACAGCAGATCGTCCTGTTCGGGCACGCTGTTGAAGTCCGGCGTCCACAGGTCCCAGGGCCGGCGGAACTTGCCGTTCCAGGAGTGGGTGTACTCGTGCGGCAGCAGGTCGGCGCCGAGCAGGCCGCTCTGTGCATCGGTGAGGTAGTCGGCGCCGAGGCGATCATCGCTGGACTGATGGTGTTCGAGGCCGAAGTGGCCGGTGTTGTCCGACAGCGTCAGCAGAAAGGTGTAGTGGTCGTAGTGGTGCGTGCCGAAGGTCCTGTAGGCCTGCTGGACCAGGGCGCGGAAATCGCCGAGCTGCTTGTCGGAGAGCTTCAGGTTCTGCGGCGCGTCGGCGACGATGTCCAGATGCACCGGCACCTTGGCGCCGGGATCGAGGTCGACACTCTTGAAGTAGGCGCCCGCGATCAGCGGCGAGTCGACCAGCTGATTCAGCGTGACCGGCTCGAACTGCACGCTGCCGCCGCTGGCGGCCTGGGTCTCGAGCGCGGTGCCGTACTTCCAGCCCGCGGGCAGGGTCACGCTGGGCGCGACGGTGTAGCTGCGCGCGTAGTGGCCGGCCGGATACACCAGCACCTGGTTCCATTCCAGGTCGACCAGCCTGGGCGTGGCCGAGACGCTCTGTCCGAACTCGCCGCCGCCGGTGGGCGAGAGGAACTGGAAGCTGACATCCAGCGTCGACACCCCGGCCGGCACCTCGAGGTGCACGGCGTACATGTTCCTGAGATCGCGGCGCCAGGCGATGCGCTGGCCGTTGCCGCTGATCATCAGGCCGGCCACGTTCTCCAGCGGGCCGCTCGGCGAATGCTCGCCAGGAATCCACTTGGGGTAGTACAAGGTCATGGGCCCAGGCTGAGCCACCGGGATCGTCTCGTGCACCCGAAAGATCTTGCGCGGCGCGTCGGACAGATCGACCGCCAGCGTCAGCGTGCCCGGATAGGGCGCCGCCGTCAGCCCCGGAAAGTTGCCGGTGGGGCCGGCATCGGATTGGGCCAGGGCGGGCGCGGCGACGGCGAGCAACGCGGCGGCGAGGCCGCAGGCAAGCGGATGAACTTTCACGACAACCTCCTGGGTGACAGCGGCAGCACATCGGGACCCGGCGCCGCCGCGGGCGCGAATCGTGCTGCGGCAGCCAATGCCGGAACAGGGATCGAGGGATGCTGACGGGATGGCGGCGGTGGGATACTGCCGAAAGTCATGGGCCTTGCGAACGTGAGCGCGTTGTAAGGCAGTCTGAGGATGCGAAGGCAGCGCGAGCACGGCGCGGAACCGACAGAGCAGGGCGAGTGGAACAGAAACGATTGCAACAGCGCCGGCCTCTGGCCCGGTCCTTGCTGCGGCTCCGATCGAAGCCGCAGTTTGGCGATGTGCAGAGGCGACGAATCGTGTGGTGGTGGCGCTCGTCACGGATGAGCAGGCCGGAGGGCAGCGACGACGCATTCGATGCCTATCTGGCGCAGCGCTCCGGGCCGGTGGTGCGCGCGCTGCTGCTGACGGGCACCGCCGGCTATGCTCTGTTCGCCGCAGTCGGCGAACTGACCGGCGTCTCGCAAGTGCCGCTGTGGCTGCGGTTCGGCATGGTCCTGCCACTGCTCGCGGTGGCGCTGGGGACGCTGCGTGCCCGCACTGCGCGCGCGCTGGGTCTGCTGGGGCTGGTCGTCGTGGCCCTGCTCGAGATCGGCATCTTCATCAACGGCTATACGCGGCCGCAGGGCGCGGCCTGGATCTTGCCTGCGTACATCATCGTGCCGATCGCCTCCAGCCCGATCTGGCTGTTCCGCCGTGACTTCATCCTGGCCATGCTGGTCTGCTGCCTGTTCGGGCCGCTACCGGTGCTGTGGCTGATGCACGTCGACAGCTGGGAGCTCCTCCAGTACACCACCTACATGGCGGTGGCCGCGGCGGTTTCGAGCGTGCTGTACGGCCATCTGGTGCGTCTGGTGTCGGACCACTACCAGTTGGAGCAGCGGCTGCGCCAGCTCGCCTTCGTTGACGGCCTGACCGGGCTGGCCAGCCGTCAGCGCTTTCTCGAGCAGGCGCGTGCCCTGCTCCAGGCCAGCAGTGCCACCGGCGCCGCGCTGGCGGCGCTGTATCTGGACGCCGACCACTTCAAGCGCCTCAACGACCAGCACAGCCACGCTGCCGGCGACGTCGCGCTGGGCATCATCGGCGACACCCTGCGCCAGCATCTGCGCCCCAGCGACGTGGTCGGCCGCATCGGCGGCGAGGAGTTCGCGATCCTGCTGCCCGGTGCCGACGAGGAGAACGCCTGCGCCACCGCCGAGCGCCTGCGCGCGGCAGTGGCGGCCAGTCGTGGCGCGGCGACGGCGCTGAGCATCAGTGTCGGCGTGGCGGTGCGCCGCGACGAGACCACCCTGGAAGCCCTGCTGGCGCGTGCCGATGCCGCGCTGGCCGTCGCCAAGCGCAACGGCCGCAACCGCGTCGAACGGGCGCCCTGAGACGCCGTCGCGTCGGGCTACAACCCCGCGGCGGCCTGCGCCACCGCGCGAAACAGCGCGCGGCCCTTGCTCATCGTCTCCTCCCACTCGGTGGCGGGATCGGAGTCGTAAACGATGCCGGCGCCGGCCTGCACGTGCAGGCGGCCGTTCTGGATCACCGCGGTCCGGATCGCGATCGCGGTGTCG
>DATLSL010000075.1:0-2822 GCA_035534135.1 Rhodanobacteraceae bacterium | reverse complement strand
TTCAGCGTCGCCGCCGCCGCCGAGGCCAGCCAGATCCCCAGCGTGCCGAACAGCAGCGCGCGCCACGGCGGCAGGCCCGGCACCGCCAGGAACATGCCGATCACCGCAGTGAACACCAGCAGCGCGACGACGCGCGGCTTGGTCAGCTGCCAGTACTCGCGGGCGATCGTCACCGTCGGGATCCGCGGCCGAGCCAGGGCGCGCTCACGGCGCGGTCGCCACGCGCTGGGTGCGCGCCAGCAGCGCCACCAGGGTGAACAGCAGCAGCGCAGCGACGGCGTTGTGCGCGGTCGCCACCGGCAGCGGCAAGCCCAGCATCACGTTGCCGATGCCCAGCGCGACCTGCGTCGCCAGCGCCAGCAGCAGCAGCGCGGCATGGCCGCCGAAACCGTCGCGGCGCATGCGCCAGGCCAGCCATAGCAGGTACAGCGACACCACCAGCGCGCCGATGCGGTGCGCCATCTGGATCGCCGCGCGCGCCGCCGCATCCAGCACACCGCCCTCGTAGTTGACGCCGATGTCGCGCCACAGCACGAAGCCCTGGTGGAAATCCATCGTCGGCCACCAGGCGCCCTGGCACTGCGGGAAATCCGCTCCGCAGGCGAGCGCGGCGTAGTTGGAACTGGTCCAGCCGCCCAGTGCGATCTGCGCGGCCAGCAATACCAGCGCCAGGATCGCCCACGGCCGCAACTCGACGCGGCGGGGATCGTCGCCGCCGACGCCGGACAGCTTCAGCGCCACGTATGACAGCAGCGCAAACAGGGTCAGCCCGCCCAGCAGATGGCCCATCACCACCGCCGGTTTCAGCAGCAGGGTCACCGTCCACATGCCGAGCATGGCCTGGAACACGACCACCGCGAAAGCCAGCACCGCCACCCGCCACGCCGGCGCGCGCGGCAACCACGCCGCGGTGATCAGCGGCAGGCCGATCGCGACCACCGACAGCAGGCTGGAAAACACGCGCTCGCCGCTGACGTACAGCAGCACGCCGGCGGCGGCGGCCACCGCCGCGACGATCACCGCCAACCGCGCCCGCGGGCGCGGCCAGACCGCGCTCAGCGCCAGCGCCAGCACCAGGGTGCCGAGGCCGGACGCCAGCATGCGATGGAACTGCTCGCGCCAGGCCTTGTGCACCTCGACCGGGCGTCCGGGAAACGCCGCATTGGCGGCGGCGATCGCGGCATGGTGATCGGGCCAGGCGATGCGGCCGTAACAGGTCGGCCAGTCCGGGCACGACAGGCCGGCATTGGACAGGCGTACGAAGGCCCCGAACACGATCACGCCGAGCGCGAACGCGGCGGCGAACCAGGCCAGACGGGCGGCGGGAGCGATCGAACGCGACATCAGCGGAACGCCTTCTGCAGGTCTTTGTTGAGTCCGCGCGGAGCAAAGCCCGCCGGATACCAGGTCAGCACCACCCCGCCCGGCTGCACCAGCAGCACGGCCACGCTGTCGGGCGCGGCGGGACGAAAGCGCGCCAGCGCGTCGCGATCATCGCGACCGATCTGCCAGGCGCGGATCACCGGCGCGGCATCCGCGGCGGCGGGCGGCACACCGAGATACAACAGGCGCAGATTCGACTGTTTGTCGTTAAGGCCGATCTGCGCGCGGTGCAGCAGATCGAGCTGACCGACGCAGCGATCGACGCAGCCCGGCCCCGGCAACGCCACCAGTGTCCACAGCGGCGTGGACGCCTTCCAGGCATAGGTCGTTCCGTTCGCCAGAGTGACCGGCGCGTCGGCGACCGTCAGCGTCAGCTGCGGATCGACCGGACGGCCGTAGCTGCGCGTGCCCGGCAGCCAGCCCAGCGCGCCCAGCGCCACCGCGATCAGCATCGGCGCGACGAAGGCCAGCATCACCAACAGCAGCTGACGGCGACCGCGGGCGAGGGTTGCGTTGTCAGGCTGCATCCGAGTCGTCGCCTTTGCGGTGCATCACGAAAAAAATCACCAGCGCCGCGGCTGCGAACGAGAACCACTGGAAGGCATAGGCCTGATGGCGGGCCGGCGGCATGAAGGTGGGCGTCCATACGCGCAGGTAGACCTGCGCCGGATCGGGATCGCTGAGCAGCACGCCCGGGTCCACACCCTGACCGAGGTCGGCGGCCACCTGGCGCAGATCGAGGTAGGTTGTCAGCTTGGGCCAGCGACTTTGCTGCGCGAGCTGATTGCCGCCCATCTTGAAGCCCGGCAGCGGCGGCGGGGCGTAGAGGCCGGTCAGGTGCTGCGGGCCGACCGGGATCGGCGGCAGGCCCGGAATGCGCTGCTGCGGACCCTGACGTGGCAGAAAGCCCATGTTGACCAGCAACACGCGATCGCGACCCGCCGGCTTGAACGGCAGGAACACATCGACGCCGTCGACGCCGTGCACAGCGCGGTCGTCGAGCACATAGCTGCGCCCCGGCACGAAGGCGCCGTTCACCTGCACGTGCCGGTAGTGATCGTGCGGCACGCGTCCGGCGACCTCGGCGAACGGCAGCAGCGGCGCGCTGCTGGCATGGCTGAAGGCCGCCAGCAGCTGCTCCTTGTAAGCGGCGCGATGCAGTTGCCAGACGCCCAGGCGCACGAACAGCAGCACGCCGGCCAACGTCAGCAGCACCGCAAACCACGACGGCCGCCGCAGGCGCATCACCGCGGCGCCACCTCGTCGCGGCTTATACTCGAAGCGGTTCCGGACCGGATGCAAAGGCTCATGGCCACTCTCTTCAAAGCCCTGTTGATCGTGGTACTGCTGGCCGCGCTGTTCAGCCTCGGCCAGGCGCTGTTTTTCATGATGACCGACCGCGGCGGCAGCAGCCGCACCGCCTGGGCGCTGACCCGCCG
>DATLSL010000074.1:0-3865 GCA_035534135.1 Rhodanobacteraceae bacterium | reverse complement strand
AGCAGCAGATCGACGAGGCCGGACTGAGGGTGCCGCATCCACGCCTCGCCGAGCGTGCGTTCGTGCTGCTGCCGCTGGCTGATATCGACCCCGCGCTGGTGGTGCCGGGTGCGGGCACGGTAGCCGAACTGCTCGCGCACGCGGACTGCAGCGGCTGTGCGCCGTGGGTCGCGCCTGCTTGAGCTCCACCGCGTGTGCCGCCGATAATCGCCGGCCCTGAAGGAGATCGCCGTGTACGTCGAATCCGAACGGCCCGCGCGCAAACCCGTCACCGTGCCCGGTCTGCACGAGATGAAGGCGCGCGGCGAAAAGATCGCGATGTTGACCGCCTATGACGCCAGCTTCGCGGCGCAACTCGAGGATGCCGGTGTCGATGTCGCCCTGGTCGGCGACTCGCTGGGCATGGTGGTGCAGGGTCAGACCAGCACGCTGCCGGTGACGCTCGACCAGATGGTCTACCACACGGCGGCGGCGGCGCGCGGACTGCGATCGACGCTGCTGGTCGCGGATCTGCCGTTCATGAGCTACCGCGACGTGCCGCATGCGCTGGCGGCATCGGCGCGACTGCTGGCCGAGGGTGGCGCGGCGATGGTCAAGCTGGAAGGTGCCGACTGGGTCTGCACGGTAATCGCGGCGCTGGCCGAGCGCGATGTGCCGGTCTGCGCGCACCTCGGACTGACGCCGCAGTCGGTGCACAAGCTCGGCGGCTATCGCGTGCAGGGACGCGAGCGGGATGCTGCGGAGAAACTGCGTGCCGATGCACTCGCGGTGCAGCAGGCCGGTGCCGATCTGCTGGTGCTGGAATGCGTACCGGCGGCATTGGCGGCGGCGATCACCCGCGAGCTGACCATCCCGACCATCGGCATCGGCGCCGGTGTCGACTGCGACGGCCAGGTGCTGGTCGTCTACGATCTGCTCGGACTGACGCCGGGGCGGCGACCGCGCTTCAGCAAGGATTTTCTCGCCGGCAACGGTTCGATTGCCGCGGCGATTGCCGCCTACGTCGCCGACGTGCGCGGCAGCCGTTTCCCCGCTCCCGAACACGCCTACTGATCCTGCAGGGACGACACCATGCAGACGCTTCATGACGCCGCAGCGCTGCGCGCCGCCATCCGCGCCTGGCGCGCCCAGGGCCAGAGCATCGGCTTGGTGCCGACCATGGGCAATCTGCATGAGGGCCATCTGGCGCTGGTGCAGCTGGCGCGCGCACGCGCCGACCGGGTGGTGGCCAGTGTGTTCGTCAATCCGACGCAGTTCGCGCCCGGCGAGGATTTTGCGCGCTACCCGCGCACGCTCGAGCGCGACCAGGCCGGTCTCGCGGCCGCGGGCTGCGACCTGCTGTTCGCGCCCACGGTCGAGGTGGTGTACCCGTTCGGGCCGGCGCACACGGTGCGCGTCAGCGTGCCCGAGATCACGGTGACACTTGAAGGTGCGCATCGCGAAGGCCACTTCGACGGTGTCGCCACGGTGGTCGTCAAGCTGTTCAATCTGGTGCAGCCCGACCTGGCCGTGTTCGGGCAGAAGGATTGGCAGCAGATGCTGGTGGTGCGGCGTCTGGTGCGCGATCTGGCACTGCCGCTGGAGATCATCGCCGCGCCGACCGTGCGCGAGGCGGACGGGCTGGCGATGAGTTCGCGCAATCAGTACCTCGACGCCGACCAGCGCGTTTGCGCGACGGAGATCCACGCCACCTTGCGTGCGATGCGCGACGCGCATCTGGGCGGTCAGCCGCGCGCGCAGGTCGAAGTCGCGGCACTGGCGCGACTGCGCGCGGCGGGTTTCGATCCCGACTACGCCGCGATCCGGCGCGGCGTGGACCTGGGCACGCCGGCGGACGCCGAGCATGGCGGTCTGATTGCGCTGATCGCGGCGCGGCTGGGCGCCACGCGGCTGATCGACAACCTGCCGTTCGACGGCGGTTGAGCGCACTGTTGCGCCGCAGCAGGATCGGGTGACCGGCGATATAATCACGTCTCCCGCGCGCCGTACCGTCCGAGGTCGCTGCATGCACCTGACCCTGCTCAAGACCAAGATCCACCGCGTCACCGTCACCCACGCCGAGCTGCACTACGAGGGCTCGATCGCGATTGACGGCCGGTTGCTCGACGCGGCCGGCATTCGCGAGTACGAACAGATCCACGCCTGGAACATCGCCAACGGCGAGCGCTTCGTCACCTATGCGCTGCGCGCCGAGCAGGACTCCGGCATCATCTCGGTCAACGGCAGTGCCGCGCATCGCGCGCAGCCCGGACAGCTGCTGATCATCGCCGCGTTCGCGCAATTGGCCGAGGCCGAGCTGGCGCAGTTCCAGCCGCGGCTGGTGTACGTCGACGCCGGCAACCGCATCACCCACACCAGTCGTTCGATTCCCAGGCAGGCCGCCTGAACCACTCGCGCGGCTGCCCGGATCGCAAGCTCCGTTTGGACCACGACCGTTTCAAACCACGGCGCGCGCCTGCCGTGCGTCTCGGCGCCGTGCCGCCCTGATCGCCGCGATCCGCGCGTTGACCGAAGCGTGCGTTCAGCCGGCGCTGCCCTGCGTACGGCGCTGCGCCAGTTGCGCCAGCGCCCAGGCCACGTGTTCGCGTACCAGCGGCGAGGGGTCGTCGGCACGGGCATTGAGCGCGGCGACGATGTCGTCGGCGCAGGGTGCGTTGCCGAGCGCGACGGCGAGGTTGCGCAGCCAGCCCGCGTAGCCGGCGCGACGGATCGGCATGCCCTCGGTGCGGGCGAGGAACTGCGACTCGCTCCAGGCGAACAGTTCGGTCAGTGCGGCGCCGTCGAGGCCGTGGCGCGGCGCGAAGTCAGGCAGCTGCGCCGGCTGCGCGTAGCGGTTCCACGGGCACACCAGCTGGCAGTCGTCGCAGCCGAACACGCGGTTGCCGATCAGCGGCCGCATCTCGACCGGGATTGCCTCGCGCAGTTCGATGGTCAGGTAGGCGATGCAGCGGCGCGCGTCCAGGCGATAGGGCGCGACGATCGCGTGCGTCGGGCAGACGTCGATGCAGCGCGTGCAGCTGCCGCAGTGCGCACTGGCGGGCGCATCGATCGGCAGCGGCAGGTCAGTGTACAGCTCGCCGAGGAAAAAATAGGAGCCGGCGTCGCGGCTGAGCAGCAGGGTGTGCTTGCCGATCCAGCCCAGCCCGGCATCGCGTGCCAGCGCCTTTTCCAGCACCGGCGCGGAGTCGGCGAAGGCACGGTAGCCGAACGGGCCGATCGCGTTCTGGATATGAGCGGCGAGCCGCTGCAGCCGCTTGCGCATCAGACCGTGATAATCGCGGCCCAGCGCGTAGCGCGCGACATAGCCGCGGCGGCCGTCGGCCAGCACCGACCACGGTTCGGCGGCGGCATCCGGCCAATAGTCCATGCGCACCGAAATCACCCGCAGCGTGCCGGGCGCCAGTTCGGCGGGGCGGCTGCGCTTGACGCCGTGCGCCGCCATGTATTCCATCGCGCCGTGCTGACCCTGGGCCAGCCAGTCCAGCAGGTGCGCTTCGTCGGCGGGCAAGTCGATACCGGCGATGCCCACGGCGCCGAAACCCAGATCGGCCGCCCAGCGCTGGATGTCGCCGCGCAGCGCGACGTAATCGGGGATGGCGGGGGTGGCGGTGTCGGGCATGCGGACCTCGCGGCCATTGTAGGTGGGCCGCGGCGTCGCGCTGCCATAATCGCGGCATGAGCGAGATCGAGCCCGCACGTGCGCTGTACACCGCCGCCCAGGCGCGCGCGCTGGATGCGGCGGCGATCGCGGGCGGCATCGCCGGCAGCGATCTGATGCGCCGTGCCGCGGCCGCGGCGCTGGCGGTGCTGCGCGCACGCTGGCCCGAGGCGCGCCGCATCGTCGTGCTGGCGGGGCCGGGCAACA
>DATLSL010000073.1:0-2600 GCA_035534135.1 Rhodanobacteraceae bacterium | reverse complement strand
CGGTCGTGATCCACGCTGTAGTCGGCGCCGAGCAGTCCGATGTCGATCCTGGTGATGTCCGGCATGGTCCCGCCGCGCACGAACATGTGGCCCACGGACATGTAGGCGAGCATCTTGCGGAACAGGAAGGTGAGGTCCTGGCGGCTGCCGACACCGGCCAGATACGGGCGGAAGCGCTGCTCGGCGGCGGCCAGGTCCAGGCCGTGATCATGCGGGTCGTAGAAGAAGTCGCGCTCGATGCGCCAGACCTCGGCGTACATCTGCGCCCACTCCTCGCGCGGCACCACGTGCACCTCCATGTCGGCGGTCTTGAGCTTGCCCGCGCCGGGCTTCACCGGCTTGTCGGCGCCGGTGATGAACCAGTCCGCGCCGCTCTGGTAGAGCATCTTGTCGCCGTCGCCGGACAGCGCGAAATCCTTGATGCCCCCGACCAGGGCCACGGTCTTGCGATCCTTCAGATCGAAGCGCTCCAGCGTGCTGGCCGCGTCGCGGCCGGGCACCTGAGCCGCCTGCAACAGGTAGAGCACACCACTCTTGCCGGCCGTCAGGCCGACGTAGTTGGCGGCCGTGATCGGCAGCGCCAGGGTGCGTTGCAGCAGGCCGTCGAAGTCGATCGCGACGCGCACCTGGGCGGGCTTGCCATTCGCGTCCTTGGGCTTGCCCGCCGCCGCGGCGGGCCCCTTGTCCTCGTCGCTGCGCGGCTGCAACGGCGAGGGCAGATCCTTGCGCAGCACCGCCACGTAGACGCTGCGGGTGATCGGATGCGCCTCGCTGGTCATGTCCAGCCAGCCCGTGCTCAGGCCCATGTCGGTGCTGGCGGTGAAGTACAGATACTTGCCATTGCGATCGAACACCGGATACAGGCAGTCGCTCATGCCGTCGGTGACCTGGGTGGCCTTGCGATCGGCCAGCGAATACACGAAGACCGCGCGCAAGTGATTCGGCAGCTGCTTGGTATAGGTCAGCCAGCGCCCGTCCGGTGACCAGTTGACGTCGAACTCGTGCAGCGGCGTGTCGTAGCGGTCAGTGTCGACCTTCACCGGCGTCGGGTGATCGAGATCGACGACCCAGAGATTGAGCCGCTTATCGCTGTAGGCGATGCGTTTGCCGTCCGGTGACCAGACCGGGCTGTAGAAGAACGACGGCGGCTGGCCGAGATCGATGCGGCGCGGCGTACCCAGGCCATCCTGGCTGCGGATGTACAGCGCGTACTCGCCCGTGGCGTCGGAGAAGTACGCGATCGATTGGCCGTCCGGCGACCACGCCGGATCGCGCTCGGCCGCGTTCGAGGTGCGGGTGATATCGCGGATGTCGCCGTGATCGGCCGGCACGGTGAGGATCTCGCCGTGCGCCTCGAACACCGCGCGGGCGCCGGTCGGCGAAATCCCGGCGTGCACGATCTCCTTGGCCACCTTGACGAAGTGCGGCACGGTCTGCGGCAGTGGCCCGTCGATGCGCACCGGCACGCGCACGTCGCGGTGCGTGGCGACGTCGTAGACATGTAGCGCGCCCATCTGCGTGTAGACGATCGCGCCGTCGGCCGCCGAGGCGCCGTCGATCGGAAAACCGGTGTTGTCGATCAGCCGCGTGACCTGGCCGCTGTGCACGTCATAGGCATACAGCGTGGCCGGGCCGTCGCGCTCCGACAGAAAATAGACCGTGTCGCCCATCCACATCGGGTCACGATCGTTGGCATTTGCGTGCGGCACCTCGACCACGCTGGAATCGGACAGCCGCGCGATCCAGATCTGCGTCGTCTGCCCGCCGTGGTAGTCGCGCCAGTCCGGCTCCCACTGGAAGATCGGGTTGTAGGCGATATGCGTGCCGTCGGGCGAGTACGCGCCCTGCTCGGCCATCGACAGCGGCAGAGGCGTCGGCATCCCGCCGCTCAGCTTCTTCACGAACAGCTCATCGGAATCGTTGGTGGCGTCGCGATGCGAGCGGATCAGCACGCCGCTGCCGTCCGGTGTCCAGCCCACCGCCACATCCGCGGCCGGATGCCAGGTCAGGCGCGTCGGCTGCCCGCCGGTCGCCGGCACCACGAACACGTCCGCATTGCCGTTGACGTCCGCGGTGTAGGCCAGCGTGCGCCCGTCCGGTGAAAACACCGGACCGCTCGCGGTACCCAGCCCGCCGACCAGCAGCGTGGCGTCGCCACCGCTGCGCGGCACCGTCCAGATCTCGCCGCCGTAGGCGAAGGCGATGCGCGTCGCCGACAGCGTCGGCGTCTGCAGCAGCAGGGGGACCGGGGCCGCCTGCACGACACCGCTGACCAGCAACAGCGCGACGGCCACGCCGCCAAGGCACTTCACGATCGCATTGCGCATGACACCCCTCCCCTTGATCGGCCAACGATATCAGCCGGCGCGGGGTGTTGATCCATGCTGCAGGTCATGGGACGAAGCCCGGCGGGCTGCCGCGAGCATCAAGGCGGGTTGATGCGGGCGCTGACTGCGAGCCCAGGTGTTCAGGCACGACGGGCTGCGCTCGGTCCGAAGGGGGCGGCCAGGGAAAGTGCGCTCTGATCCCCGTTTCCGCCGTCGGCTCCGGGTAGAGGGCTGTTGTGGCGACCGCAGGAAACGAAAGACTGGGCAGCGGGC
>DATLSL010000072.1:0-5283 GCA_035534135.1 Rhodanobacteraceae bacterium | reverse complement strand
TGGCTGATCTCGCTCCAGTGCGCGCCGCCGTCGCTGGACTTGTACAGGCCCGAGCCGGGACCGTTGGAGGGCGGGTACACGTTCCACGGCGGCCGCCGCGTCTGCCACAGCGCCGCGTAGATCACCTGGCTGTTGGCCGGATCGAAGGCGAGGTCGATGGCGCCGGTGTTCGCGTTCTTGTACAGCACCTTGACCCAGGTCCGGCCGCCGTCGCTGCTCTTGAACACGCCGCGCTCGGTGTTGGCGCCATAGGGATGGCCCAGCGCGGCGACGTAGACCACGTCGGGGTTGTGCGGATCGACCAGGATCGTGCCGATCGCCTGGGTGTCGGCCAGTCCGATGGGTGTCCAGGTCCTGCCGGCATCGACGGACTTGTACATGCCGTTGCCCAGGGCGATGTCCGAGCGCATGTCGGCCTCGCCGCTGCCGACGTAGATCACGTCCGGATTCGACGGCGCCACCGCGATCGCGCCGATCGAGCCCACCGGTTCCTGGTCGAAGATCGGCGTCCAGGTACGCCCGGCGTTGTCGCTCTCCCACACGCCGCCGTCCACCGCGCCGAAATAGAAACGCTGCGGATGCTGCGGCACACCGGTCACCGCCAGCACGCGGCCGCCGCGGAACGGTCCGATCAGGCGCCAGTGCAGCGCCGCGAGGTCCTGCGTCGGCACCGCGGCGATCGCGGGCGGCGGCGCAGCCTGCAGCGTTGTGACGGCGGCAAGCGCCAGCGCGAGGAGGGCGGCGAACGGGCGGACGTGGCGCATGGGCGGCGATCCTGCGGCGGCAAAGCGCCGATCATAGACAAAGCAGGGATCGGTGTGGCGTGGCGTCGCAGCATTGCCGTCGTCGAACCGGCGGCGGCGACGCTCAGATCAGGCCAGGTGGCCGCTCGCCGCAGGGCCGTCGAGGCTCAGGCGCCAGTCGCGCACCGCGCCGGCCAGCAGTTCGGGGTTGGCGGCCATCGCCACCAGGGTGCCGGCGCGCAGCGGCACCACGGTGCCGTGCCAGCCCGCGCGCTCGAAGCGGTCATGGGCGCGATTGCGGTGGCCGACCACATAGATCACCGTCACCGGCAGGCCGTCGCGCTGCATCACCAGATGCACCGTGCGGTAGGGTCCGACCGGGCAGTCGTGCACGTAGGTCACGTCCGGCGGCGGACTGGCCGCCAGGCGGATACCCCGGTTGAGGAAGCCCTGCTCGATCGCACTGACCGCAATCGGCTGTTTGAGACCCAGTGCGAAGGCCTCGCCGGGCAGATGCGCCACCGCCAACGCCCGCAGGCTCTCGGTATCGTCGCGTGTGCCGAGGAAGCGTCCCAGCACGAACGCGCCGCCGGCCGAGGCCGCCAGTGCCAACCCCCGCTGCAGGTACGTGCGCCGCGCCGTGCGCTCCGCGGTGGCCTGCGCCAGCAGCATGCGCTCGGCCAGGCGCGCCGGCGGCGCTACCGCCAGCGCGCCGGCCAGGCGGCGCTCGAACTGCTGCGCGCGTGCGCACGCCGCGGCGCAGGCCGGGCAGGCGTCACGGTGAGCGAGAAACGCCGCGTCGCGACGGCCCGGCTCGGCACCCAGCTGACGTCGGAACTCAAGACAGTCCATGGTTCGTTTCGCTGCGTTCGGACAGCGCCTCCTTCAGTTTCTGGCGGGCGCGGAACAGCTGCACCATCACCGCATTGGCCTTGACACCGAGTTCGGCGGCGATCTCCTCGCAGCTGTAGCCGCCCAGCACCTGCATCAGCAGCGGCTCGCGGTACTTCGGCGGCAGCGCCAGCATGGCCTCGCGCAGCTCGGCGTCGCTGCCCTGGCGTTCGGGATCGGCCCAGGCCGCCTCGACCGCGTGCTGCTCGTCGTCGAGCTCGTCGATGCCGGGACGCACGCGCTCGTACAGGCGCGCGTGCTCGCGGCGCAGGATCGTGTACAACCAGCCGCGCGCGGCCTCGGCTTCGCGCAGGGCTTCCAGTCCTTTCCAGGCACGCAACAGCGTTTCCTGAACCAGATCCTCGGCCAGCGCCGCCTGCCCGCACAGCCAATAGGCGTAACGGTACAGCTCGCCGCTGTGCGCGCGCACGAGCGCCTCGAACTGGCGCTGACGGGTATTCACGAAAGGCAGGACCGGCATGGTACGCGTCCCCTTACACGTTGCGGCAGCAGTATCGCACCGAGCCGCTGCGGCATTCAGCCGCGGTGCTCGCCGGCAAGGTAGTCCTCGCTCTGCATCTCGATCAGCCGGCTCTCGGTGCGTGCGAACTCGGTGCGCAGGTGCTCGCCGTCGTACAGATCGACGATCGGCGTGGCGGCCGAGCAGACCAGCTTGACGCGGCGGTCGTAGAACTCGTCGACCAGGTTGACGAAGCGGCGCGCCGGGTCTTCGTTGCCCGGCCCGAACGACGGCACGCCGGACAGCAGCACGGCGTCGTGGCTGCGCGCGATCTCGATGTAGTCGCCGACCGCGCGCGGACCGTCGCACAGCGCATCGAAGGCGAACCAGGCCACGGCGCCCGCCGCGCGCTTGCACGGGATGCCGCGGCCGTTGACGGTCAGGGTGCCTCCGGCTTCGCCCGGCGCCTGCGCCAGGCGTGCGAAGACCGCCGCCAGCGCGCGCTCGGCTTCGGGTCCGACCGGGGTGTGCCAGGTCGGCGCCTGCTTCAGCGCACGCAGCCGCCAGTCGTGGTCGGAGACCATCTCCAGCACCTCGCAGTGCTGTTCCAGCAATGCGATCGCCGGCGCGAAGCGCGCACGCTGCAGGCCGTCGCGATACAGCTCGGCCGGCGCCGCATTGGAGGTGGTCACCAGCAGCACGCCGCGGTGGAACAGCGCCTGCAGCAGCGTGGCGAGGATCATGGCGTCGCCGATGTCCTGCACGAAAAATTCGTCCAGGCACAGCACGCGTGTGTGCGCGGCGATATCGGCGGCGACACGCTCGAGCGGATCGCGCTCGCCGTCGTGCGCCGCCAGCGCGTCGTGCACCCCGGCCATGAAGCGGTGGAAATGCCGACGCAGCGCGATGCCGGGCGGCAGCGCGGCAACCAGCAGGTCCATCAGGAAGGTCTTGCCGCGGCCGACCCGGCCCCACAGGTACAGGCCGCGTTGCGCCTGCGGTCGCGCGCCGATACCGAGGCGTCCCAGCAGCGAAGCGCACGGTGGCTCGCGCAGCAGCAGTGCGTGCAGGCGATCGAGCGCCGCCAGCGCGGGGTGCTGCGCGGGGTCGTCCTGCCACTGTCGCGCCGCCACGCCGGCGGCATAGCGCGCGCCGGGCGCGGCCGCGGGATTCGCCGACACGCTCAGGTCCGCTGCGGCGGCAGCCAGCCGCGCACCGCGTGCTTCACCGCGCCGCGCAGGTCCAGCAGGCGACGATGGAAGAAATGCCCGGTGTCGGCCATGCGCACCACCACCGGCGCCGGGTCCAGCGCATCGGCCCAGGCGAACACGGCCGCAGCCTCGACGATCTCGTCTGCCTCGCCCTGCACCAGCAGCCACGGACAGCTCGGCGTCGCGATGTCGGCGAAGTCGCGCACGCCGACCGGTGGCGCCACCGTGATCAGCGCCGCGGGCGCAAGCGCCGGCGCGCAGCGCAGGCTGACGTAGCTGCCGAAGGAAAATCCCGCCAGCCACAACGCATCGCCCGGGCGGGCCGCGCGTGCCCATGCCGCGACCGCCAGCAGATCGTCGCTCTCGCCGTCGCCCTCGTCG
Source organism: Rhodanobacteraceae bacterium (assembly GCA_035534135.1). Classification (GTDB taxonomy): domain Bacteria; phylum Pseudomonadota; class Gammaproteobacteria; order Xanthomonadales; family Rhodanobacteraceae; genus Metallibacterium. Next base: position 1,597 of record DATLSL010000072.1, on the reverse strand, counting down.
TGCGCGCCTTCGGAGGCACCGACGCCGCGGAAGTTGTAGCGCACCGTGGCCAGGCCCGATTCGCGCAACGCGCGCTCGAGCATGGTCACAACCTTGTTGTGCAGGGTGCCGCCCTGGCGCGGGTCGGGATGGCTGATCACCGCCACACCGCGGCGCGCGGCGGCCGATTCGGGTACGCCGACGGCGACTTCCAGCTTGCCGGCCGGACCGGTGAGCGTGAAGCTGGCGGCCGCGTCCGGAAAGACGGTGGGCGCGGGAGTGAGCGGGGTTGCGGACATGCCGGACATGATAGCGGCCGCCGCCTGCGGTCGGCGACGATGAACCACCTCGCCCACGCCCTGCTGGCGGGTGACGGCCCCGGCATGGTCTTCGGCGGGCTGCTGGCCGATTTTGTGCGCGGCGCACCCGATCCCGCCCTGCCGCCGGCGGTGCGCGCGGGGATCCGCCTGCACCGCCGGATCGATCAGTACACCGATGCCCATCCCGTGGTCGCCTCTGCACGGGCGCGCTTTGCGCCACCGCTGCGCCGCTATGCCGGCATCCTGCTCGACGTCTGGTTCGATCACTGCCTGGCGCGTGATTTCGCGCGCTGGAGCGCGGCCCCGCTCGACGTCTTCAGTGCCCGCGTGCGGGCGATCCTGGTCGCCCATGAGGCGTATGCGCCACCGCGAATGCGCGATTTCGTCCGCTATGTGCAGGCGCACGATCTGCCGGCCGCCTATGCCGATCGTGCCGAAATGGTGGTGACGCTGATCGGGCTGTCGCGGCGGCTGCAGCGCGCCAACCCGCTGGCGACAGCGCTGCCGGTGCTGGTCGCCGACGATGCCGCACTGACGCGCCACTTTCAGGATTTCTTCCCCGCGGCGATGGACTTTGCCGCCATCGCACGGGCGCGTCTCACCGTGGCCTGAAAGCAGAACGCCGCTTGGCCAGCGGCGTTTGCGGACCAGCCAGCGTCGGCAGTGCCTACTTCACCTGCGACACCATCCACTTCACCGTGGCTTCGATCTGGGCATTGGTCAGCGCCGGATTGCCGCCGCGCGGTGGCATGAAGTTGCCGTCGGGACCGTGATAGCCATCCTCGGCATGCTTGAACAGGGTGGCGAGGCCTTGCGCGATGCGCGGACCCCACATGGCCTTGTTGCCGAGAATCGGCGCCCCGGCGACGCCGGCGGTATGGCAGCTGGTGCAGAGCTGGCCGAAGATGGTCTTGCCGTCGAGGGTGCCGCCGTAGGCGACCTGCGACGCGGCGGCCTTGGCCGCGGCGGCCGCGGCGGCGGCCATCGCCGCCTGGCCGGTGGCGCCGGCGTACACCGCGCCGACCGGCGCAATGCGCGCATCGGCGGCCTGCACCTGCGCCGGATCGGCGTAGGTCGGCTGCAATCCGTACAGATAGGAAGCCAGCAGGATCAGCACGAGGGTCAGCGCCACCAGTCCGGCGATCACCGTCGAAAACTGGCGCAGAAAGGTCTGGTCGGACTTGCTGATGGGACCACTCACGGAGGACACCTTGGCGATCGGAGAATGACCGGAGAGCTGCCGGCCCAGCGCGTGGGACGCAAAAGTATAACGTGGCCCCCGCCGGCGCCAACAGCAC
>DATLSL010000071.1:0-21727 GCA_035534135.1 Rhodanobacteraceae bacterium | reverse complement strand
CGCCTTGCCCAGGGTGCCGGTGAACAGATCGATCCGGTCCATCACGCCATGGACTTCGGCCGATCCGCGACCGGTCGCGCCGAGAAAACCGGTGCAGTGGCATTCGTCGATGTGCACCATGGCGTCGTACTGGCGCGCCAGCGCGGTGATGCGGTCCAGCGGCGCGATAGTGCCGTCCATCGAGAACGCGCCGTCGGTGGTGATCAGCTTGATCTGCGCACCCGCGGCGTCGGCGGTCTGCAGCTGCTTTTCCAGATCGGTCATGTCGCGGTTGGCGTAGCGGTAGCGCTGCGCCTTGCACAGGCGAATGCCGTCGATGATCGAGGCGTGGTTGAGCGCGTCGGAGATCACCGCGTCGTGCTCGCCCAGCAGCGGCTCGAACAGGCCGCCGTTGGCGTCGAAGCAGGCGGCGTAGAGGATGGCGTCTTCGGTGCCGAAGAAGTCGGCGATCGTGCGCTCCAGCTGCTTGTGCAGATCCTGGGTGCCGCAGATGAAGCGCACCGAGGCCATGCCGAAGCCGTGGCTGTCGAGCGCGTCCTTGGCGGCCTGGATCACCGCCGGATGGTCGGCCAGCCCGAGGTAGTTGTTGGCGCAGAAGTTGAGCACGCGGCGGCCGTCGGCCAGCGTGATCTCGACCGACTGCGGCGAGGTGATCACGCGCTCGGTCTTGAACAGGCCCTGGGCGCGAATGGCGTCGAGTTCGGCGGCGTAGCGGCGGGTGGCGTCGGCCATGGGGAATCTCCAAAGTTGCGATGGGCGATGGGGCGCGTAGGTGCGTTCAGTCCGCGGCGTCGCTGCGAGTGTCCGCGCCCGCGGCGTCGGCATCCGCCGCGGCGCTGTCGAGTTCGCGCAGCGCGCGGAACAGGGCGCGGCTGGCGTGCCCCGGCGCCTGCCGCGCGCGTTCGCTGCGGGCCTGGCGGATCAGCGCGCGCAGGTGCTGGCGGTCAGCCTGCGGGTGCGCGCCCAGCAGCGGTTCGAGTGCACCGTCGCCCTCGGTCAGCAGGCGCTCGCGCAGGGATTCCAGCCGGTGCAACCCGGCGGCCTCGCGATGCTGCTGGGCGCGGTCGTTGCCGAGCGCGGCGCGCGCAGCGGCGAACACCTCGTCGCCGTGGCGGCGCATCAGCTTGGCCAGGAAGCCCAGCTGGCGCTTGCGCGCGACGTGAGCGTCGATGCGGCGCACGTTGGCGATTTCGGCGCGCACGTCGTCGGGCAGCGCGATCGCGGCCAGCCGCGACGGCGGCAGCGCCACCAGCTGCTCGCCCAGATCGAACACGGCCAGCGCCTCGCGGCGACGCTGGCTGCGGCTTGGACCCGCGTCGGGGAGGTCGTCGAAATCGTCGGAGCGGTGCATCATCGGCGGATCGGCAGCGGCATGGGTGGCTATTGTCACCGATCGCGACCGCTGCCGCGTCGCCGCCGCTCTTCGCATCACCCCAATGACAGGATGACCCGTGAACACAGCCCTCGATGTGCGCGACGACAGCCAGGCAGAACTCGATCGTCTGGCCGAACGGGCGGCCGACGTGATCCGTCGCGCCCGCGCCGCCGGTGCCTCCCATGCCGAAGTGGCTGCCAGCGTCGAAACCGGACTCAACGTCAATGTGCGCCTCGGCGCGGTGGAGACGGTCGAGCGCACGCGCGACCGCGGTTTCACCCTGACGGTATATTTCGGTCAGCACAAGGGCAGCGCCAGCACCGCCGACCTCAAGCCCGAGTCGGTCGAAGCCACGCTGGCGCAGGCCTGCGCGATCGCGCGCTACACCGAGGCCGATCCCGCTGCGGGGCTGGCCGATGCCGTGCTGATGGCCAGCGTCGTGCCCGATCTGGATCTCTGGCATCCGTGGGCGTTGGACGTGGACGACGCCATCGCGCTCGGGCAGCGGGTCGAGGACGCCGGCCGCGCGCTGGCGGGCATCAGCAATTCCGAAGGCGCGACGGTCAGCAGCTCGGCGCAGCTCGGCGTGTACGCCAACTCGCACGGTTTCGTCGGCCGCGAGCGCGAAACCCAGCACTCGCTGTCGTGCGTGCTGATCGCGGGCAGCGGTGAGTCGATGCAGCGCGATTACTGGTGGGACGCGGCGCGCGCGGCGCCCGATCTGATGGCGCCGGAGGCGCTCGGGCGCAGGGCCGCCGAACGCGCGCTGGCGCGGCTGGGCGCGCGCCGGCTGAGCACGCGCCAGTGCCCGGTGCTGTTCGCGCCGGAGGCGGCGCGCTCGCTGCTCGGGCATCTGGTGTCGGCGGTCAGCGGCGGCGCACTGTATCGGCGCGCGAGCTTTCTGCTCGATCATATCGGCAAGGCGATCTTTCCCGCGCACGTGCATCTGACCGAGCATCCGCAGCTGCGCCGCGGACCGGCCTCGGCGGCCTTCGACGCCGAAGGCGTGGCCACGCGCGAGCAGCCGCTGGTGCGCGACGGCGTGCTCGAGCGCTACGTGCTCGGCAGCTACTCGGCGCGCAAGCTGGGCCTGACCACGACCGCCAATGCCGGCGGCGTGCACAATCTCGCCATCACCCCCGGCACGCAGGACTTCGACGCCCTGGTGCGCAGCATGGGCAGCGGACTGGTCGTCACCGAGCTGATGGGGCAGGGCGCGTCCACCATCACCGGCGACTACTCGCGCGGCGCCAGCGGCTTCTGGGTCGAGGATGGTGCGATCGCCTACCCGGTCGAGGAGATCACCATCGCCTCCAACCTGCGCGAGATGTTCATGGGCATCGAGGCCGTCGGTTCGGATGTCGACCATCGCAGCGGGCTGATCACCGGCTCGCTGCTGATCGGGCGCATGACCCTGGCGGGGGATTGATTTCTCGCGCCAGCGGCCGGCTTTGCTCCCTCTCCTCCAACATCGTTGGGGGAGAGGGAAGCTGAGGGGGCCAGGCTCCGGTTTGCTGGGCGCGTTGCCGGTACGTCGCCCGTTCCGCCCGGTTGTCGCGCGGCAGCCGAACCGAACCGTAAGGCGCGTCGGTCAACGCCCGCCGCCGCGGCGCGTTGATCGTAGGACCGGCACGTGCCGGCACGATCCGCGGAGTCTCACCCGTGGTTACAGATCAAGTTCGTGCGGCCGCGAGCGCCGCCAATCGTTTCGGCCTGGGCGCGCGGCCTGGCGATTTCGCGCAAATCGGCGATCCGGCTGACTGGCTATTGGCGCAGACGCGCCGCCCGCCCGCGGGTGCCGCGGCGTTCGGCGGTCTGCCGAGCAGCCTCGACTATCTCAAGCTCGAGGCCGACGTGGCACGCCAGCGCCGCGAGTTGAAGCGCGAGGGCATCGGCAAACCGACGGCGCCCGGCCCGGGCGGCAAGCCGGCAAACCCGCTGGCGCGGATCTACGTCAAGACCTTCGGTGACGACCTGCGTCGCGAGGCGGTCGCGCGCTGGCAGGTGGCGGCGAGCACCGACACGCCTTTCAGCGAGCGTCTGGTGCGGTTCTGGTCCAACCACTTCGCGGTCTCGGTGGACAAGGGCCCGGCGCGCCTTTACGCCGCACCGATGGAGCGCGAGGCGATCCGCCCGCACGTCAACGGCCGTTTCTTCGACATGCTGCTGGCGGTGGAGACGCACCCGGCGATGCTGCGCTATCTGGATCAGGCGCAGTCGGTGGGGCCGGATTCGTCGCTGGCCGAGCGCGTCGATCGGCGTCTGGCGCGGCGCGCGGACGGCAAGCCGGCACGCACGCTCGGCCTCAACGAGAATCTCGCGCGCGAGATCATGGAACTGCACACGCTGGGCGTGAACGGTGGCTATACCCAGACCGACGTCACCGAATTCGCGCGCGCGCTGACCGGCTGGAGCACGCCGTTTCCGATGCAGATCGAACGCGGCATCGACGACAGCAGTGCATTCGTATTTCGCGCCGCAGCGCACGAGCCCGGCACGCGCACGGTGTTGGGGCGCCGTTACCCGGATGACGGCATGGGTCAGGCACGCGCGATTCTCGCCAATCTGGCGCTGCACCCGGCGACGGCGAAGCACCTGGCCACCCAGCTCGCGCAGCACTTCGTCGCCGATCAGCCGCCGCCGGCCCTGATCGCGCGCATGGCGCGTGCCTACCTCGACAGCGACGGCCAGCTGCCGGCGCTGTATGCCGCGCTGATCCGTTCGCCCGAGGCCTGGGCAAGCGACGCGCGCAAGTTCCGCACACCGCAGGATTTCGTGATCGCGGGCCTGCGCGCCGGCACGATCGCGATCGGCGAAAAGCCGCAGCCGTGGGAGGGCTTTTTGCAGCGGCTGGGCCAGCCGACCTTCATGCCGCGGGCGCCGTCGGGATTTACCGACGTGGCCAGCGACTGGATCGCGCCCGATGCGCTGTGGAAGCGGGTGCAGGTCGCCGAGGCGATGGCCGAGCGCGTGCCGCGCGCCGACCTCGACCCGCAGGCGCTGGCGCGCGGCGTGGTCGGTCCGGGGCTCGGCCGCGAAACCGGCCTCGCGCTGGCCCGCGCCGAGGCCCCGCAGCAGGCGGTGGCGATCCTGTTCGCCAGTCCCGATTTCCAGTGGAGGGTGTGAGATGACCAGCCGTCGCCAATTCCTGCGCATGCTCGGCGCCGCCACCGCGGGCGCCGCCACGCTGACGCTGTGGCCCGGCATCACCCGTGCCGCGACCGGGGCCGACACGCGCTTCCTGGTGCTGATGCTGCGCGGCGGCCTCGACGGTGTGCACGCGGTGCCGCCGTGGGGCGATCCCGCCTACGCACGATTGCGCGGGCCGATGGCACTGACGCCCAGCGGCCCGGCCGCCGACGGCGCACCGCCGGCGCTGAAGCTCGATGGCACCTTCGCGCTGCATCCGTCGCTGGCCTTCGCGGCGCAGCTCTATGCCCGTGGCGAGTTCATGCCGCTGATCGCCGCGGCGCCGCCGTACTGGGGGCGCTCGCACTTCGACGCCCAGGACTGCGTCGAGAATGGCACCGCCGTGCCGCACGGCGCGCAGACCGGCTGGCTCAACCGTGCCGTCGTCGCGCTGCCGGGTGCGGGCGGTCTCGCCGTCGCCACGGTGATGCCGCTGATGATGCGCGGCCCGGCCGCGGTGGCCAGCTGGTCGCCGCCGCTGCCGATGCAGGTCAATCCGATCCTGCTGCAGCGGCTGGAGCCGCTGTACGGCGAAGACCCGCGCCTGGCCGCCGCGTTTGCGCAGGCGATCGCCAACCAGGGCCAGGATCGGGCGATCGATCGCGACATGCAGGGCGGCATGGCAGGGGCGATGGCGCCGGACATGAACGCGATGGCGACGCGGGGCAAGCCGGCGCTGCGCAAGCCGATGGCGCAGGGGCGGCTGCCGGATCTGATGCAGGCCGCCGGCACCTTCATGGCACGCGACAACGGTCCGCGCATCGGTTTCGTCGAGGACTACGGCTGGGATACCCACGCCAACGAGGCGCCGATCCTGGCGCGCAAGTTGAAGGAGCTCGACGACAGCTTCGCCGCCTTCCACGCAGCGGCCGCGCCGGTCTGGTCGCGCACCGTACTGGTGGTGGTCACCGAGTTCGGCCGTACCGCCGCGATCAACGGCACCAGCGGCACCGACCACGGTACCGGTGCGGCGATGTTTCTCGCCGGCGGCGCGGTCCGAGGCGGGCGCGTCGGCGGGCAGTGGCCGGGCATGGCGCCCGGCGAGCTGTACCAGCAGCGCGATATCCACGCCACGACCGACATCCGCGCGGTGTTCAAGGGCGTGCTGGCGGCGCACCTCGGACTCAACGAAGGCGTGCTGGCGACGCGGGTGTTTCCCGACAGTGGCGCGCTGGCGCCGGCCGAGGGCCTGCTGCGCGGCGTGCGCGCGGCAGCATGACGATCGACGCTTGACGTCGCGTGTGCGCCGCGGGACGCTGGCCTCACCATGGGCTAGGGGAGCCACGTCATGAGCACGCCTGATCCGATTGCCGCTGCCATGCCCAGCGCCGAGGAACGCAACTGGGCACTGTTTGCGCATCTGTCCGCGTTTGCCGGATGCCTGATTCCGTTCGGATCGATCCTCGGCCCGCTGGTCATCTGGCTGGTCAAGAAGGACCAGCTGCCGTTCGTCAACGATCAGGGCCGCGAGGCGCTCAACTTCCAGATCACCATGGCCATCGCCATGGTGGTATCGGCGATCCTGATCCTGGTGCTGATCGGCCTGCTGCTGATCTGGGCGGTGGTGGTGTTCGACGTGGTGTTCACCATCATCGCCGCGGTCAAGGCCAGCAACGGCGAGCGCTTCCGCTACCCGGTCTCGATCCGGATGATCAGCTGATTCGCACCGCGGCGTAGCGGGCCAGTTCGCGCAGTCGGTCGGCTTCGGCGCCGAAGCCGACCAGCGCCGCGAGCGCTTCGGCAGTGAGCGCGGCCAATCGCGTGTGCGAGGCCTGCAGCCCGAGGATTGACGGAAACGTCGGCTTCGCCGCACGTGCGTCCTTGCCGGCGGTCTTGCCGAGTTCGGCGGTGGCGCCTTCGACGTCGAGGATGTCGTCGCGCACCTGGAAGGCCAGCCCGAAGGCCGTGGCATAACGGTCAAAAGCCGCCAGCGTGGCGGCATCGGCACCGGCGACCAGCGCGCCCAGGCGCACCGCGGCGCGGATCAACGCGCCGGTCTTGCAGGCGTGCATGCGCTCGAGTTCGGCGACGTCGAGTACGCGGCCGACCGCGGCCAGATCGAGGGCCTGACCGCCGGCCATGCCCTCGGCGCCGCAGGCCGCAGCCAGCGTGCGCAGCATCTCGATGTGCGTGGCGGCGTCGATGTCCAGCGCGGGGTCGCCGGCCAGCCGCTCGAACGCCAGCGCCTGCAGCGCGTCGCCGGCGAGGATCGCCGTCGCCTCACCGAACGCCATGTGGCAGGTCGGCCGGCCGCGGCGCAGCGCGTCGTCATCCATCGCCGGCAGGTCGTCGTGCACCAACGAGTAAGCATGGATGATCTCGACCGCGCAGGCCGGTGCGTCCAGTCGTGCCAGTGGCGAGCCCAGCGCCTGGCCGCTGGCGTAGGTCAACAGCGGACGCAGCCGCTTGCCGCCACCCAGCACGGCATAGCGCATCGCGCGGTGCAGTTCGGGCGGCGGTTGCTGCGCCGACGGCAGCGCGTGATCGAGGGCCTGCTCGGCGCGTGCGCCGAGGGCGGTGAGCGCGGGGCTCAGCTCAGGGAGGGGCGACTCGGGGCTGCTCAAATCAGGGTGGATCGGCGGCAAACGGTTCGGCGCTGTCGGGAGCCTCGGGGTCGAGCAGCTTGCGCACGCGCAGTTCGGCCTGGTCGAGCGCGCCCTGACACTGCCGGTACAGGGCCACGCCACGCTCGAAGGCAGCCAGCGAATCGTCGAGGCTCATGTCGCCATGCTCCATGCGCGCGACCAGCTGTTCGAGTTCGTCCAGCGACTGCTCGAACGCGGCGACAGCGGGCTGGGAGGAAGGCGCGGCGGCGGTCTTGGCCATGGCCGCGAACGCTAGCGCAGCGGCCCCGCGGAAGCAATCGCCGGCGGGTCGGCGCGGGTAGCGGACTGCCACTGCGGATGCGCGCCGAGACGCGCGAACAGGGCGGCGCCGGCGGCCGTGCAGGCCAGGTCGGCTACCGCCAGCAGCTGGCCGTCGGCGTCCTCGATCAGCGGACAGCGGTCACGCCGCCACGGCGCGATGCTCCACTGCTGGAACAGGTTGTGCAGCGCGCGCGTGTGCCGATCGCCTGCAGGTCGCAGTTGCTCGCCGGCACGACGCTGGCGAACGCGCAGCGGCGGATCGAGGACGACGGGCTGCGGCTGCAGACCGAGCCTGCCGCCGCCGGGCAGCGCCAGCGGCGCACCATCCCAGTCCAGCTGCCAGTCGCGGGGCGGATCGGTCGCTGTCGGCATTGCGTACAGGCGGCCGCGCCACGCGCGCAGCTCGGCGCCGGGCCAGGCCACGCGCGGTACGCGGTCGCTGCGCGCGGTGGTCAACTGATGCTCCAGCGCTGCGCGCTGCGCCCGCGTCGGCGCCGGCAGGCCCTGCGCGTGCAGCCAGCGCTCCAGCACCCGTCCGCGCAGCGCGGCCGGCAGCGCGCACCAGCCGGTCGCATTGAGGCTGGTCGCATCGGGGCCTGCGGCAATGCCGGCTTGCAGCGCGGCTAGCGCGGTCGCAGCCTCGGTTTCGAGATGCCTGGCGGCGTCGCGGCAGAGCGCGGCGCTGGTCGCCAGCGCCCGCGCCGGGTCCGGCCAGTGCCGGGCCAGCTGCGGCAGGATCGTGTGGCGCAGGAAGCTGCGCGCGAGGCCCGGTTCGGCATTGGCGGGATCGTCGATGCAGGCCAGGCCGTGTGCGGCGACATAGTCGGCCAGCGCACGCCGCGGCAGATCCAGCAGCGGCCGCCACAGCCAGCCGCCGGCGAACGTGCGCAGCGGGCGCATGCCGCCGAGGCCTTCGGGCCCGGCTCCGCGCAGCAGCTTCAGCAACACCGTTTCGGCCTGATCGTCGCGGTGGTGCGCCAGCGCCAGCACGCCGCCGGCTGGCAGGGCATCGGCAAACGCCGCGTAGCGCGCCGCCCGCGCGGCCGCTTCGAGGCCGTCGCCGCGGTCGCGTGTCACGCGGACCCTCGCGACCGTCAGCGGCACCTGCAGCGCGGCGCCGTACGCGACGCAGTGCACGGCCCACTGCGCGCTGTCGGCGTGCAGACCGTGATCGACGTGGATCGCCGCCAGCCCACGCGCGTGCGCCTCCGGCAGGGCAGCCAGCGCATGCAGCAGCGCGCTCGAATCCCGGCCCCCACTGAAGCCGACCCATACGGGCCCGGCCGGCGCCGCGGCCAGCGCGGCGGCGAGATGGGTGCGCAGATCAAGGTCGGCCATGCGCGCATCACGCCAAAGCGGCGCCGCGAATGCAACTCGTGCGGTTGCCAAGCCGCGCCGGCTTGACCATCCTGCGCGTTCGTCCCCTGCCGATCCGGCCCATGTCCCGCACGCTCGCCGAGTGGCTCGATTACCAGCAGCGCGTGCATCCGCGTGCCATCGAACTGGGGCTGGAGCGCGTGCGCGCGGTCTGGCAGCGCCTCGGTGCGCCGCGGCCGGCGCCGGTCGTGATCAGCGTCGGCGGCACCAACGGCAAAGGCTCCACGGTCGCCTTCCTGCAGGCGATGCTGGTCGCTTCCGGCAAGCGCGTCGGTGCCTACACTTCGCCGCACCTGCTGCGCTACAACGAGCGCGTGCACCTCGCCGGTCGCGACGCCAGCGACGATGCGCTGTGCGCGGCGTTCGCGCGCATCGAGGCGGCGCGCGGCGATGTCGCGTTGACCTATTTCGAGTTCGGCACCCTGGCCGCGCTGCTGCTGTTCGCCGAGGCCGCACTGGACGCGGCATTGCTCGAGGTCGGCCTCGGCGGCCGCCTGGATGCGGTCAACCTGATCGACGCCGACGTCGCGATCGTGACCACGGTTGACCTCGATCATCAGGACTGGCTGGGCCGTGACCGCGACAGCATCGGTCGCGAGAAAGCGGGGATTTTCCGCCCCGGCCGGCCGGCGGTGATCGGTGAGTGCGATCCGCCGCGCGGTCTGCTCGCGGCCGCGGCCGAAGCGCGGACGCGCGTGCTGCGCGCCGGTCGAGATTTCGATGTGCGGGTGCAGGGCGGGGGTTTGGTCTGGCGCTCGCAGGGCAACGCTGAGAAGAGCGCTGCCGCCGCCGCGGAACCCGGATCCATGGTGACGATCGGCGCACTTGGACTCGAGGCGCCGCATCAGATCGACAACGCCGCCGCCGCGCTCGCCGCGCTGTGGGCGCTGCGTGACCGGCTGGGCTGGGACGCCGGGGCCTGTGCTGCGGGGCTGGCGCAAGCGCATCTGCCCGGGCGCCTGCAGCGTCTTGCGGATGCGCCCGAACTGCGCGTGGACGTGGCCCACAACCCGCAGGCGGCGCGCGAGCTGGCGGCCTGGATCGACGCGCATCCCGCGCGCGGGCGCACGCTGGCGGTGTTCAGCGCGCTGGCCGACAAGGATATCGCCGGTATTGCCGCGGCGCTCGGTGAGCGCATCACGCACTGGCACGTCGCCGGCATCGGTGACGCCGGCGCACGCGGAATGGATGCCGACACGGTCACGGCGCGACTGGCGACGGTGATCCCCGCGGACCGGCGCAGCACGCATGCCGATCTCGCCGCCGCGCTGGCCGTCGCGCGCGCCGCTGCGACAGCGCAGGATCGCATCGTCGCCTTCGGTTCCTTCCACGTGGTGGCGGCGGTTCTGGCCGGGAGCGTGGCCGGCGCGGGGGTATAATTCACGCGCCTCGGTCCCGGGTGATCCCATGGATGCAGCCTTGAAGCAGCGCCTGATCGGTTTCGCCGTCCTCGCCGCGCTCGCGGTCATCGTGGTGCCGATGTTCTTTTCCGGTACGCCATCCACCGGGACGTCCAAGATCAGCCTCGGCATTCCGCCGGCGCCGGACGCCGACCTCAAGACCCGCACGCTCGATCTGGCGGTGCCCGGCAGCGCCGCGGTGCCGACCACGGCCGACGGTTCGATCCAGGTGCCGTCGGACAAGCTGGCCACCGTCGATCTCGGTGGTGGCAGCAAGCCGGCCGAGGTGATGCCCTCGAACCCTGTGCCGGCCCCGGCGCCCGCTGCGGCCGCAAAGCCCGCCGCATCGCCTGCACCCGCCATGCCGGCTCCCGCGGTGGCGGCCAGGGTCGCGCCGGCGTCCAGGCAATCGGCCTTGCCCACACCGCCGCCGCTAGCGGTCGGCACCGCCGCGCAGGGACGTTTCCTGATCAGCCTCGGCGCCTATGCCAATGCCGGCAATGCACGTGCGCTGGCGGCGCGTGTGCGCAAGCTGGGATTTGCGGTGACGACGCAGCCGATGCAGGTCGGCGGCAAGCCGGCCACTCGCGTCGAGGCCGGCCCGTTCAGCAATCGTGCCGCCGCGGAGGATGCGCGGCTGCGCATCAAGCAGGCCGAGCCGCGCGCGGCGGTGGCCTTGCTGGCGGCGCCGCAAGATCTCAAGGCCGACGCGCCGGCGATCGTGCCGGCTGCCGGCGTCGCCAGTGGCTGGGTGGTGCAGCTGGGCGCGTTCGGCGCGGAGAAGGACGCCCTGGCGCTGCGCGACCGTCTGCGGGCGGCCGGTTTCGATGCCTATACCGACCATGTCTCCGGCCTCTCCGGACGGCTGCTGTACCGGGTGCGCGTCGGTCCGCAGACCCGGCACGAGGCCGCGCTGAGCCTGCGCGACCGCATCAAGGCGCAGCTGGGTCTGGGCGGGATCGTGGCCAGTTATCCATGACCGTGGTGGCGCCATCGCGATGAACGTCGCCGATTACGCCATTCTCGCGCTGCTGGCCCTGTCGGTGCTGATCGGCCTGTGGCGCGGCCTGGTCGCCGAGGTGCTGGCGCTGGCGGTGTGGGGTGCGGCATTGTGGGCAGCGTGGAGTTTCGGCGAAGTCGTCGCCGTGCACCTGCCCGCGGGCATTCGCGAACCTTCAGCGCGGATTTTCATCGCCTGGGGGCTGATCTTCGTGCTGGTGCTGATCGTCGGCGCGCTGCTGGCCTGGCTGATGCGCATGCTGGTGCAGGGCACCGGGCTCAGTGGCAGCGATCGGCTGCTGGGCATGCTGTTCGGCCTCGGCCGCGGGCTGGTGATCGTCACCCTCGCTGTGCTGCTGCTGGGTTTCACCCCGTTTCCGCGCGATCCGTGGTGGCAAAACTCGCAATTGATCCCCACCTTCCAGAAAGCCGCCGCCATGGTCAGCGCGCGGCTGCCGGCGGGCGTGGCTCGCTACGTCTCGTTTGCGCCGCCGTCGCTGCCCGCGCCGGCCGCGCTCCCGCCGCCGCACGAAGCGGCAGCATCCACCGGGCACTGAAGGCCATCGCATGTGCGGAATCATCGGAATCGTCGGCGCGTCAGATGTCGCCCCGCTGCTGTATGACGGACTGACCGTCCTTCAGCATCGCGGTCAAGACGCCGCCGGCATCGCCACCCTCGATGGCGCGCGGCTGCGCCTGCACAAGGGCGGCGGCCTGGTGCGCGACGTGTTCCGCCAGGAGCACATGCTGAAGCTGCGCGGCCGTGTCGGCATCGGCCACTGCCGCTACCCGACGGCGGGCAGCGACAACGACGCCGGCGAGGCCCAGCCGTTCTACGTCAACTCGCCCTACGGCATCGCCTTCGCCCACAACGGCAACCTGGTCAATACCGACGAACTGCAGCGCGCGATGTTCGAAGATGACCGCCGCCACATCAACACCGACTCCGACTCCGAGGTACTGCTCAACGTGCTGGCGCACGAACTGCAGGGCTCGCCGCCGCGCACGCTGACACCCGAGCATCTGTTCCGCGCCGTGGCCGGCGTGCACGCGCGCGCGCGCGGCGGCTACGCCTGCCTGGCACTGGTGGTCGGGCAGGGCCTGCTGGCGTTCCGCGATCCCAACGGCATCCGTCCGCTGGTGCTGGGCGAGCGCGAAGGCGCGAGCGGGCGCGAGTACGCGGTGGCCTCCGAATCGGTGGCGCTGGATATCCTCGGCTTCCGCCGCCTGCGCGACGTCGCGCCCGGCGAGGCGGTGTTCATCACCCTCGACGGCCAGCTGCACGCGCGCCGCTGCGCCGAGGATGCGCCGCACACGCCGTGCATCTTCGAGTACGTGTACCTGGCACGGCCCGACTCGATGATCGAGGACGTCTCGGTGTACAAGGCGCGCCTGCGCATGGGCGAGCGGCTGGCCGAGAAGCTGCTGCGGCTGATGCCCGATCACGGCATCGACGCGGTGATCCCGATTCCCGACACCGCGCGCACCGCGGCCAGCTCGCTGGCGGCGGCGCTGGGTGTGCCGTTCCGCGAGGGCTTCGTCAAGAACCGCTACATCGGTCGCACCTTCATCATGCCGGGGCAGGGCGAGCGGGCGAAGTCGGTGCGCCGCAAGCTCAACCCGATCGAGCTGGAGTTCCGCAGGAAGAACGTGCTGCTGGTCGACGACTCGATCGTGCGCGGTACCACCTCGCAGCAGATCATCCAGATGGCCCGCGACGTCGGCGCGCGCAAGGTCTACTTCGCCTCGGCGGCGCCGCCGGTGCGCTACCCCAACGTCTACGGCATCGACATGCCGGCGGTCTCCGAGCTGGTGGCGCACGGCCGCAGCGAGGAGGAGATCCGCGCCCTGCTGGGTGCCGACGGCCTGATCTACCAGGACCTCGACGACCTGATCGCCGCGGTGGCCGAGGGCAACGACAAGCTCGTCCGCTTCGACACGTCATGCTTTTCTGGCGAGTACGTCACCGGTCTCGACGCCGGCTACCTCGACGCGCTGCAGACGGCGCGCTCGGATGACGCCAAGTCGCGCCGCCGCAGCGCCTGAGCGGATGCCGCGCCTGAGCGATCTCGCGCGCGAGTGCATCGACTGCGCCGATCCGGCGCGCAAGCTCACGCTCACCGCAGCTGCGCATCAGGCGCTGCGCGAGGGCCGCGCGTTGCTGGCCGACGACGATGCGTCGCCGCAGGTGATCACCGCACCCGGTCGCCCGCAGCGGCCGCGACTGGTGTCCCCGCGCGAGTTGCCGCGTCGCGGCCTCGGCACGCCTGACGGCCGCGCCGCGCTGGTGCACGCGGTTGCGCACATCGAGTTCAACGCCATCAACCTGGCATGGGACGCGGTCTATCGTTTTCGCGGCCTGCCGGACGGCTACTACCGGGACTGGGCCGCGATCGCGGCCGACGAGGCGCGGCACTACGCGATGCTGGGCGCGCGTCTGGCCGAACTGGGTCACGCCTACGGCGACTTCGATGCCCACGACGGCCTGTGGCAGATGGCCGAGGCCACCGCGGACAGCGTGCTGGCGCGCATGGCGCTGGTGCCGCGCGTGCTGGAAGCGCGCGGGCTGGACGTGACGCCGGGCATGATCGCGCGGCTGCGCGCGGTGGGCGATGACGCGACCGCCGACATTCTCGCGGTGATCCTGCGCGAGGAAGTGGCCCACGTCGCCGCCGGTTCGCGCTGGTTCCGCTGGTGCTGCGTGCGCGAAGGTCTCGACCCGGAATCCACCTTCATGCACCTGCTCGCCGAGCATGGGTGTGCTGGCCTGAAAGGCCCCTTCAACCTGGATGCGCGCCGCGCCGCGGGGTTCAGCGAAGCGGAGATGCAGCGCCTCGTCGCGCCGGGTCAGCGCCCGCGCTCAGATCTCGTCGGACTTTAGCCGCCGCCCGATCTCGCCGACGATGCCGCGGCGGAACACCAGCACGCAGGCGATGAAGATCGCGCCGATCACCACCTCGACCCACGAGCCCATGCCGCTCAGCAGGTTCTGCAGGCTGACCACGATCATCGCGCCGACCACCGGGCCGAATGCGGTGCCCATGCCGCCGAGCAGAGTCATCAGGATCACCATCCCCGAGGTTTCCCAGCGCACGTCGGTCAGCGCGGCGAACTGGAACACCACCGCCTTGGTGGCACCGGCGAGGCCCGACAGCGCGGCCGAGAGCACGAACGCCTGCAGCTTGCAGCGGGTCACGTTGTAGCCCAGCGACAACGCGCGCGGTTCGTTCTCGCGGATCGCCAGCAGCACCTTGCCGAACGGCGAATGGATGGTGCGGTAAATCACCGTGAAGCCAAGCAGGAAGATCGCGAACACCGTGTAATACATCACCAGCGGCCGGTTGAGATTGAGCAGGCCGAACAGGGTTCCCAGCGGGATGCCCTGCATCCCGTCCTCGCCGCCGGTGAAGGGCAGCTCCAGCGCCAGGAAGTAGACGATCTGCGCCAGCGCCAGCGTGACCATGGCGAAGTAGATGCCCTGGCGCCGGATCGCCAGCGCGCCGAACAGCGCTCCCAGCACGGTGGCGAAGAGGGTGCCGAGCAGGATGCCGGCCAGTGGCGTGAAGCCCCAGGCCTTGAGTGCGTAGCCGGTGATGTAGGCGGCGCCGCCGAAGAATGCGGCGTGACCGAACGACAGAAGCCCGGTGTAGCCGAGTAGCAGGTTGAACGCGCAGGCGAACAACGCGAAGCACATCAGCTGCATCACGAACACCGGATAGGCGAACAGCGGCGCGATCAGCCCCAGCACGACCAGCAGCACCCAGAACACGCGATGCGTCTTCATGACGGCTCCCGGCCGAACAGGCCCGCCGGGCGGACCAGCAGCACCAGCACCATCAGCAGGAAGATCACGGTGTCGGCGGCCTGCGGGTAGAGCACCTTGGTCAGTCCCTCGATCAGGCCCAGCGCGAGGCCGGCAACGATGGCGCCGAGGATCGAGCCCATGCCGCCGATCACCACCACCGCGAACACGATGATGATCAGGTTGGCGCCCATCAGCGGGCTGACCGAGTAGATCGGTGCGGCCAGCACGCCGGCCAGCGCGGCCAGCGCGGCGCCGAAACCGAAGGTCAGCGTCACCAGCAGCGGCGCGTTGATGCCGAAGGCCTGCGCCAGTTCGGGCCTCTCGACACAGGCGCGCAGGTAAGAGCCGACGCGGGTGCGCTCGATCACGTACCAGGTCAGCGCGCAGACCAGCACCGACACGGCGATGGCGAACAGCCGGTATTTGGGAAAGAGCATGAAGCCGAGATTGACCACGCCGTCCAGCGCCGCCGGCAGGCCGTTGTAGGGCGTACCCGAGACGTTGAAGTAGTTGCTGAACACACCCTGCAGCACCAGGGTGAGACCGAAGGTCAGCAGCAGGCCGTAGATCGGATCGAGCTCGCGCAGGCGGCGCAGCATCAGCCGCTCGATCAGCATGCCGAAGCCGCCGACCAGCAGCGGCGCCAGCACCAGGGCGGCCCAGAAGCCGACGCGAAGATCGGGATGACCCAGCCAGCGGCCGAGATAGCTGTCGCCGATCAGGGCGATGAACGCGCCCAGCATGTACAGCGCGCCGTGGGCGAAGTTGACTACCCGCAGCATGCCGAAAATCACGGCGAGGCCGAGGCTGAGCATGGCGTAAAACACGCCATTGTTCAGGCCCAGCATGGCCTGGGCCAGGATCAGGTGCAGCGACATGGCGTCGGGTCGTCCGGTGGCACGGGGGGGCGAGCCGCAGCGCGGCTCGCCCCGGGCACGGTCAGCCTACATCTTCAATAGCGGGCACTGGCTTTCGGCCAGCGGAATGAAGGCCTTGGACGCCGGAATGGTGGCGACCACCTTCAGCAGATCCCACGGGCCCTTGGATTCGGCCGGCGTCTTCACCTTGAGCAGGTACATGTCGTGCAGCATCAGGCCGTTGGGCTCGATCGTGCCATTGTGCACGAAGAAATCGTTGATCTTCTGCCGGCCGAGCTGGGCGCGTACCTTGTCGGCGTCAACCGTGCCCACGGCCTGCACCGCCTTGAGGTAATCCATCACCGCCGAGTACACGCCGGCCTGCACCATCGTTGGCATGGCGCCGTGCAGCTTGTAGAAGCGCTCGGACCAGGCGCGGCTCTGCGGCGTGCGGTCCCAGTAGAACGCACTGGTGAACTGCAAGCCCTGGGCGACGTCCAGGCCCATGCTCTTGACGTCGGTGATGAACACCAGCAGGCCGGCCATCTGCTGGCCCTTGCTGATGATGCCGAACTCGCGCGCCTGCTTCATTGCGTTGACGGTGTCGTTGCCGGCGTTGGCCAGCGCGATCACATCGGCGCCGGAGGACTGCGCCTGCAGCAGATAGGACGAGAAGTCGTTGGTCGACAGCGGTGCATCGACACTGCCGACCACGGTGCCGCCCAGCGCCTTGACCACCTTGGCGGTGTTGTCCTGCAGCGAGTGGCCGAAGGCGTAGTTGGCGGTGATGAAGAACCATTTCTTGCCGCCGTTCTTGACGATGGCCGTCGCGGTACCGACCGGCAGTGAATAGGTATCGTAGACGTAGTGAATGCCGTAGGGCGTGCACTGCTTCTCGGTGAGGTCGGTGGCGCCGGCGCCGGCGGTCATCGTGATCGTCTTCTTCTGCGCGGCCACGGCCTGTACCGCCAGCGCGACCCCCGAATTGTCGAGCCCGGTGATCATCGTGACGTGATCGGCGTCGATCCACTGACGGGCGATGCTGGAGGCCACGTCAGGCTTGTTCTGGTGGTCGGCCGAGACCAGGGTGATGGGCCGGCCCAGCACCTTGCCGCCGAAGTCGTCGATCGCCATCCTTGCGGCGATCACCGCGCCCGGACCCTCCAGTGACTTGTATACGCCCGACATGTCGCTGAGCACGCCGATCTTGACGGCGTTGTCGGCCGCCGCGGCGCCATTCGCACTGAGCAAGGTGCCCAGCGCGCAGACGGCCGCCAGTAAAGTCTTCATGTTCATCTGCCTGCCTCCTCTTGAAGAGCCGGGGAATGCCCGGCGTCACACGCTGAGATACCGATCAAGCCGGTCCGCCTGGCTGTCGGCAGCCTCGATCATTTCCACCACCTGGCCGTGTTCGATCACGCAGTGGCGGTCGGCCAGCGCTGCGGCGAAGCGGAAATTCTGCTCCACCAGCACGATGGTGAACCCGCGCGCTTTCAGCGTGCGAATCAGCTGGCCCAGGGTCTTGACGATTACCGGCGCCAGACCCTCGGTGATCTCGTCGAGCAGCAGCAGGCGCGCCCCGGTGCGCAGGATGCGCGCAATCGCGAGCATCTGCTGCTCGCCGCCCGACAGCTGCGTGCCCGTGCTGCGGCGTCGCTGGTACAGGTTGGGGAACATGACGTAGATCTCGTCGAGCCCGAGGCCGCCACTGGCCAGGATCGGTGGCAGCTGCAAGTTCTCCTCGACGCTGAGACTGGCGAAGATGCCGCGATCTTCCGGGCAGTAGCCCAGTCGGCCGAGGCGTGCGATGCGGTGGCTGGGCTGGCCGATCATTTCGTGACCGTTGACGCGGATCGAGCCCGAGCGCCGTCCGACCAGCCCCAGGATCGCCTTCAAGGTCGTACTGCGGCCGGCTCCGTTGCGGCCCAGCAGGGTGACCAGCTCACCCTCGCGCACGCTGAGGTCGATGCCATGCAGCACGTGCGACTCGCCGTACCAGGCGTGCAGCCCCTGGATGCGCAACAGCTCGCGGGGTGCGCCCGCTTCAGGCGGCATCGGCATCCGGGGTGCCCATGTAGGCCTCCATCACCCGCGGGTCGCGCGATACCGCCGCGTAAGAACCCTCGGCCAGTACCTCGCCGCGATTGAGCACGGTGATCGTGTCGGCCAGGCTGGAGACGACGCCGAGGTTGTGCTCGACCATCAGCACGGTACGGCCGGCAGCGACACGGCGGATCAGTGCGGTCACACGACCGACGTCCTCGCTGCTCATGCCCTGGGTTGGCTCGTCGAGCAGCATCAGCTCGGGGTCCAGCGCCAGCGTGGTGGCGATCTCCAGGGCGCGCTTGCGGCCGTAAGCCAGTTCCACCGCGCGCACGCCCGCGCTGTCCGTCAGACCTACCGCAGCGAGCAGCTCCATGGCACGCGCATTCAGACGATCGAGCACGCGCACCGGGCGCCAGAAGTGATACGTCACCCCCAGCTTGCGCAGTAGCGCCACGCGCACGTTGTCGAGCGCGGAGAGGTGCGGGAACACCGCCGAGATCTGGAACGAGCGCACCATGCCGAGCGCGGCGACGTCCGCCGGCCGGCGCCGGGTGATGTCCTCGCCGCGGTAGCGGATAGTCCCGGCGCTCGGTGCCAGGAAACGTGTCAGCAGATTGAAGACCGTAGTCTTGCCGGCTCCGTTGGGCCCGATCAGGGCGTGGATCGAGCCGCGCCGCACCGCCAGGTTCACGCCCTTGACGGCCGCGAATCCGCGAAAGGATTTGCTCAAGCCCTCGGTTTCGAGGATGCAGTCGCCCATCCGTTCGATTGGATACTGCGGTCAGCGGGCTGTCTATTCGACCACGGTCGAGGGTGCCGGGTCCGGCAGTCACCGGGCGCGCCGTGCTGCAGCGCGGCAACGGGCAGCAGATTTGGACACGAGCGGGGTGTTCCTGCACGTTTGCATGGCGATCTGTACCGGATGCGCCCGGTTGCGCCGCGGGCATCCGTCTTGGAACTCGGGGCTTGTGCAAGCGGCGATGCAGCACCACGTGTTCGGTTTGGATTGCGCACATGCACTGGCTCGAACTGCTGATCGAACGCTACGGACTCGCCGTGGTCTTCGCCAACGTGCTGGCGGAGCAGTTGGGCGCGCCGCTGCCGGCCTATCCGGCGCTGATCCTGACCGCGGCCTGGGCGACGCGCAACGGGCAACCGCTGTGGCCGATCTTCGCGTTGGCGCTCGTCGCCGCGTTGCTGGCCGACAGCGCCTGGTACGCGGCCGGCAAGCGCATCGGTCCGCGCGTGCTGCGCACGCTCTGCCGCATCTCGCTGTCGCCGGACTCCTGCGTCAGCAACACGCGTCGACTCTATGGACGCTGGGGCGCGCCCTCGCTGCTGGTGGCCAAGTTCATTCCGGGCTTTGCCTCGATCGCCACCGCGATGGCCGGCGAGACGCGCACGCGGTTCGCGAGTTTTCTCTTCTTCGATGCGCTGGGCGCGGCGCTGTGGGCCGGCGTGGCGGTGCTGCTGGGGCGGATCTTCAGCGGTGCGGTTGATCAGCTGCTGGCGACGCTGGCGGGGCTGGGCCACCTCGGCCTGATCCTGGTGCTGGCCGCGCTGGCGCTGTATCTGGCGCGCAAGGCATGGCTGCGCCAGCGCTTCCTGCGCGAGATCCGCATGGACCGCATCGACGTCGATGAGCTGGCCGCGCAGATCGCGCGCGGCGAGGCGCCGGTGATCCTCGACGTGCGTCCGCCGATGCACCGTGAACGCGAGGGCTGGATACCCGGTGCACTGGCCATCCGCGACGCCAGTGAAGTCGATGCCGATCCGCAGCGGGAGCTGGTGGTCTATTGCGCCTGCCCCAACGAGGCCTCGGCAGCAAAGCTGGCGCAACAGCTGAAAGCCCGCGGCTACCGGCGCGTGCGACCGCTGACCGGCGGCATCGACGCCTGGGTCGCGGCCGGGCATCTACTCGCACCAGTGCAGGACGGGGCACCCCTCGCGCTGAGCTGACAGTCCGCAACTTCGCGGCTGCCGGTGCTGGCCACCGCCTGCAGCCACGGGTCTGCCTGCGTCTGGCGCGGGCCGCGGATCACCTGCACAATCGCCGCGGGCGTCACGGCACAGTCATCGGCGGCGGCGACCCTGTGGACATCCCGGCAGACGCGGCGACGTGGATCGCGGTGCCGCCGCCCCGACGACAAGCACAGGCTCGCGGAGACCCGTACCGGTGGAAAACACGCCCTCGTCGCACGCGCTGCACGTCCTCGATCAGACGCCGTTCTCCCGCTTCCACGCCCGCGCCATGATCACCACCGGCATGGGCGTGTTCACCGACGGCTACGACCTGGTGTCGATCAGCGTGGTGCTGCCGCTGGTGCTGCACAGCCTGGGCGTCGCCAAGCTGACCGGCTTCCAGTCGTCGCTGCTGGTCAGCGCGGCGTTGCTGGGATCGGCCGCCGGCGCACTGCTGTTCGGCGTGCTGGCCAACGCCGGGCGCAAGCGCTACTACGGCATCGACGTGCTGCTGATGGCGATCGCCGCACTGGCGCAGGCCTTCGTCGGCAGCGTCGGACAGCTGATCGCGGTACGCACCCTGCTCGGCGTCGGCGTCGGCGCCGACTACGTGCTGTCGCCGATGATCATGGCCGAGCATGCCAATGCGCGCGATCGCGGCAAGACGCTGACCGTCGGCTTCAGCCTGATGTGGGTGCTGGGTGCGGCCTCGGCGGCGCTGCTGCAGATCATTCTCGATCGCCTGGGCCTGCCGCCCGACTGGCAGTGGCGCATCACGCTCGCCGCGGGCGTGATCCCGGCGGCCTCGGTGATCGTGCTGCGCCGGCGCCTGCCGGAGACGCCGCGCTACTACGCGCACATCAAGGGCGACGGCGATGCGCTGAAGGCGGTGGTCGCGCACGTGGCCGGTGCCGACGCGGCGGCGACCGTCGAGACCGGCAGCGCCGGCCTCAGCGTGCGCGACTACTTCGCGCGTTACTGGCGGCGCTTCGCGATGGTCTGCATCCTGTGGTTCGTCTACGACATCGTGATCTATGCCGCCGGCCTGTTCGGCCCCTCCTTGCTGAGCCAGAGCGTCGGGCTGACGCCGGCCGAGTTCCAGCTGCTCAACTTCCTCGTCTTCAGCGTGCCCGGCAGCCTGCTGGCGGTGCTGCTGGTCGACCGCTGGGGCCGCAAGCCGCTGCAGGCCTGGGGTTTCGTGCTGATGGGGGTGATGTTGGGCATCTACGCGTTGACCTACCACCCGCAGGCTGGCACACCGCTGTGGGGCATCGCGCTGTTTGCTTCGCCGCTGTGGGCGCTGGCGCTGTATGGCCTGTTCATCCTCTGGAACCAGGCCGGACCGGGTTCGATCAGCGGCGCCGGCATGCTCGGGGTGGAGATGGCGGCGACGCGCGTGCGCGGTCTGGTGCAGGGCCTGAGCGTCACCGCCGGCCGGCTGGGTGCGGCGCTGGGCGTGTTCGTCTTCCCGGCCTTGTTTGCGGCCAAGGGGCAGGCTTTCGCAATGGGTTTTCTCGGCGCGATGGCCCTGCTCGGTGCACTGCTGACGATCTTCGGCGTGCCCGAGACCAGCAAGGTCAGCCTCGAACACAGCGGTGGTGACGCCCACGCCGCTGCCGGCGGCTGAGTGCTCTGGTATCAGTCGCCGTCGTCGCCCGCCACCAGGCTGGCGGGTGGACGATGCTGTCGTGTCGCCAGCGCGCGCACGTGCGCCAGCATCGCGGCGTAGGCCGCCGGGCCGCGGCTGGCCAGCCAGGCCTCGCGCATCTGCACCGGCCCCGGCACTTTCAGCAACGTCACCGGCGTGTAGCGGGCAACGCCCGCGACGGCAAGCGCGTGCCCCGGCGCCA
>DATLSL010000070.1:0-12601 GCA_035534135.1 Rhodanobacteraceae bacterium | reverse complement strand
GACAGGATCGCCACCATCGTCGTCATCATGATCGGGCGGAAGCGCACCAGGCAGGCTTCGCGGATGGCCTGCAGCGGCGTCATGCCGTGCTCGCGCTCGGCGACGAGGGCGAAGTCCACCATCATGATGGCGTTCTTCTTGACGATGCCGATCAGCAGCACGATGGCGATGATCGACACCACCGAAAGTTCGGTGTTGGTGATCAGCAGCGCCAGCATGGCGCCGACGCCGGCGGCAGGCAGGGTGGAGAGAATCGTGATCGGGTGGACCAGGTTCTCGTACAGCATGCCGAGCACGATGTAGACCGCCAGCAGCGCGCCGAGCAGCAGCAGCGGAGTGTTGTTCTGCTGTTCGGTGAAGCGGCGGAAATCGCCGCCGAACTCGCCGCGAATGTCGCCCGGCATGCGCTGCGCCCGGATGATGCGGTTGATCTCCGTCACTGCCGAGGACATGGCCACGCCCGGTGCCAGGTTGAAGCTGAGGTTGATCACCGCGAGTTGGCCCTCGTGGTCGATCTCGGTCGGCGCCAGACCGGGCTGCAGGGTGGCGACGGCGGTGATCGGCACCATGCCGCCGGAACCGGTCTTCACGAACAGGCGCTTCAGCGAGGCCGGCGATTCGGCCATGCTGGGCAGAGTGCTCAGCACCACCTGATACTGGTTGAGGTCGGAATAGATCGTCGAGATCTGACGCTGGCCGAAGGCGTCGTAGAGCGCGCTGTCGATCGCACCGACGCTGACGCCGAGGCGCGCGGCGGCGGCGCGGTTGATGTTCAGCGTCTCGCGCAGGCCGGCGCCCTGCAGACTGGTGCTGACGTCGCGGAAGATCGGCGACTTTTTCATTTCGGCCGCGAGCTTCGGCGCCCATTCCTCCAGTTCGGAATAGGTGTCGGCCTTGATGTTGTAGCTGTATTGCGTCTTGCTGTTGCCGCCGCCGGGTCCGCCGATGTCCTGCACCGGGCGCAGATAGACGCTGATGCCCGGTACCACCGAGGTCTCGCGGCGCAGCCGGTTCATCACGTCGAACGTGGACGAGTGACGGCCCGCGTCCAGCGGCTTGAGGTTGATCAGCATCTGTCCGGTGTTGCCGCTGCCGCTGCGCCAGCTGCCCAGCCGCGAGCCGACGCTGGCGACCGCCGGGTCGTCCTGCACGATCTTCGCCGCCCGCTGCTGCAGCGCCATCATCACCGTGGGTGAGGTGGTCGCACTGGCCTCGGTAAAGGCCACCAGCGCGCCGGTGTCCTGCTGCGGGAAGAAGCCCTTGGGCACCACCACCATCAGCGCGATGGTCAGCGCCAGCAGGATCAGCGGCTGCAGCGCGAAGGTGCGCGGGTGCTGCAACGCCCAGTCCAGCGCGCGTGCGTACGAGCGGCGCAGGCCGGTGTGGAAAGCTTCGATCTTGCGGCCCAGTCGCGAGGTTTCGGCGGCTTCGTCGTGACGGCGCAGGAACTGGCCGCACAGCGCCGGCGTCAGCGTCAGCGACACCAGCGCCGAGATCACGATCGCCGCCACCAGGGTCACCGAGAACTCGCGAAACAGCATGCCGAAGAAGCCGCTCATGAACAGCAGCGGCGCGAAGACCGCCACCAGCGAGACAGTGATCGAGACCACGGTGAAACTGACCTCGCGGGTGCCGGCGAAGGCGGCCTGCATCGGGCGCATGCCCTGCTCGAGATGGCGGTGGATGTTCTCGATCACCACGATGGCGTCGTCGACGACGAAGCCGATCGCGATCACCAGCGCCATCAGCGAGAAGTTGTCCAGCGTGTAGCCCAGCACGTACATCACGACGAAGGCGCCGCACACCGACAGCGGCGCCGCCAGCGCGGCGATCAGGGTCGGTGCCCAGCGGCGCAGGAACAGCAGCATGGTCAGCACGACCAGACCCAGGCTGATGAACAGCGTGATCTGCACCTCGTCCACCGAGGCGCGGATGGTCGGTGTACGGTCGAAGTAGGGCGTCAGCCGCACGCCGCCCGGCAGGGTGGCGTCCAGCTCGGGCAGCATCGCTCGCACGCGATCGACGATGGCGATCACGTTGGCGTCGGACTGCTTGCGGATCATCAGCTGGATCGAGCGTTGGCCGTTGAACCAGGCGGCTTGGTAGGCATCCTCCTGGCCGTTGTAGACGTGGGCGATATCGCGCAACCGCACCGGCACGCCCTGGCGCACTGCGATCACGGTGTCGGCGAACTGCGCCGCGGTCGACAGCGTGGTGTTGGCGGCGATCGCGATCTGCGAATGGCCGTCGGACAGATAGCCCTGCGGCGCGATCACATTGGCGGCGACCAGCGCATTGCGGACCTGGTCGCCGGTCAGGCCCATCGCCGCCATCGCGCGCAGGTTGAGGTCCACGCGCACCGCCGGCTTGGCGCCACCGGCCACGTCGACCTGCGCCACGCCCGAGATCTGCGACAGCCGCGGCGCCAGCGTGGTGTCGGCGAAGTTGTACAACTGCGACAGCGGCTGGGTATCGGAGGTCAGCGCCAGCACCAGCACCGGTGCGTTGTTGGGATTGGCCTTGCGGTAGATCGGCGCGGTGCGCAGGCTGGACGGCAGGTCGGGCGCGGCGGCGTTGATCGCCGCTTGCACGTCGCGCGCGGTGTCGTCGATGTTGCGGCCGACGTCGAACAGCATGATCACGAAGCTGGAGCCTTCCGAACTCGACGAGTTCATCTCGTCGATGCCGGCGATCTGGCCGAGATGGCGCTCCAGCGGCGCCGCCACGGTGTTGGCCATGTTGCGCGCGTCGGCGCCGGGCACATTGGCCTCGACGAAGATCGCCGGAAACTCGAGATTGGGCAGCGGGCCGACGCCGAGCAGGCTGTAGGCGATCAGACCCGCCGCCAGCACGCCGACGGCCAGCAGCGAGGTGCCGACCGGGCGCCGGATGAAGGGCGCGGAGATGTTCATGCGGCGTTGGGCTCCGCGGCCTCGCTGCGGCGGATGCCGTGCGTGCGCAGCCACGCCGCGAACTGCTCCAGGTAAAGATAGATCACCGGCGTGGTGTACAGCGTCACCAGCTGCGACAGCAGCAGGCCGCCGACGATCGACACGCCCAGCGGGCGCCGCAGTTCGGAGCCGATGCCATTGCCCAGCGCCAGTGGCAGCGCGCCCAGCAGCGCCGCGGCGGTGGTCATCATGATCGGGCGAAAGCGCAGCAGTGCGGCACGGTGGATCGCCGGCAACGGCGCCATGCCGTCGCGCTGGGCGACGATCGCGAAGTCCACCATCATGATCGCGTTCTTCTTGACGATGCCGATCAGCAGGATGATGCCGATGATGCCGTCCACCGACAGCGGCATGCCGAACACGATCAGCGCCAGCAGTGCGCCGACGCCGGCCGAGGGCAGCGTCGACAGGATCGTCAGCGGGTGGATGTAGCTCTCGTAGAGTACGCCCAGCACGATGTAGATCACCACGATCGCGGCCAGGATCAGCAGCACCTCGTCGGTCAGCGAAGCCGAGAACTCCGCCGCCGAGCCGATGAAACCGGCGCGCAGCGAGGCGGGAAAGTCCATCTGCTGCTGTACGCGGCTGATCGCGTCCACCGCCTCCGACAGCGAGTAGCCGCCGGCGACGTTGAACGAGATCACCACCGCCGGCATCTGGTCGAAGTGACTGACCACCAGCGGCGCCGAGGTCTGCTGTGCGCTGGCCAGTGTCGACAGCGGCACCGTGCCGCCACCACCGATGACGATGCCGGTGTTGGCCGCGCCGATGCCGGTGGGCGTCGACGAGTTGCTCGACGCCGCCTGGCCGAAGCTGGTGGCGTTGCTGCCGCTGAGCGCGCCGCTGGCGTTGGTGCGCACGGTCAGCTGGTCGAGCAGGGCGGTGCTGTTGCGAAACTGCGGTGCCACCTCGAGGATCACGCGGTACTGGTTGAGCTCGGTGAAGATGGTCGAGATCTGGCGCTGTCCGAAGGCGTCGTACAACGTGTCGTTGATCGTCTGCATCGGCACGCCGAGGCGCGAGGCCGCGGCGCGATCGATGTCCAGCTTCAGCTCGCGGCCGCGATCGGCGAGGTTGCTGCCGACGTCGGCCAGCTGTGGCAGCGCCTTCAGCGCCGTCGCCATGCGCAGCGCGTAGCGGTTGAGTTCGCTGCTGTCGAGGTCGCGCATCACGAACTGGTACTGCGTTGCCGCGACGCGGGTGTCCAGGGTGACGTCCTGCACCGGCTTCAGGAACAGCGCCACGCCCGGCACGCCGCCGGCGCTCTGCTGCAGTCGTGTCAGCACCGTGCCCAGCCCGGCACGCTCGCCGCGCGGCTTCAGCACGATGCTGACCTGGCCCTGGTTGAGGGTCGGATTGAGACTGCCGATGCCGACGAAGGCGGCGACGCCGGCCACGTCGGGGTCCTTGCGCAGCGCGGCGGCGACCGCCTCGACGCGCCGCTCCATGGCCGGAAACGCGATGCTCTGGTCGGCCTCGACCACGCCGGTGATCAGGCCGGTGTCCTGATCCGGCAGCAGGCTCTTGGGAATCCACACGTACAGCGCCACCGTCACCACCACGCTGGCGGCAAACACCGCCATCACCAGCGGACGGTGTTCGAACACCCACTCCAGGCTGCGCCCGTAAGCCCCCGCCATACGCGCATAGAAGCCGCGCGGCGACCCCTGCGGCTGCTCGTGCTCCGGCAGCGCGCCTGGCTTGAGCAGGTACGCGCACATCATCGGCGTCAGCGTCAGCGAGATCAGCGCCGACAGCGACACCGCGATCGTCAGCACCCAGGCGAATTCGTGAAACAGGCGGCCGGTGACGCCCGGCATCAGCAACAGCGGCAGGAAGACCGCGATCAGCGACACCGTCAGCGACAGGATGGTGAAGCCGATCTCCTTCGAGCCGATCTCGGCCGCCTCGCGCGGCTGCCGGCCCTGCTCGATGTAGCGGACGATGTTCTCGATCATCACGATCGCGTCGTCGACGACAAAGCCGGTGGCGACGGTCAGCGCCATCAGCGAGAGGTTGTCCAGCGAAAAGCCGGCGAACGCCATCACGCCGAAGGTGCCGACCAGCGACAGCGGCACCGCCACGCTGGGGATCACCGTCGCCCACAGCCGGCGCAGGAACACGAAGATCACCGCGACGACCAGGATCACCGCCAGCATCAGGGTGAACTCGACGTCGGCGACCGAGGCGCGGATCGTCTCGGTGCGGTCGGAGAACACCGTCAGGGTGACGCCGGCCGGCAGCACTGCACGCAGCGCCGGCAGCTCGGCGCGGATCTGCGCGACCGTCTGCACGATGTTGGCGCTGGGCTGGCGGCGGACGTCGAGCAGTACCGCCGGCTTGTCGTTGGCCCAGGCGGCAACCTGGTCGTTCTCGACGCCGTTGACGACCGCGGCCACGTCCGACAGGCGCACCGGCGCGCCCTTGTTGTAACTGATGATCAGGTCGCGGTAGGCCTGCGCGTCCGGCAGCTGATCGTTGGCGCCGATGCTGAAGCTCTGCTCGCTGCCGTTGAGACTGCCCTTGGGGGCATTGACGTTGGCCTGGGTGATCGCGCTGCGCACGTCTTCCAGGGTCAGGCCGAGATTGGCCAGCGCTGCCGGATTGACCTGGATGCGCACCGCCGGCTTGACGTTGCCGGCGACGCTGACCAGGCCGACGCCGCTGATCTGCGACAGTTTCTGCGCCAGGATGCTGTCGGCGTAGTTGGTGACGTCGCGCACCGGCAGCGTGGCGGAGGTCAGCGCCAGGGTCAGGATCGGCGCGTCGGCCGGATTGACCTTGTTGTAGACCGGCGGATACGGCAGATTCGCCGGCAGCGAACCGCGCGCGGCGCTGATGCCAGCCTGCACGTCCTGCGCGGCGTCCTCGATGTTGCGGCTCTGCACGAACTGCAGAGTGATCACCGACAGCCCCTGCGAGCTTTCCGAGCTCATCATCGCCAGCCCGGCGATCTCGCCGAACTGGCGCTCCAGCGGCGTGGTGACCAGACGCGCCATGGTCGAGGGGCTGGCGCCCGGATACTGCGTGACCACCTGCAGGCTGGGCGCCTCGATGTTGGGCAGCGCCGACACCGGCAGCGTGCGATAGCCGAGGATGCCGAACAGCAGCAGTGCCGTCATCAGCAGCGAGGTGGCGATGGGGCGGCGGATGAACAGCGAGGAAAAGCCCACGCTCGAGTCCTTGTGGCGATGCCGGAGGCGTCAGCCGCGGCGGCTGCGCTTGGTCTGACCTGCGGCGGCGCTCGGCACCGGCGGCACCTGGCCGGGCGCCAGCGGGATCACCTTGCTGCCGGGCTTGAGGCGGAACTGGCCTTCGGTGACCACGCGCTCACCGGCCTGCACGCCTTTCGCGATCAGGATGGCACTGCTGCCGACCTCGCCACCGGTGGTCACCGTGCGCATCACCACCGTCTTGTCCGGCTGCACCACGAACACGTAGTCGCCGTCGGGGCCGCGCTGCACCGCCTGCGCCGGCACCACCAGGCCGCCGTTGACCGTGCTCAGCTGCATGCGCACGTTGACGAACTGGCCCGGCCAGAGAGTGTTCCCGGTGTTGGGAAACTCGGCCTTCAGCTTGAAGCTGCCGGTGGTGGGGTCGATCTGGTTGTCGATCACCTTGAGGGTGCCGGTGGCGATCACGTGGTTGTCGGTGCGGTCGAGCGCGGCGACGTCCAGCGCTCCCCTGGCAAACGCCGCGCGCACGCCGTCGAGGTTCTGCTGCGGCAGACTGAAGATCACGCTGATCGGGTGGATCTGCGTCAGCACCACCAGGCCGCCCGTGGTGCCGGGGCCGACGATGTTGCCGACGTCGACCTGACGCAGGCCGGCGACGCCGTCGATCGGCGCGCGAATGCTGGTGTAGCCCAGCTGCACGCGCGCGCTGTCCGCCGCGGCCCGGTCCGCGGCGACCGCGGCCTGGTACTGGTGCACGGTCTGCTGCTGCGCCTGCAGCATCTGCGCCGCCACGAACTGCTGCTTGACCAAACCCTCGTAACTGTGCAGCGTGTACTGCGCGGCGCTCAGCAGCGCGGCGTCCTGCTGCTGCTTGCCGATCGCCTGCTCGAGCGACGCCTGGAACGTGCGTGGATCGATCTGCGCGATCAGGTCGCCCTTCTTCAGCTCGTGGCCTTCGCGAAAATCGATCGACACCAGCTGGCCGCTGACCTGCGGCACCACGGTGACGGTGTTGAGCGCCTGCACGGTGCCCAGCGCGGTCAGATACACCGGCACGTTCTCGCGCAGCACCGGTACCACCGTCACCGGGATCGGCGCATCGTCCGGCGTCTGCGACGTGCTGCCCGCGCGATGCGTCAGGCGCCAGCCGATCACGCCCACCAGCAGCACGACGACTGCGATCACGATCCACTTTGTGCGCGACATGCGGTTCTTCCTGCAAACGGTGAAGGGCCCGGCGCTTTGCCGCAGCGGTGACCGGGTCGCGCAGCTGCGGCTAACGCACTCGCTGCGCGGATACTAGTGTTTCATAGACGCACGACGGCGCGCAGGGTTCACTGCCCCTGTCGAAGGTCATGCTGCCCGGCGTCGCCGTGGCGGGGTGTCACGCCGGATGCGCGGACGTAACGGGATGTAATGAAGGCCTCCGGCGCCTCGACGTGCGCTACAGCCGCCGCGCCT
The DNA here is from genome assembly GCA_035534135.1 of Rhodanobacteraceae bacterium. GTDB lineage: Bacteria > Pseudomonadota > Gammaproteobacteria > Xanthomonadales > Rhodanobacteraceae > Metallibacterium. Next base: position 5,013 of record DATLSL010000070.1, on the reverse strand, counting down.
GATCCGCCAGCAGCAGCTCGGCGGGCAGCGCCACCGCCTCCAGCCCGCGCGCCAGCAGCAGCGCCTGGAAACGTTCACCCATCGCGCCCGGCAGGGTCAGCCGCTTGACCTCCTGCGCCAGACGATAGCGCGCGGTTTCATCCGGCGCCGCGGCATGCGCGGTTTCGAATAGGTCCGACAGCCCCGCCGCGATCAGGAACTGCGCCTGCGGCAGATAGCCGGCGACGCCGAAACCGGCGCTGTTGCCGGCCTCGGCCAGTGCGGTGAAATCGACTGACGCGGTCAGGTCCTGCAGACCCGGCCAGCGCAGCACGTCTGCATGTGCGCGATGGCGATAGTGTGCCTGCAGGGTGCCGTCGCGGCGCTCGGGCAGGTAGTACTCGCGGCGCGGGAAGCCGTAGTCGCAGAACAGCATCAGGCCGGCCTCGAGCGCGCCGGCGATCGCCTGCATCCAGTAGGGCAGCTGCGGCAGCAGCTCGGAGCGATAGCCGTCGGCGAACGCCGCGCCGAGGTCGCGCTCGAGGTGACGCACGGCCGCGCTGACCAGCGCATCGGCGGGGCGATCGGTACGCAGCAGGCGGCCCTCGCCATCCAGCGCAACGTGCTCCTCGCAGACCTCGCCGTGACGCAGAGTGAAGCGCGTCGCCGGCAGCGCGTCGATCACCTCGTTGGCGAACAGCACGCCGCGCCAGGGCGTCTCCGGCGGGCGCTCGATCCAGTCCACGCGCGCCGCCAGCGGCGCCGGAAGGGCGGCGATGCGGGCACGCTGGCGTTCGCGCAGATCGGCGCTGGGCTCGAGGATCCGATAGCACGCCGGCAGCGCGTCGAGTTCGGCCAGCGCCTGCAGCACATCGGCGGCGAAGGCGCCGCTGCCGCCACCCAGTTCGAGCACGCTGGCCTGTGCGCCAAGGCTCGGCAGCAGCGGTGCCAGCACGCGTGCCACGCAGCGCGCGAACAGCGGGCCCAATTCGGGCGCGGTGATGAAATCCCCCGCCGGACCGAACTTGGCGGCGCCGGCGCTGTAGTAGCCCAGCCCAGGCGCATACAGGCATTGCTGCATGAATTCGGAAAACGGCATCGCGCCGCGGGCGGCGATGGTCTCGCGCAGGCGCGTCCGCAGCCGTTCGGAGTGGGCGAGCGCGTCGGCGTCGGGATCGGGCAACGACAGGTTCACGGCGGCAGCCACGCGCAGTGCGGCGACGCCGCGGGAAGCGCAAGCATAAGGCGGGCGCGACGATCGTGGCGCGTCGCGCCGCCTCTCAGGCCTTGACGCGGAACGCCTGCCCCAGCAGCGCAGCATCAAATCCGGTGCCGGCGTTGCCGTCGGTGGCGTAGCGGTACAGTGCGGCGGCGTAAATGCCCTGCAGCGCGCTCTGCACCAGCGCCAGCAGGATGAACGCCAGCACGACCGCCACCGCCACCAGTGCAATCAGCAGCGCCGAGCGGGCGGCGACCGCCAACGCCAGCACGCCGGCCCCGGCCAGCACCAGCGCCATGAACAGCAGACCGAAGGCGATGCCCATGCCGACGTTGCCGATCAGGTTTTCGCCCCAGGTACGGCGCAGCAGGGTCGCGCTCTCCTTGACCGCCGTCACCGGGTCGACATCGGTCGCGGCCAGCACCGGCACCACCAGGAAGGTGGCGACCGTCCAGGCGACGCCCAGCAGGCCGATGACCCAGCGGCCGATGAAGCCGGCGCGTTGTTCCAGCGCCCGCAGCAGCATGCCGACGGTGGCGGCGATCAGCGCATAGCCGAGGATCGCCGGCAGCCGGCCCCAGGCCAGGCGCAGGCCATCGCCGAGCGTGGGGTTGTCGCCGTCCAGGCGCATCATCGCGGCGCCAACCAGCGCGGTGTTGAAAAAAAAGATCACCGTGTACTGGCAGAGATAAAACAGGAACAGCATCGCGTAGTCGCCAGCGGCCAGGTCCCCGTGAGTGCCGGCGATTTCGCGCAGATGCAGCAACCCGCCCGCGGCCAGGAACGGCAGCGCGAAGCTGGCGATCACCAGCAGCGTGGCCAGACCCGACAGCAGCGGGAACACCAGCAACTCGCGGTCGCTCTTCAGCACCGCGGCACTTGCCTTGACCAGCGACCAACTGGTCGCGAATTTGCCCGCCATGATCGTTCCCCGGTCGGATGGACGGGGCTTTTCTAGCATCCCGCCGCGCCGATCGCCAGAGGCGGGGTCAGCCGCGCAGCGTGACCGCGGGCAGCGGTCGGTCCCGCTCGGGGTGCTCGGCCCACAGCGTGGCCAGGGTGCGGCCGCTGCGCGGGTCGAGCGTGTCGGGGGCGATATCGACCAGCGGCTTGAGCACATAGGCAGCGTCGAGGTCGCCGCGCGGCAGACGCAAGCCTTCGCCGTCATCGACCACCTGCTCGCCGTACAGCACCAGATCGGCATCGAGCGTATGGCTGGACAGGCGCGGTGCCGTGCGGTCGCGGCCCAGCCGCGACTCCAGCGCGTGCAGCCAGTCGCGCAGCGCGCTCGCGGGCAACTCGGTATCGACCGCAACCGCCAGGTTGAGAAAGTCCGGACCGGCGAAACCCTGCGCCGGCGTCCGGTAGACCGGCGAAACCAGCAGCGGACCGAAGGCCTTTGCAAGCGCGTCCAGCGCCGCACGCAAGTGCCGCTCGGGCTCGAGATTGGCGCCCAGGCTGAGATAGGCGCGCACGCGCGGCACGGCGTTCACGGCAGCCGCAGGCCGCGCTCGATCTGCACGCCGACCGCATCGGCGTCAGTCAGTGCCTGCGGTTTGCCCAGCTTCAGGCGCAGCCAGCGCACACCAAATTCGTTCTGCAAGCACTCGGCCATGCGCTCGGCCAGCACCTCGACCAGCTGCGCGTCGCTGGCCGCCGCGATGGCCTGCAGGCGCCGGGCCACGGCCGCGTAGTCAAGCGTGTCGACGAGACGGTCGCTGACCGCGGCGGCGCGGGTGTCGCAGGCCATCTGCAGGTCCACACGCAACGGCTGGCGGGCGCCGCGTTCGTGCGCATGCACGCCGATCAGGGCATCGAGACGCAGGTTGTCGATGAAGACGAGATCCATGGGAATTCCGGGGCAGCTGCAAGGGTGGCAGCCGACGTGTCAAGCCGCACGCTACGCGACCGCCGACAGGCTTTCGAGGTCCCAGCGCGGCAGCACGCGGATCGCGCTGTCCTCCTGCTGGCCGGCGGTCAGGCGCATGGCGCCGGCGAACGCGATCATGGCGCCATTGTCGGTGCAGAACTGCAGCCGCGGGAAGGCGACGCGGAAACCGTCCGTCGCCGCCATGGCAGTTAGCGTCTCGCGCAGGCGGCGGTTGGCGCCGACGCCGCCGGCGACGACCAGCGTGCGTGCGCCGCTGGCCGCCAGCGCGCGCCGGCATTTCACCGTCAGCGTCTCGACCACGGCGTCCTCGAAGCCGCGCGCGATGTCGGCGCGCGCCGTTTCGCTGTGGTCGCTGTTCCGCCAGGCCAGCAAGACCTGGGTCTTCAGTCCGGAAAAGCTGAAGTCGAGGCCGGGGCGGTCGGTCATCGGCCGCGCGAAGCGGAAAGCTCCGGCGCGGCCCTGCTCGGCCAGCGCCGCCAGCGCCGGGCCGCCCGGATAGGGCAGGCCGAGCAGCTTGGCGGTCTTGTCGAAGGCCTCGCCGGCGGCGTCGTCGAGGGTGTCGCCGAGCAGCCGGTAGCGGCCGATCCCGGCCACATGCACCAGCATCGAATGGCCGCCCGAGACCAGCAGCGCCACGAACGGCGGCACCGGCGGGTCGGGTTCCAGCAGCGGCGCCAGCAGGTGGCCCTCCATGTGATGCACACCGATCGCCGGGATCTGCAGTGCCCAGGCCAGTGCGCGCGCCGCAGCCGCGCCGACCAGCAGGGCGCCGACCAGACCGGGTCCGGCGGTGTAGGCCACGCCGCCGAGGTCGTTGACGCCGAGGCCGGCGGCGGCCAGCGTTTCGCGGATCAGCGGCAGCAGCTTGCGCACGTGGTCGCGGCTGGCCAGTTCGGGCACCACGCCGCCATAGGCCTGATGCAGGTCGATCTGGCTATACAGGCGATCCGCCAGCAGGCCGCGCCCGGGCTGGTACACCGCCACTCCGGTCTCGTCGCAGGAGGATTCGATGCCCAGCACCGGCTTTGAAACGTTTCCGATGTCCACGCTATACTTCGCGGCTCGCCCGATCAGCCGGGCCAGTTTACAGCGGAGAAACCATGCCCAACGTCAAGGTTCGCGAGAACGAGCCGTTCGAAGTCGCTCTGCGCCGTTTCAAGCGCACTTGCGAAAAGGCCGGTGTTCTGGCCGAGACACGCAAGCGCGAGTTCTACGAAAAGCCGACCCAGGAGCGCAAGCGCAAGCGCGCCGCGGCGGTCAAGCGCCACCTGCGTCGGCTGTCGCGCGACACCACGCGTCGCACGCGCCTGTACTGAGCGCGTCCGCAGTGCAGCTTCGGGCCGGCGCCGCCGCGGGCGCGCCGGCTCTTTGCATTTCACAAGTCCGGGAACTGCCGTGATGCCGCTCAAGGACCAGCTGATCGACGACATGAAGACCGCGCTGCGCGCGGGCGACAAGCAGCGCCTCGGCGTGATCCGGCTGGTCAACGCCGCGATCAAGCAGCGCGAGGTGGATGAGCGCATCGTCCTCGACGACGCCCAGGTGCTGGCGGTGCTGGAGAAGATGCTCAAGCAGCGCCGCGATTCGGTCGCGCAGTTCGAGCAGGCCGGCCGCGAGGACCTGGTTGCCATCGAGCGCTTCGAGATCGCCGTGATCGAGGCCTATCTGCCGGCGAAGCTCGATGCCGGCGAACTCGACGCCCTGATCGCCGCCGCGATCGCCGACAGCGGCGCCGCCTCCGCCCGCGACATGGGCAAGGTGATGGCGCTGGTGAAGGAGCGCGCCGCCGGTCGCGCCGACATGGGCGCGGCGTCCCGGCTGATCAAGGATCGCCTCGCCACGCTGGGCTGAATCGTTGCCGCCGCGCGCAGCGCAGAGCCGGCGTTGCGCCGCCTATCCACGTCGCGCCGCTGACCGGCACCCT
>DATLSL010000069.1:0-4747 GCA_035534135.1 Rhodanobacteraceae bacterium | reverse complement strand
TTGCCGCCAAAGTTGACGTCGGTGGGTTGGGCGAGAAAGCGGAACGTCATCGCGTGCTGCTGGCCGGGCATGGCGGAGTCCTCGGGAAGGGATCGCGGTGGTGCGGCGAAGCTTAGCGGGACTCGGGACTCGGGAAATATCCAGCACTATCCAGTGAGTCGCAGCTGCGTCGTCTGGGCTGCCATACCCACGATTCAGGCCAGCCTGCGATGCCGCAACGCGGAGGATGCCGACACCTCAGCGGCGGCGGAACTCCATGGGCGTCGCACGCACTTCGTTGCGTACGACGGATTCGCCCAGCCGGACGAATCCCAGGCGTTCGTAGACGGGTACCGCGAACCCGGATGCGTTGACCGTGATGCGCGCCGGATCACTGCGCGTGAGCACATCGGCCAGCGCCGTCTGCCACAGGCAACGCGCAAGCCCGCGGTGCTGAAACGGCGTGTCGACGAAAAGCATCACCAGATGGCCATCGTCACGCAGCGCGGAAACACCGACCAGGTTTCCTTCACACTCCGCGAGGTGATGGTGCAGACCGGCCTGCATGCGCGCGACGATCCGGTCAATGCTGGCGAAAGTCGACAAGGTCGCGATGCCGGCCGCATCCTGTTCGGGTAACACATAGGCGTCCAGCAGGCGCGTGAGCAGCGCCTGCAGTGCCGCAGCATCATCCGGCGTCGCCAATCGAATGTATGGCTGATCGCTCATCGCGGGGTTCCACCGTTGCAGGCCGGGCTGACGATTCCTGCGCACCCGTGCGGCAGAGCCGGCTTGACAACCAGGCCTGCGATTCTGGCTCTTCCCCGGGTCCCGGGTCCCGGGTCCCGGCTTCACTTACACATTGAAGCGGAAATGCAACACATCGCCTTCCTTGACGATGTACTCCTTGCCCTCGAGGCGCAGACGGCCGGCTTCCTTGGCGCCGGCCTCGCCCTTGTACCGGATGTAGTCGTCGTAAGCGATCGTCTCGGCACGGATGAAGCCACGCTCGAAGTCGGTGTGGATCACGGCCGCGGCCTGCGGTGCGGTCGCGCCGACCTTGACCTGCCAGGCGCGCACTTCTTTTTCGCCGGCGGTGAAGTAGGTCTGCAGACCCAGCAGGCGGTAAGCGGCGCGGATCACGCGATTGAGGCCGGGCTCGTCGAAACCCATGTCCTTGAGAAAATCCGTGCGATCAGCCTCGTCGAGCTGGGCCAGCTCCTCCTCGATCGCTGCGCACACCGGCACCACCTCGGCGCCCTCGGCGGCCGCGCGCGTACGCACCGCATCGAGGTGGGGGTTGTTGCTGAAACCATCCTCGCGCACGTTGGCGATGTACATCAGCGGCTTCAGCGTCAGCAGGAACAGGTCGCGCACCAGCGCGCGTTCGTCGGCGTCGAGTCCTGCGCCGCGCGCGGGCCGGCCCGCGTTGAGCGCAGCCGCCAGCTTCTGCAGCACGGGGCGCTTCGCCAGCGCCTCCTTGTCGTTGGCCTTGGCCGCGCGCTCGGCGCGATTGAGCGCCTTGTCTACCGAATCCAGATCGGCCAGTGCCAGCTCGGTGTCGATGGTCTCGATGTCGGAGATCGGGTCGATCTTGCCGGCGACGTGGACGATGTCGGGATGCTCGAAGCAGCGCACCACGTGGGCGATCGCGTCGACCTCGCGGATGTGCGCGAGGAACTTGTTGCCCAGGCCTTCACCCTTGGACGCGCCGGCGACCAGGCCGGCGATGTCGACGAACTCCATCGTGGTCGGGATGATCTTCAGCGGCTTGGCGATCGAGGCCAGCGCTGCGAGGCGCGGGTCGGGTACCGGCACCACGCCGACGTTGGGGTCGATGGTGCAGAAAGGGAAGTTGGCCGCGGGGATGCCGGCCTTGGTCAGCGCGTTGAACAGGGTCGACTTGCCGACGTTCGGCAGGCCGACGATGCCGCATTGGATGCCCATGGGGTGAATCCGGAAGTGGGAAGTGGGAAGTAGGTAGTGGCAAAGCGGCTGACCGCTCTCCGGCTCCCTACTTCCCATTGCCAACTCCCGCTCCTACCCGGGTCCCGGGTCCCGGATCCCGGGTCCCGGCTCTCCCGTATGCAACCGCTTCGTCGCCTCGTTGAAATCGCCGGCCACCGCCAGCGGCAGCACGTCGAGTGCGCGCGCAACGGCGTCGAGCATGGCCTCCTCGTCGATCGCCGAAGGCCGGCCCAGCACCCACGGCGTCACCTGGTCGCGATGCCCGGGATGGCCGATGCCCAGACGCAGGCGATGGAACTGGCCGTGGCCGAGGTGGGCCATGATGTCGCGCAGGCCGTTCTGGCCGCCGTGGCCACCATCGAACTTCAGCCGCGCCGCGCCCGGCGCAAGGTCGAGATCGTCGTGTGCGATCAGGCACTCGGCGGGTTCGATCTTCCAGTAGTGCAGCGCGGAGGCGACCGCGATGCCGCTCTTGTTCATGTAAGTGCCCGGCTTGAACAGCCACACCGGTTCGCCGCCGATGCGCACCCGTGCGGTAGCGCCGTGCAGCTTGCTCTCCTGCCCGTAGCGCACGCCTTCGTCCGCCGCCAGCGCGTCGGCAAACCAGAACCCGGCGTTGTGCCGGGTCCGGAGATGTTCGGCCCCGGGGTTGCCGAGACCGACGATCAGGCGCAGGCCAGCCATGCGTTTGCGGCCGCTGTGCCGGCCCACCCTCGCGGCGAGCCGGCGCATGCGACTCGGCTTACTTCTTGTCGCCCTTGGCCGGCTCGGCCTTGGCCGCTGCCGCGCCAGCCACGGCGCCAGCCGCCGCGACCGGAACCGCTGCCGCCGCTTCGCCTTCGACCACCGGTGCCGGCTCGACCTCTTCCTTGATCTCCTTGGCCAGGGCCACGGCGTGATCGTGCTCCTTGCCCAGACGCAGCTCGGGAATCTCGACACCGGCGGGCAGCTTGAGGTCGGACATGTGCACCGTCTGCCCGATCTCGAGTGCACCGAGGTCGACCTCGATGTACTCGGGCAGGTGCTTGGGCAGGCAGCTGACCTCGATTTCGTTGAGCTCGTGCGTGATCACCACGCCCGAGGTCTTTCCGGCCGGCGACTTCTCCTGGTTGAGGAAGTGCAGCGGCACGCGCACGCGCAGCGCCTTGTTTTCGTCGATGCGCTGGAAGTCCAGATGCAGCACGCGCGGCTTGAACGGGTGACGCTGCAGATCGCGCAGCAGCACCTTCTGCTTCTTGCCGTCCACGCTGAGATCAAGAATGGCCGAGAAGAACCATTCGTGGCGGGTGGCCAGGGCCACCGTGTTGTGATCCAGCTGGATGCTCTGCGGCGCTTCCGCGCCGCCGTAGACGATCGCCGGCACCTTGTCCGCATGACGCAGGCGGCGGCTCGCACCTTTCCCCTCGTCCTTGCGGCTCTGGGCCTCGATTTCGTGAATGGTTGCCATGATGTTGTTGCCTTCTGTTTCGGATGCACCGCCTCGCGGCGGCGTGGATGCTCTCCCGCGACCAGGAGAGCGGATTCTTTGCATCGGGACCGGAGACCGGCTCCCGTCCTCGCTTGTCATGCTGAGCGCAGCGAAGCATCTGGCCGCAGGCCGAAGCATCTCGGCGCACGAAACTCGGGTTTTGGCCCGGAAACAGCGTGTCGCTGGGTGCCGCGCGAACTCCAGATCCTTCGCTTCGCTCAGGATGCCACCGTGGCTTTCCCGACTCCCTACTTCCGACTCCCTACTCCCGTCTTTCTATTTCCAGCTCTCGATCAATCCACATACAGCGAACTGACCGACTCGCCAAAGGCGATGCGGCGGATGGTCTCCGCCAGCAGCTCGGCGACCGGCAGCTGGCGGATGCGCGCGCAGGCGCTGGCTTCGGCGCGCAACGGCACGGTGTCGGTGACCACCAGCTCGTCCAGCGCCGAGTTCTCGATATTGCTGATGGCGGGCCCGGACAGCACCGGATGCACGCAGTACGCCACCACCTTGCGCGCACCGCTCTTCTTCAGCGCCGCCGCCGCCGCGCACAGCGTGCCCGCGGTGTCGACGATGTCGTCGACCAGCACGCAGGTCTTGCCGGTGACGTCACCGATGATGTTCATCACCGTGGCCTCGTTGGGCCGCGGGCGGCGCTTGTCGATGATTGCCAGTTCGGCGTCGTCGAGACGCTTGGCGATCGCGCGCGCGCGCACCACGCCGCCGACGTCGGGACTGACCACGATCAGGTTCTCCATGCCCTGATGCCGCCAGATGTCGGCCAGCAGCACCGGCGAGGCATAGACGTTGTCCACCGGGATGTCGAAAAAACCCTGAATCTGGTCGGCGTGCAGGTCGACCGTCAGCACGCGGTCGCAGTTCGCGGTGCTGAGCATCTTCGCCGCCAGTTTGGCGGTGATCGGCACCCGCGCCGAGCGCGAGCGACGATCCTGGCGCGCGTAGCCGAAGTACGGGATCACCGCGGTCACCGCCGCCGCCGAGGCGCGCTTGAGCGCATCGATCAGCACCAGCAGTTCCATGAAGTTCTCGGCGGTCGGTGCGCTGGTCGGCTGCAGCACGAACACTTCCTGGCGCCGCACGTTCTCCTCGATCTCGACCTGGACCTCGCCGTCTGAGAAGCGCCCGACCTGGGCCTTGCCCAGCGGGATGCCGAGGCGATGGGCGACATCCTCCGCCAGCTTGCGGTGGGCGTTGCCGGAAAACAGCATCAGGCCGTTGGAGGCATTCACGGGTGGACCTTCATCGTGCGTGGCCGGAGCAAGCCGGCGCGAATGGCTGGGGCGGCAGGACTCGAACCTGCGAATGCGG
>DATLSL010000068.1:0-5022 GCA_035534135.1 Rhodanobacteraceae bacterium | reverse complement strand
CCCCAGCCATCGGCGGCCCAGCTCATCTGCACGCTGCGGAACACGCGTTCCGGATGCGGCATCAGCGCCAGCACGCGGCCGTCGGCGGCGGTGAAGCCGGTCAGGCCGCCGGGCGAGCCGTTGGAGTTGAGCGGGAAATCCTCGGTTGGTCGACCGCGGTTGTCGACAAAGCGCAGGCAGGCGCCGCTCTTCGATGGCCGGGCGCCGGCGCTCCACACCGCGCGGCCCTCGCCGTGCGCCACCACCACCGGCAGCCGCGAGCCCTGCATGCCCCGCAGCAGGATCGCCGGCGACTCCATGATTTCGACGCTGACCAGGCGCGCCTCGTACTGCTCGCTGGCATTGCGCTGGAAGCGCGGCCAGTGCTCGGCGCCGGGAATGATCGCTTTCAGTTCGGCCATCATCTGGCAGCCGTTGCAGACGCCCAGCGCGAAGCGCGCGGGGTCGGCGAAAAAGCCTTCGAACTGCTGGCGCAACAGTTCGTTGTGCAGGATCGACACCGCCCAGCCGCGGCCGGCGCCGAGCACGTCGCCGTAGGAAAATCCGCCGCAGGCGGCGAGGCCGTGGTAGTCGGCCAGCGAGGTGCGCCCGGCCACCAGGTCGGTCATGTGCACGTCCACCGCCTCGAAGCCGGCGCGGGTGAACGCGGCCGCCATCTCGACCTGGCCGTTGACGCCCTGCTCGCGCAGGATCGCCACGCGCGGGCGCGCGCCGCTGGCGATCATCGGCGCGGCGATGTCGTCGGCCGGATCGAAGGTGAGCCGCGGCGACAGGCCGGGATCGTCGTCGGCGACGCGCCAGGCGCGCTCGGCATCAGCCGAAGCCGGGTTGTCGCGCAGACGCTGCATGGCGTGGCTGGTCTCGTGCCAGGCGCCGATCAGCTGCGTCCAGTTCCAGCGGGCGATCGTTTCGCCGCCGAGAAACAGCTTGATGCCCAGCTTTTCCTTCGGCCGTCCGATGCGGTGCAGGATATCGCCCAGACCATGCGCCACGGCCAACGCGGCCAGGCGCTCGGCGTGTTGCACGCGCACCTGCAGGACCGCGCCCAGTTCCTCGTTGAACAGCGCGCGCAGCATTGCCTCGCCCCAGCCGTCGAGGCGGATCTCGAGACCGCAATGACCGGCGAAGGCCATCTCCAGCAGGGTGACGATGACGCCGCCGTCGGAGCGGTCGTGATAAGCCAGCAGCAGGCCCTGCAGCCGTGCCTGCTGCACGAAGGCGAAGAACGCGCGCAGCCGCTGTGGCTGGTCGAGGTCAGGCGGCACGCCGCCGCCGCGGTTGAACACCTGCATCAGCGCCGATTCGCCGAGACGGTCTCGGCCGCCACCGAGATCGAGCAGCCACAGCTCGCTGTCGCCCTGATCCAGGCGCAGTCTCGGCGTCAGCGTGCGGCGCACGTCGGCGATGCGCGCGAACGCGCTGACCACCAGCGACACCGGCGCCACGCAGCGCTGCTCACCCTGCTCGGGGTCCTGCCATACCGCCTGCATCGACAACGAGTCCTTGCCCACCGGCACCGAGATGCCGAGCACGGGACACAGCTCGCTGACCGCCTGCACGGCGTCGTACAGCGCAGCGTCCTCGCCGGGGTGGCCGACCGCCGCCATCCAGTTGGCCGACAGCCGCACTTCGCCCAGTTCGGCCACCGGCGCCGCGGCCAGATTGGTGATCGCCTCGCCAACGGTGATGCGCGCCGCCGAGGCGCCGCCCAGCAGCGCCAGCGGTGCGCGCTCGGCAATCGCCATCGCCTCGCCCGCATAGCCTTCGAAATCCAGCAGGGTCACCGCGCAATCGGCCACCGGCACCTGCCACGGCCCGACCATCGGATCGCGTGCGCACAGACCACCGACGCTGCGGTCGCCGATGGTGATCAGAAACGACTTGCTGCCGACCGCCGGCAGGCGCAGCACGCGTTGCACCGCCTCCTCGAGGGCAATGCCGGAAAGGTCGGGCACCAGATCGACGCGTGGCTTGATGCGCACGGCGTCGCGATGCATGCGCGGCGGCTTGCCGAACAGCAGGTCGAGCGCGAAGTCGATCGCGGTGATGCCGCTGCGCGAATCGCTCACCACCAGCTGACGCGCGGCGGTGGCCTCGCCGACCACCGCGTACGGGCAGCGTTCGCGCACGCACAGCGCCATGAGCGCGGGCAGATCGTCCGCGCGCACGCCGAGCACGTAGCGCTCCTGCGCTTCGTTGCACCACAGCTGCATCGGCGACAGCGAGGGATCGTCGCAGGGCACCTGCGCCAGATCGATACGGCCGCCGACACCGGAATCGTTGAGCAGTTCGGGGATGGCGTTGGACAGTCCGCCGGCACCGACGTCATGGACGGCGACGATCGGAGTGGCCGCGCCGCGCGCGCAAGCCGCGTCGATCACTTCCTGGCAGCGACGCTGCATCTCGGCGTTGTCGCGCTGCACCGAGGCGAAGTCGAGCTCGGCGCTTGACGCGCCGGAAGCCAGCGACGACGCGGCACCGCCGCCGAGTCCGATCAGCAATGCCGGGCCGCCGAGCACGATCACCGCGTCGCCGGGCTGCAGACGCCGTTTTTCGACGTGCGCACGGCGCAGGTTGGCCAGCCCGCCGGCGATCATGATCGGCTTGTCGTAGCCGCGGCGCACGCCGGCATCGCCGGTCTCCTGCTCGAAGCTGCGGAAGTAGCCGCCGAGAATGGGACGGCCGAACTCGTTGTTGAAGGCGGCCGCGCCCAGCGGGCCGTCGCGCATGATCTCGAACGCGCTGGCGAAACGCTGCGGCAGCGGGCGCTCGCCCTCCCACGCCCGCGGCAATCCGGGAATGCGCAGGTGCGACACCGAAAAACCGCTCAGTCCGGCCTTGGGCTTGCCGCCGCGGCCGACCGCGCCCTCGTCGCGGATCTCGCCACCGGCACCGGTGGCGGCGCCGGCCCACGGTGCGATCGCGGTCGGATGATTGTGCGTTTCGACCTTGATCGCGTAAGGGATGTCTTCCTCGTGCGCGCGCCAGATGCCATCGGCGTCGGCGAACAGGCGCCGGCCGCGATGGCCGGCGATCACCGCGGCGTTGTCCGTGTACGCCGACAGCGTGTGCGCCGGAGACGCCGCGTGGGTGTGCTTGATCATCTGGAACAGCGTCTGCGGCGCCGGTACGCCATCCACCGTCCAGGTGGCGTTGAACACCTTGTGCCGGCAATGCTCGGAGTTGGCCTGCGCGAACATCATCAGTTCGGCGTCGGTCGGATCGCGGCCCAGCTCGGCGTAGCGCGCGGCGAGATAGGCGATCTCGTCGGCGGCGAGCGCGAGGCCGAGCGCGCGATTGGCCGCGGCCAGCGCCGCCTCCGGGTCGGCGCCCAACGCGATGCACCCCAGCGCACCCGCGGTGCCGTGCAGGAACAGCCCGCTCGCCTGATCGAGGTGCGTCAGCACTGACTGTGTCATGCGGTCGTGCAGCACCGCCAGCATCCCGGCATGGTCCGCGCTGCCGGCCAACGGCAGCGCGTCGAGGTGATAAGCCACGCCGCGTTCGACGCGGCCGAGGTCCAGGCCCGCGCCATGCAGGATGTCGCTGGCCTTGGACGACCACGGCGACATCGTGCCCAGCCGCGGCACCACCCACAGCGTGGCCGGTGCCGGCGCCGCGTCGTGCGCCTCGAGGATCGCGCACAGCTCCGCGCGGCTGCGCGGATCAGCGATCACGGGCGCGTCGAGAATGTAGACGAACCACGCCGCGCGCACGCGCAGGCCGTGTTGGACGGCCTCCAGGCGTGCATTCAAACGATCAAGACGAAACGGCGAAAGGGCGCTCTGCCCGTCGAGGACGATCATGCGGAAGACCGCTGCCGAGCGATGGAATCGGCCATTCTAGCCCAATCGAATCCGGCAGCCGTCAAATCGCGGCCCCTCGCGCTGCGGCGGCGCCACGCGCGATGTCATTCATGGCGTCGTGCCGATGCGGCAGAGCGCACTTCGCGGACCATGGTCTTGGCTTTCTTGTGGCGCAGGATCCAGAGCGAAAGAGCATTTGTCCGCGAAGAACGCCAAGTGCGCAAAGAGGTCTTGAGAGGGACTTTTCGCGTCCTTTGCGCTCTTCGCGGATTACGGTCTTGGCTTTCTTGTGGCGCAGGATCCAGAGCGAAAGAGCATTTGTCCGCGAAGAACGCCAAGTGCGCAAAGAGGTCTTGAGAGGGCCTTTTCGCGTCCTTTGCGCTCTTCGCGGACCACGGTCACCGGCAGGTCGCAAGCGCGGCCGCCGCACGCTGCGCGCGCGGGCTGTTGCTAGGCTCGGGATCCATCCCTCGCCAAGCAACCCGGCCTCCGGCATCCTGCCTGCGGCGTTCACGCCGGCGCGACCTGCCACCGGCAGGTCGCAAGCGCCGGCGTTCACCCCCTCGGATGGTGGGCGGCGTGCAGGCGCTTGAGGCCCTCGCGCGCGACCAGGGTGTAGATCTGCGTGGTCGACAGCGTGCGATGGCCGAGCAGCATCTGCAGCGCGCGCAGATCGGCACCGTGGTTGAGCAGATGAGTGGCGAACGAGTGCCGCAGCACATGCGGCGAGATGCGTGTGGCGGGAATGCCGGCGGTCAGCGCATGGCGCTTGATCAGCGTCCACGCCATCTGCCGGGTCATGCCGCTGCCGCGCCGCGTCAGCAGCAGCGCCGCCGGCTGGCCGCCGTGCGCCAGCGTCGGCCGCGCCGTGGCGAGGTAGCGCTCGATCCAGTCCTGTGCCACCTCGCCGACCGGTACCAGGCGGTCCTTGCCGCCCTTGCCGGTGACGCGCAACACACCCTGACGCAGGTTGAGCGCCGCCAGTGGCAGACCGACCAGCTCGCTGACGCGCAGGCCGGCGGCATACATCAGCTCGAGCAGGCAGCGGTCGCGCAGGCCGAGCGGCGTGGTGACATCGGGCGCGGCCAGCAAGGCCTCGATCTCGCGCTCGCTCAGTGCCTTGGGCAGGCCGCGCGGCAGTCGCGGTGGATCCAGCAGCAGGGTTGGATCGACGAAATCCGGCTCGGCGCGGGTGCGCTGGGCGTAGTAGCGGCGC
>DATLSL010000067.1:0-9149 GCA_035534135.1 Rhodanobacteraceae bacterium | reverse complement strand
CGATGCGGTGTCCGACTGGCCGATCCTCAATTGCCTGTTGAACGCCGTCAGCGGCGCCAGCTGGGTCAGCTTCCACCACGGCGGCGGCGTCGGCATGGGCTATGCGCAGCACGCCGGCGTGGTGATTGTCTGCGACGGCTCCGAGGCAGCCGACCGCCGCATCGCGCGCGTGCTGTGGAACGATCCCGGAACCGGCGTGATGCGCCACGCCGACGCCGGCTATCCCGATGCCATTGCCTGCGCGAAAGAGCAGGGGCTGAAGCTGCCGATGGTGTGAGCACTTGACCGGCCGGGCCATGCCGCCCGGTCTGCGCTGAGCGGTTGACTTGCGCAGGCCACTGCCGCAGTGTCTTGCCGACTGCGCGCGCGGCGTTCGACCATGGGCGCAAGCCCACCCCGGATCTGCACCCGCGGTCGAAGGGCAGGGCTTTCGGGTTCATCTGGCCGGCAGGTTCCTTGTCGGCAACGGAACCACGAGCCAGTCGATGAAATGCACGCACGCTCCATTGCGTGCGTTGCAAGCAGTCCGGTATCCGGGGCAGTGTCCGGATCCGATGCCGGGGTTTTCAGCCCGGCCTCCGACGACCCGGCTTGAGACGGTCCAGGCCGCGCGCCCGGTGTCAATTCACGCGCGGCGGCGTGTAGGTCGTGCCCGGTTCCAGCGCGTGCACGTAAGGCCCGTTCCAGTCGCGGTCGAAGATCGCCGTGAGCGTGTGCGCCGGGCCGCTGCCGGCGATGAACAGCGAGGCATCGACGGTGGTGGCGAAGTAGCTCCAGCTCCAGTTGCCGGTGCCGATGAAGCTGACGCGGCCATCGGCCACGGCGTACTTGCAGTGCTCGACGCGGGCGTAAGGGATGAAACCCTGCGGCGCCTCGGGCAGGGAGCTGTACCTGACCGCGATGCCCGGCATCAGCGCCAGCGATTTCAGATACGCCTGCATCGGTTCGTGCAGCGACCAGTCGGCGACGATGATGCGCACCTTCACGCCGCGCGCGGCGGCATCGCGCAGCGCGTTGTCCAGCGCCGGCCACCAGCCCCGGGGGCCGTAGTTCTTGAACGCGCTCAGGGTCATCACCTGGATATCCAGCGTGTGCTGCGCGCTGTCGATGAAACGCACCAGTTGCGGCTGCTCCTGCTCCAGCCATGCCGGGTTCAGCGCCGGCGGGCTGAAGGCGGGGAACAGGCTGATCGGCGCGCTGCCGGGTTGCCCGATGATGACCGGATCCTGTGCTGTCACCGGCGCGAAATCCGCTGGCTGCAGCGCGCGCTTGGCGGCGGCCGGCAAGTTCGGATCGCCCGCCAGCCGCCAGTCGAACGCGAACGCGGCTTCGAAAGTCCGCGCTAGGCGCTCATTGCGCACCACGGCGCCGATCTCGTGGATCTGGCTCAGCGCGCGCCAGTCCCAGTTCTGCGAGCCGACGAAGATCGTCTCGCCATCGACGATGAAATACTTGGCGTGCAGCACACCGCCGGTGAGCTGGTCCATCGGCAGGATGCGGATGTCAATGCCGGGTTTGCCGTGCAGCAGGTCGTACGCCGCGCGGCTTTCCTTCATGAAGCTGGCGTCGAGCAGGATGCGCACCTTGACACCGGCCCTGGCGCGCGCGAGCAGCGCATCCAGCACCGGTTGCAGTGCCTCGCCCGGCTGGTTGCTGATGTAGAACGCGGCGAGGTCGATGCTGCGCTGCGCGTGATTGATCAGGTCCAGCCACACGGCTTGCGTGCGCGGTACGCCGGGCTGGCCGTAGTCGGTGGCCACCGGCACGCTCTCGACGATCTGGAATGCCGGCGAAGCAGCGGGCGGCGCCTGTGCCAGCGCGAGGCCGGATGCCAGCAGGGCCGCCAGCAGGGCGAGGACGCGCGGGCGCGCGCCGGACGCGATGCGCGGCGGCGCCTGCGCCGGGAACGGTTTCGAGCTCATGGGCGATGGCCTCGCACGGTGCCGGCGGCTGACGTCGCGGCGCTCCGGGCAGACGCCGCCACGGTGGGCGTCGCGATCAGGCGCACAACGGCATCCAGATCCCGGGTCGGAAACGGCGGCGCCCAATCGCCGTTGGGCTCGATCGGGCGCTGGTAGTTGTTGAGCATCACGCTGAAGGCGAGGCGCCGGCCATCGCCGGTCACCAGATAACCCGACAGCGTGTACATGTGCGCCAGGGTGCCGGTCTTGGCGTGCACCGCGTCGCCCGCGGGCAGGTTCTGCAGGCGTCCGTCCAGGGTGCCGTCCCGGCCGGCGACGGGCAGCGCGTCGGCGAGCACGGCGGCCCAGGGCTGCCGGGCGATCCACGCCAGCAGCGTGGTGGTGGCGCGCGGCGTGACCAGGTCCTGCCGCGACAGTCCGCTGCCCTCGCTGAAGTGCGCCTGTTCGCGCGTGATGCCGATCTCGCCGAGCAGCGTGCGCATCGCGCACAGCCCCCATTGCTCGGTCCAGTGCAGCACCCAGCCGCAGGAACCCCGCCCGCTGTGCTGCCAGAGCAGGCCCGCCTGCAGCAGCAGGGTTTGCGCGTAGAGATTGTCGGAATGCTTGAGCATGTGCCGCACCAGCTGCGCCAGCGGCGGCGAGGCCACGCTGGTGATGCGCACACGATGCGCACTGGCCATGGCCGGATCGGTTTCGGGCCAGCGCAGCACACGCAATCTGCCGTCGAAGCCGATGCCGGCGCGCGTCAGCGCATCCAGCAATTCCTGTCCGGCCATGCGCGCCGGATCGGGTGCGGCCAGCGTGTAGGTGCGCGCACGCACGCCGGGCGGCAGGCTGCCGCTGACGTGCAGCGTGTCGCGGCCCAGCGGGCGATACAGCAGCAGGCTGGAAGGATCGCCCGGTGTGGCGTCCACGCTGAGATTGTCCACGCGCACGCCGGTGCTGGATGGCTGCACATCGATCGTGCAGCAGCGCGCGCCTTGCCGGCTCACGGTCACGCTGAGGGTGCCTTCGCCGGAAGTCAGGCCGCCGACCGCGGGCGCGTAGTCGGCGAACAGATCCTCGGCGTCCCAGCCGGTGCCGAAGGGCGGACCGTGGAACAGGGTGTCGTCGGCGATCAGATCGCCCTTGACGCGCACCACGCCGGCGGCGGCCAGGCGCGTGGCCAGCGCATCGGCCCAGCCGGGGCCATCGGCGGCGCCGGTGTCGGTGCCCAGCGCCGGATCGCCGCCGCCGAGCAGGATCAGATCGCCATGCAGCACGCCTCGGCCGTCGGGCTTTTCGGTGGCATACAGCGTGGTGTCGAAGTGCGCCTCGGGCCCGAGCCGGTGCAGCGCCAGCGCGGCGGTGTAGAGCTTGGCGTTGGAGGCCGGCACGAACAGCTTGTCGGCGGCGTGCGCGTACAGCGTGCGGCCATCGGCGAGGTCGACCACGTCGATGCCCCAGCGCGCGCTGGCAAAGCGCGGCTGCGCGATGTAGGCATCGAGGCGCGCGGCCAGGGTGGATGCAGCGGTTGCGGCCTGCGACGTCGTCGCGGCGGTCGTCGACCGGGCTGGCGCCGGGGTCGATGCCGGGGTTGCTGCCGCGACGCCGGAAGCGGTGCCGGTGGCGGTTGCCGTCTCGGAATGCAGCATCGTCGCGCCGCAGCCCGCGATCAGCAGCGCCACCGGCAGGAGGCCCGGCATGGTGGAACGGAAACGCTTGCAGATCATGCGCGGCCTGTCGACGGCACCGGTGATCGGTCGCCACAGCCTACCCGAGCGCCGCTGTCGCGTGCGGCGCCGGATCGGTGCATGCCGTAAAGTTCAGGTTGCAGCCGCGACGAATGTGGTTCACTTGCTGCCTGACTTTTCCCGTTGACCCTTGCCCGCGATGACCCGTACCCGACGCACGCTGGATCTGCTCACGGCCCTGCTGGCCTGGAGCGCGCTGGTCCTGCAATTCGTGCTGATGCAGGAGCAGGCGCATCAGGTCAGCCACGTCTGGATGACGCTGCGCTATTTCAGCTACTTCACCATCCTCAGCAATTTCGGCGTGGCGCTGGCCTGCAGCCTGGCCTGGATCGGACGCGACACGCACGCGGGCCGGTTCGCCGCCAGGCCCGCGCTACGCGCCGCGCTGGCGCTGTACATCCTGGTGACCGCGAGCGTGTACCACCTGCTGCTGGCCGGGCTGTGGCGGCCGCAGGGGCTGCAACTGCTGGCCGATGCCCTGCTGCACACCGCGGTGCCGGCGCTGTATGCCGGCGGCTGGCTGCTGCTGGCGCCGCTGCGCACGCTGCGCTGGCGGCAGGCGCTGTACTGGCTGCCGTTTCCCGGCGTCTATCTGGCGTGGGCGCTGCTGCTGGGCCGGGTGCTGCACGTCTATCCCTATCCCTTCATCGACCTCAACCGGCTGGACCTGGCGTTGGTGTTACGCAACGCCGCCGCGATGGGCCTGCTGTTCCTGGCCCTGGGCGCGCTGCTGATCGCCTGGAATCGCCGCCCGGCGTGGCGCCGCGGCTCATCCGCCACCGCTACCGCCACCGAGCCGCAGGGTTGAGCGCGGCGCGGCGATCGCCGCCATGAAGACGGCCCATCTGCACGTTTCCGATCTGCACGGCCTGGCGCGACTGGCGACCGAGGCCACGCTGGGCGTGACCGATCTGGTCGAAGCGGTGCACGCCGGCATCGCGCGCCCCTGGCGTCGTCGCGATGCGCCGGATGCCGAGCGCACGCGCGGCATCGCCGCGCGGGTGTACGCCGGCATTCGCGGCCTGACCCGCGGCATCGGCGGCGGCGCGGCGACCGCGCTGGAGCGGTTGGCACCGCCGCCTGCCGAGGCGATCGAGCCCACGCCGGCGCGCCTCACCGCGCTGGCGGCACTGAACGCCGTGCTCGGCGATCGTCTCGCCGCCGCCGGCAATCCGCTGGCGCTGCCGATGCAGCTGGTTCGCGAGGACGGCCGCCCGCTGCCGCTGCCGCTGCAGGCGCAGGCGCTGGCCACGGCATCACCGCAGGCCGGGCGTCGGTTGCTGATCCTGGTGCACGGGCTGGGCCTGCACGACGGTCACTGGCGCCACGCCGGACACGATTACGGCGCGCTGCTGGCGCGCACGCAGGGCTATACGCCGCTGTACCTGCGCTACAACACCGGCCTGCACGTCGCCGCCAACGGGCGCGCGCTGGCCGAGCTGCTGGAGGCACTGGAGCAGTCGCCCGAGCCGATCGAGTCGCTGGCGATCGTCGCCCACAGCATGGGCGGACTGGTCGCGCGCAGCGCCTGCCATCACGCCGAGCGCGCCGGGTACGCCTGGCGATCACGGCTGCGGGTGCTGGTCTGCCTGGGCACGCCGCATCACGGTGCGCCGCTGGAGCGCGCGGGTCTCGGCGCGCAGCGCTTGCTGGGTACGCTGCCGTTCGCGGCGCCGTTCGCGCGCCTTGCGCGCCTGCGCAGCGCCGGCATTACCGATCTGCGCCACGGCAGCCTGCTCGAGGGCGACGCCGGTGATGCGGACCGTTTCGTCGACGCTGCAGACACGCGCACGCCGCTGCCGTTGCCGCAGGACGTGCGCTGCTACGCAATCGCCGCCAGCGTCGGCACCCGGCGCGACGGGCTGGCCGCGCGACTGCTCGGCGACGGCCTGGTGCCGCTCGACAGCGCGCTGGGTCGGCATCCGCAACGAGCGCGCCGGCTGGCGTTTCCGCGCGCTCGGCAGTGGGTGGCGGAGGGCGTCGGCCACTTCGACCTGCTCGGCGATGCCGCGGTCGCGCAGCGCCTGCAGCGCTGGCTGGCGATCTGATAACCGTTCGCGATCAGGACGCGAACACCGCGTCGCCCGGATGCAAGGCCCCTTTGTCATTCTGAGCGCAGCGAAGAATCTGGCATTCGCCCAGCGCAGCGGAATCCGGGGGTGGTGCTTGATCGAGCCCCGGATTTCGCCCCCGCTGGGGCTGCATCCGGGCGACCCAACGCATCGATTGAACGCAACGGCGTATCAGGCCCAGGGGTCGTAACTGCCGAACCACCACAGGTGGCCTTCGGGATCGCGGCAGCTGTAGCCCTTGCCACCGTAATCTTTGCTCTCCAGCGGATCGACGATCACCGCGCCGGCGGCTTGGGCGCGTGCGTAGTGGGCGTCGCAGTCGGCAACGATCAGGCACGGACACTGGCTTTCGCGCCCACCGATTTCCTGCGGTTGCACGATGCGCCGACCCCAGGCGCTGTCATCCGTCGACCCCAGCATGATCATGCCGTGGCCGAAAGACAGCTGGGCGTGCGCGATGCCGCCGTGGTCGTCCGGCACCACCCGATGCTTCTCGAATCCGAACGCCGCGCACAGCCATTCGATCGCGGCCGCGGCGTCGCGATAGCGCAGGCTGGGGATGACGGTGCAGACGGTGTTGGCGGCAGGACTGGGCATGGCGAACCTCCGTGACAGCGACCGGGTGAGAGGCAGGTCGGACACCGGGATGTACCGTAACGCCGCCATGCTCCGGCGTCGACAGCGGATGACAACGGCGGCGCGGAATCGGCCGCGACCCGGGTGACACGCCGGCCGCGCCGCATGCGCGCGAGCGCCGAGGTGCGTGCTAGCCTCGTCGGCGCAGAGCCGAACTGCGGCGCACCTGCGCAGCCGTCCGTCCGTTGATCCACCCCGCCACCCGGAGAGCACGCCATGAGCAAAGGCATGAACCAGAAGAAAGACGCGAAGAAAAAGCCGCTGAAGACGCTGAAGGAAAAGCGCGCGGAAAAGCACGCCAAGACCGAAGGCAAGCCGTTTCTGCCGAAGTGAGGACGTGCCGGCCGCGCGCCGCGCGTCGGGGATGCTCGCGGTTGGCATGCTGACGATGCGCTGGCCGTCTACACCGTGGCACTGCGTGCGGCCCGGCGCGGCGTCGCGATGACGGCGGCATGAGCACGACGGGCGAGGAGGTGGACGTCGCCATCCTCGGCGGCGGCGCGGCCGGGTTGATGTGCGCCATCGTGGCCGGCCGCCGCGGCCGTCGCGTGCGGGTGATCGAACACGCCGAACGCGTCGGCAAGAAGATCCTGATGTCCGGCGGCGGGCGCTGCAATTTCACCAACACCGGCACCACGGCCGCCCATTTCATCTCGGCCAACCCGCACTTCTGCAAGTCGGCGCTGGCGCGCTACACACCGCGGGATTTCATTGCGCTGGTCGATCGCCACGGCATCGCCTGGCACGAAAAGGAACTGGGACAGCTGTTCTGCGACGACTCGTCCAAACCGATCGTGCGCATGCTGCTGGACGAATGCGCGGCGGCCGGCGTGCATATCGAGACCCGCTGCAACGTCGAGGACGTGCAGCATCGCGACGGCGGTTTCGTGCTGGCGACGACATCGGGCACCGTGCGCGCCGCATCGCTGGTGGTGGCGACCGGCGGCCTGTCGATTCCGAGCATGGGCGCGACCGGCTTTGGCTATGCACTGGCGCGGCAATTCGGCCATGCCGTGCGACCGACGCGCGCCGGGCTGGTGCCGCTGACGCTCAGCGGCACGCACCAGCAGCACTATCAGGACCTCAGCGGCGTGGCGCTGCCGGTGGAGGCGCGCTGCAACGGCCAGCGTTTTCGTGCCGGCATGCTGGTCACCCATCGCGGCATCAGCGGTCCGGCGATCCTGCAGATCTCTTCGTACTGGCAGCCGGGCGACGACCTGCGCCTGAACCTGCTGCCGGACCACGACGCGTTCGAAGTTCTGCATGCGCAGCAGCGTGCGCATCCCGATGCCGAGCTGCGCACGCGACTGGCCGAGCTGCTGCCGCGGCGGCTGGCGCAGCGCCTGTGCGAGATCGGGCTGCCCAGCCGGCCGCTGCGCCAGTACCGCGAGGTCGAATTGCGCGCGGTCGCGGCGCAGCTGGAATCCTGGCCGCTGGTCGCCAGCGGCACCGAGGGCTACCGCACCGCCGAGGTCACCCTGGGCGGCGTCGACACCGACGCGCTGTCATCGACCACGATGGAATCGCGCCGCGTGCCGGGGCTGTATTTCATCGGCGAGGTGGTGGACGTCAGCGGTCATCTCGGCGGCTACAACTTCCAGTGGGCATGGGCTTCGGGAAGCGCCGCGGGCGAAGTCGCCTGATACCCGGTTGCGTTCGATCGATACGATGAGTAGTGCGGATGGATCTCCATGGGGACGCAATCCGGGGCCCAAGGGATGACTCTCCGCCGTTGTCATCCCTTGGGGACTTCTCCGCTGGACTTCCTTCGGTCGTCCCGAAAAGGGACTTCCTTCGGTCGCGTTGGTCGTCCCTTGGGGACTTCTCCGCTGGACTTCCTTCGGTCGTCCCGAAAAGGGACTTCCTTCGGTCGTCCCGAAAAGGGACTTCCTTCGGTCGTCCCGAAAAGGGACTTCCTTCGGTCGCGTTGGTCATCCTGAGGCCACAGGCCGAAGGATCTTTCGGGCCTGGCGGGCCAGATTCTTCGCTGCGCTCAGAATGACAAAGGGGGGCGCTGCATCCGGGCGACGCGGGTTTCGTGTCTTGATCGCGCGCGGGTTTGAGCGTTGGCAAAGCCACGCCTGTGCCCCTCTCACTCCCGAAGACGACCAACGGAAGCCCCAAGTGGCGACCAACGGAAGTCCCGAAAGTCTAGGGTGAGGGCGCGGCCTCTGCCGCGCACAGCGCGCGCTTGGCCGCGGGCGACAGCTGCTTGATCGCATACTCGGCCTTCAATGCGGCGGAGCGGTCGGGATATTCGAACCGCGCCAGCAGCCGCGCCGGCGGATGTGCGCGGGTGTAGCGCGCGCCCTTGCCGCACGCGTGCGCGGCGTAGCGCGCATCCACGTCGACGGCGATGCCGGTGTACAGGCTGCCATCCACGCATTCGATCAGATACACGGACCAGGCCATGCGCTGCACCCCGCGGGTCAGGCCAGGCTGGCGGCGATGCGGCGCCAGTTCTCGCGCTCGGCGCGGCAGTCGCTGCCGCCCATCGCAAACTCGCGGCAGGCTTGCGGGCGCTGCGCATGGATCGTGCAGCGCAAGGTGTTGCGGTCGAGCGCCACGCACCAGCCGTCGTCGAGCTGGCGCATGACCTCCATGCCGTGCGCGTCGGTGGCGATCAGCGACTCCGGCACCTCGTCGTCCGCCATCACCAGCACCGTCAGCTGGCAACAACAGGCCTGGCAGCGGCTGCAGTGGATCGTGGCGGGATCTTCGGAGTCGGTGCGGAGCAGCATGCGCGCAGTGTCCCACAGGCCGCCGGGCGCCAGATCCGGACGCTA
>DATLSL010000066.1:0-9381 GCA_035534135.1 Rhodanobacteraceae bacterium | reverse complement strand
GAGTTGATAGGCCGCGCGCAGGCGCGCGGGCGGCGCGGCGGGGCCGGCGTTGAACATCACCGCCTCGAGCGTGCCGCCGCCATCCGTCGCGCGCAGCGTCAGCCGCCAGTGGCCCTCGCCCAGCGGCCGCCAGGCCACCCGCTCGAACACGTTGTCGAACAGCGGCTCGGGAAAGCCCTGTCCCCACGGGCCGCCGTCGCGCAGCGCGCGCGCCAGTTCGAGGCTGAACTCGCCGTCTTGCAATTCGCCGTCGGTCCACAGCACGGGCTGCAGCGCCTCGTCGCTCAGCAGGCCGCGCGCCACGGCGTCGAAGGCCTGTGCAAAGCGCGCGAAGTCGACCGTGCGCAGGCTCAGACCCGCGGCCATGGCGTGACCACCGAAGCGCAGGATCAGGCCGGGATGCCGCGCGTCCACCGCCGCCAGCGCGTCGCGTACGTGGAAGCCGGGAATCGAGCGCGCCGAGCCGCGCAGTTCGTCGCTGCCGTCGCCGGCCGGCGCAAACGCGACCACCGGGCGATGCAGCGACTCCTTGAGCTTGGACGCGACGAGGCCGACCACGCCGGCGTGCCAGGCGGGGTCGAACAGGGCGACGCCAACGCCCAACGGAAGTCCCCCAGGGGCGACCAACGAAAGTCCCCAAGGGGCGCCCGCAACACCGCTGCCGATCGCGTCGACCGCCGTCATCACTTGCGCGTCCGCCACCATCAGCGCCTGCACCTCGCGGCGCTCGGCGTTGATCGCCTGCAGGCGGGCGGCCTGCGCACGAGCGGTGTCGGGGTCGTCGCTGAGCAGGCATTCGATGCCGAGACGCATGTCCTCCATGCGCCCGGCGGCATTGATGCGCGGTGCCAGCGCGAAGCCGAGGTCGGTCGCGGTCAGCGTCGCCGCGCGGCGCCCGGCGATATCGATCAGCGCACCGATGCCGGCGCATGCACGTCCGCCGCGGATGCGCCTGAGGCCGGACTCGACCAGCACGCGGTTGTTGTAGTCCAGCGGCACCAGGTCGGCGACCGTGCCCAGCGCCACCCGATCGAGCAGTTCGGCCAGATCGGGCTCGCCCTGCGCCGCCCAGGTGCCGCGTTCGCGCAACCCGGCACGCAGCGCCAGCAGCAGGTAGAACATCACGCCGACGCCGGCCAGCGCCTTGCTGGGAAAGGCATCGCCCGGCAGGTTCGGATTGACGATCGCGTCGGCCTCGGGAAGCGTCGGCCCCGGTAGGTGATGATCGGTGACGATCACGCGCACGCCGCCCGCGCGCGCCGCGGCGATCCCGGCATGGCTGGCGATGCCGTTGTCGACGGTGACGATCAGGTCCGGCAGCGGCGTCAGGCTGGCCACCAACGCCGGCGTCAGTCCATAGCCGTGCACCCTCCGGTGCGGCACCGCATAGCGCACGCGGAGCGCGCCCAGCAGGCGCAGGCCGCGCACGCCGACGGCGACCCCGGTCGCGCCGTCGCAGTCGTAATCGCCGGCGATCAGGATGTCGGCATCCGCCGCGATGGCGTCGGCCAGCAGCGTCACCGCCGCATCCAGTCCGCCCAGCGCCTGCGGCGGCAGAAGACGGGCCAGACGATGTTCGACGTCGCCCGCATCGGTGACGCCGCGCGCGGCATACACGCGCTGCAAGGCCGCGGGCACGCCGGCCGGCCACGCCGTCGTCATCGGCGGCAGCGGACGCCGTCGCAGGGTCAATGCCGGCATCAGGACGCGCGCCGCCAGAAGCGCCAGCGGTGCCAGCGCCGCAGGCGCGTACGCTGGCCATCGTCGGACGCGAGTTCGATCGTGTCGATGCGGCCGCGGCGCAGCGCAGCCTCGATCGCGCCGAGCGCGGCCGCGATGCGGGCCGCATCGGCCGTCGCGAGATCCAGCAGGCCGTGCGCCGCGCGCGACAGCTCGAGCAGTGCGGTCGCATCGGAAAGCCGCACGGCGCCGGCACGGTTCGCCAGCGCCCGCAGCAGCGGGTCGTCGCTGACGACATGCGTCTGCGTGCTGCGCACCCAGTCCGGCAAGGAACCGCCGCCCCACAGCCAGATGCAGTTGATGGTCATGCGCCCCGCGGCGCGCCGCTGCGCGTTGCGCGGATGCTGATGCAGGATCACCTGCGCCTCGTTGAACAGGGCGCGCCAGCGGCGCCCATCGGGGCCGGCGGGCAGATGTGCCAGTAGGTCGGCACCGAGCACCGCGGCGGGCGGGTCGAAGTCCGGCACCGGCGTGCCCCGCTGCAGGCGCAGGTGCCAGCGCGCCGGCTCGGTCAGCTCCAGCAGCAGCCCCTGATCGCCGAACAGCGGGCGCAGCGGCGCCGCCAGCTCGGCCGCCTCGCCGGCATCGAGATCGAGGCTGCCGCAGGCGAGCATGCGCGCGCCGGCCAGGTCCGGCTGCACATGCGCCGGATCGGCGCACAGCCAGGGGGTATCGCCGGCATCACCGGCCAGCGCCTCGCGCGTCAACGCGGCGGCAGACAGCCCCTTGCCCGGCCATTCGAACGCCGCGCGCAAAACGGACTCACGGCCCGGCGCGGCCACGGGCAGGTGATCGCCACGACGCAGCCAGTCGCGCAGCAGCGGATCGTCAGCGCAGCGCGACAGGGCGGGCAGCAGCACGCGCAGCGTGGCCATGCGGTCAGCCTAACGCTCGCGACGGCACGGTCAAGCCGACGCCGCCTCGATCTGTTCGTAGAGCTGCAGCCACTCGGCTTCGAGCGTGCCCTGTTCGCGGCGCAGCGCGGCGAGCGCCTGGCCGAGCTGGGTGGCCTCGCTGCCATCCCCGGCATACACCTCCGGATCGGCCAGACGCTGCTCGATGCCGCGGCACTCGGCGGCGATCGCGGCGAGACGCTGCTCGATGCGCTGCAGCTGCCGACGCAGCGGCTGCAGGCGCTCGCGCTGCCCGGCGGCGTCGCGGCGACGCTCGCGCGACGAGGCGGCACCGGCGCCGGACGCTTCCGCGCCGCCGCGTCCCCGTGGCGAGGTCGCGACGGCATCACGCCCGCGCAGCCAGCGCGCGTAGTCGTCGAGGTCGCCGTCGAACGCCGTCACTGTGCCATCGGCCACGCGCCAGAAACCGTCGCAGACCAGGCCCAGCAGATGGCGATCATGCGACACCAGCACCAGCGCGCCGGGAAAGTCGTTGAGCGCGTCGGCCAGCGCCTCGCGCATGTCGAGGTCGAGGTGATTGGTGGGCTCGTCGAGCAGCAGCAGGTTGGGCCGGGTCCAGGCGATCAGCGCCAGCGCCAGGCGCGCGCGTTCGCCGCCGGACAGCACGTCGACCGGCTCGAAGGCACGATCGCCGGCGAAATCCCAGCGTCCCAGCCAGTCGCGCACCTCCTGGGCCGTCGCCTGCGGCGCCTGTTCGCGCAGATGATCGAACGGGCTGGTCCCCGCGCGCAGGCTCTCGACGGTGTGCTGGGCGAAGTAGCCGATGCGCAGGTCCTTGTGCGCGATGCGCTCGCCGGCCAGCGGCGGCAGCTCCCCGACCAGGGTCTTGACCAGGGTCGACTTGCCGGCACCGTTGGCACCCAGCAGGCCGATGCGATCGCCGGCCTGCAGCGCGAACCGCACCTGGCGCAGAACCGGCGTCTGCGCGTAGCCGGCCTCGACCGCGGCGAGCTTGAGCAGGGACGTCGGCACCCGCACCGGCTGCGGAAACTCGAAGTGCAGCGTGCGCTCGGCGCGCACCGCCTCGGTGCCGGCCAGCTTCTGCAGCCGCTTCATGCGCGATTGCGCCTGCTTGGCCTTGGTGGCCTTGGCCTTGAAGCGGTCGATGAAGGACTGCAGGTGCGCGCGCTCGGCCTGTTCCTTGTCGTGCGTGATCTGCTGCAGGCGCAGCTGCTCGGCGCGCTGGCGCTCGAAGGCCGTGTAATCGCCGGCATACAGCCGCGCCCTGCCCTCGTGCAGATGCAGAGTGTGCGAGATCACCCCGTCGAGAAAATCGCGGTCGTGCGAGATCACCAGCAGGGTGCCGGGGTAGCGCCGCAGCCATTCCTCCAGCCACAGCACGGCATCGAGATCGAGGTGATTGGTCGGCTCGTCCAGCAGCAGCAGGTCGGACGGCGCCATCAGCGCGCGCGCCAGATTCAGGCGTACCCGCCAGCCGCCGGAGAAGGTGGCCACCGCGCGCGTCTGGGTGTCCGCCGCGAAGCCGAGGCCATGCAGCAGCCGCGCGGCGCGGGCGCGGGCGTCGTAGCCGTGCAGCGTCTCGATGCGCAGGTGCGCCGCCACCAGCGCCGCATCGTCGCCGCGCGCTTGCGCAGCGACCTCCGCCGCCAGCGCCGCGGCCAGCTCGACGTCGCCGCCCAGCACGTAGTCGATGGCGGCATCGGGCAGTGCCGGCGTCTCCTGCGCCACCGCGGCCAGGCGCAGGCCCGCGGGCAGATCGAGACTGCCGGCGTCGGCCTCGAGCCGGCCCTGGATCGCCGCGAACAGGCTCGACTTGCCGCTGCCGTTGCGGCCGACCACGCCGACCCGGCTGCCGGCATGCAGCACCGCGTCGACGCCGGACAGCAGCAGCCTTCCGCCCTGACGCAGCGCGAAGTCGCGAAAGGCGATCACGCGTAGTGGACGCCGACGATCTCGTAGTTCTTCACGCCGTTGGGTGCGCGGAACTCGAAGCTGTCGCCCTCGCTCTTGCCGATCAGCGCGCGCGCGAACGGCGACGACACCGCGATCAGTCCCTGCTTGATGTCGGCCTCGAGGTCGCCGACGATCTGGTAGGTGACGCGGTCGCCGCTGGTCTCGTCCTCGAGCTCGACGGTGGCACCGAACACGATCCGCGATCCGGCACTGAGCCGCGTGATGTCGATCACCTCGGCGTACGACAGCGCCGCCTCGAGTTCCTTGATGCGGCCCTCGATGAAGCCCTGCTGGTCGCGGGCGGCGTGGTATTCGGCGTTTTCCTTGAGGTCGCCGTGCGCGCGCGCCTCGGCGATGGCGTGGATCACGCGCGGGCGCTCGACACCCTTGAGGCGCTCGAGTTCGGCGCGCAGGCGTTCGGCGCCGCGCTGGGTCAACGGGGCTCGCTTCATGCATTCAGCTCCTGGTGCAGTTCCTGCAGCGCGTGCACGGCGCCGCCTTCGCGATAGTCCAGCGAGTGCAGCAGCGCGCGCGCGCCGGAAATGGTGGTCGAGTAGGTGATGCGCTGCTGCAGCGCGTCGCGGCGGATCGAGAACGAGTCGGCGATCGCCTGCTTGCCCTCGGTGGTGTTGACGATGAACACGATCTCGCCATTCTTGATCAGATCGACGATGTGCGGCCGGCCCTCGAGCACCTTGTTGATGCGCTCGCAGGCAACCCCGTGCTGATCGAGATACCGCTGCGTGCCCGTGGTCGCGACCAGGCTGAAGCCGCGCCGCAGCAGCTCGAACGCCACCGGCAGCAGGCGTTCCTTGTCGGCGTCGCGCACCGACAGGAAGGCCTTGCCCACCGGCGGCGCCTTGATCCCGGCCGCCTCGTGCGCCCGCGCGAACGCGGCGCCGAAGCTGCGGCCCACGCCCATCACCTCGCCGGTCGAGCGCATCTCCGGGCCGAGGATCGGATCGACGTTCTGGAACTTGAGGAACGGGAAGATCGCTTCCTTGACCGAGTAGTAGGCCGGGATCACCTCGCGCACGGCGCCCTGCGCGGCCAGCGACTGGCCGACCATGCAGCGCGCGGCGATCTTGGCCAGCGGCACGCCGGTCGCCTTGGACACGAACGGCACCGTGCGCGAGGCGCGCGGATTGACCTCGAGGATGAACACCGTCTCGCCCTGGATCGCGAACTGCGTGTTCATCAGGCCGCAGACCTTGAGCTCGCGCGCCATCAGCGTCACCTGGCGGCGCAGCTCGTCCTGCAGCGCCGGCGACAGCGAATACGGCGGCAGCGAGCACGACGAGTCGCCGGAATGCACGCCGGCCTCCTCGATGTGCTCCATCACGCCGCCGACCAGCACGGCGCCGCCGGCGTCGACGATCACGTCGACGTCGACCTCGACGGCGTGGTCGAGGAAACGGTCGAGCAGCACCGGCGAATCGTTTGACACCTTGACCGCCTCGCGGATGTAACGCGCCAGGTCGGCGTCGTCGTAGACCACCTCCATCGCGCGCCCGCCGAGCACGTAGCTGGGCCGCACCACCAGCGGGTAGCCGATCTCGCGCGCCAGCGCCAGCGCCTCGTCGGCGTTGCGCGCGGTGCGGTTGGCCGGCTGGTTCAGGCCCAGTTTCTCGACCATTTTCTGGAACCGCTCGCGGTCCTCGGCCAGATCGATCGAGTCGGGGCTGGTGCCGATGATCGGCACGCCGGCGGCCTCCAGCGCGCGCGCCAGCTTCAGCGGCGTCTGCCCGCCGTACTGCACGATCACGCCCTTGGGCTTTTCCAGATCGACGATCTCGAGCACGTCCTCCAGCGTCAGCGGCTCGAAGTACAGGCGATCCGAAGTGTCGTAATCGGTGGACACCGTCTCCGGATTGCAGTTGACCATGATGGTCTCGTAGCCGTCCTCGCGCAGCGCCAGCGCCGCGTGCACGCAGCAGTAGTCGAACTCGATGCCCTGGCCGATGCGGTTGGGGCCGCCGCCGAGCACGATGATCTTGTCGCGCGCGGTCGGGTTGGCCTCGCACTCTTCCTCGTAGGTCGAATAGAGATAGGCAGTGGCGGTGGCGAACTCGGCGGCGCAGGAATCCACCCGCTTGTAGACCGGACGCACGCCGAAGGCGCGGCGCAGATGGCGCAGCGCGGCCTCGTCGGTACCGGCCAGCTCGGCCAGCCGCGCGTCCGAGAATCCCAGGCGCTTGAGTTCGCGCAGGCGCACCGCGTCCAGCGCCGGCAGGCCCTGCGTGCGCACGGTCTTCTCTTCACTGACGAGGTCCTCGATCGCGGCCAGGAACCAGCGGTCGATGTGGGTCAGCGCGTAGACCTCCTCCAGCGTCAGCCCGGCACGGAACGCATCGGCGACGTAGAACACGCGCTCGGGGCCCGGCTCGCGCAGCTCGCGCTTGAGGCGCACGCGGCCCTCGTCGCTGGCCAGGTCGAGCCCGGTCGGATTGAGACCGGTCTTGCCGGTCTCCAGTCCGCGCAGCGCCTTCTGCAGCGACTCGTGCATGCTGCGGCCGATCGCCATCACCTCGCCGACCGACTTCATCTGCGTGGTCAGGCGCGCGTCGGCGGCGGGAAACTTCTCGAAGGCGAAGCGCGGAATCTTGGTGACCACGTAGTCGATGCTCGGCTCGAACGAGGCCGGCGTCAGGCCGCCGGTGATCTCGTTCCTGAGCTCGTCCAGCGTGTAGCCGACCGCCAGCTTGGCCGCGACCTTGGCGATCGGAAAGCCGGTGGCCTTGGACGCCAGCGCGGAGGAGCGCGACACCCGCGGGTTCATCTCGATCACCACCACGCGGCCGTCGTCGGCGTTGACGCCGAACTGCACGTTGGAGCCGCCGGTGTCGACGCCGATCTTGCGCAGGACCGCGATCGAGGCGTCGCGCAGGCGCTGGTATTCCTTGTCGGTGAGCGTCTGCGCCGGGGCGACGGTGATCGAGTCGCCGGTGTGCACGCCCATCGGATCGAGGTTCTCGATCGAGCAGACGATGATGCAGTTGTCCGCGGTGTCGCGGACCACCTCCATCTCGAACTCCTTCCAGCCCAGCACCGACTCCTCGATCAGCACCTCGTGCACCGGCGACAGTTCGAGGCCGCGCGCGGCGATCGCCTCGAACTCCTCGCGGTTGTAGGCGATGCCGCCGCCGCTGCCGCCCAGCGTGAAGCTGGGCCGGATGATGGTCGGATAACCTACGCGCGGCTGGATCTCGAGCGCCTGTTCCAGCGAGCGCGCCATCTCGGCGCGCGGACACTCGAGGCCGATCTCCTGCATCGCCACGCGAAACAGCTCGCGGTCCTCGGCCATGCGGATGGCCTCGCGCGAGGCGCCGATCAGCTCGACGCCGTACTTTTCCAGCACGCCGTGGTCGGCAAGGTCCAGCGCGCAGTTCAGCGCGGTCTGCCCGCCCATGGTCGGCAGCAGCGCCTCGGGCCGCTCCTTGGCGATGATCCGCTCGACGGTCTGCCAGTTGATCGGCTCGATGTAGACCGCGTCGGCCATCTCCGGGTCGGTCATGATCGTGGCCGGGTTGGAGTTGACCAGCACCACGCGGTAGCCCTCCTCGCGCAGCGCCTTGCACGCCTGCGCGCCGGAGTAGTCGAACTCGCAGGCCTGGCCGATCACGATCGGACCGGCGCCGATCAGCAGGATGGTTTTGAGGTCGGTGCGTTTGGGCATGTTGTTTTTGTCCGCGAAGGGCGCGAAGGACGCAAAATTTCAGATGGGATGGGCATCGTCGTGGCCCCGTACCACACGCCGGACGCCAAGGCGCGGGCTCCCGAAGTTGAGCAACAAGCCAACCGGTATGCCAGATGCTTTCAGATAGTTGAGCACTTGCGCTTCATGCTCGGATGTCAGCGCACGCAACGCCTTGATCTCCACAATGAGTTTGTCGCCCAACGCGAAGTCGCATACGTAATCGCCCACCGGTTCGCCGCGATACTGCACCGGCAAGGACTTTTGCCTCTGGAACACGATGCCCGCCCGCTTCAGTTCTACCGCCAACGCAGCCTCGTACACACGTTCGAGAAAGCCATGACCGAGTTCACGGCTGACCTCGATCGCGCAGCCGATGACCCGCTCGGAAAGCCGTTGCTCCAACTCAAGCTCCCTTCGCGACCTTGGCGTCCTTCGCGGACACCATCGCTCGCTCTTGCTTTGCCTGCTCGCTCTTCACATCAAGCTCCCTTCGCGGCCTTGGCGTCCTTCGCGGACACCATCGTTTTGATAAAGCGATCAAACAACCCCGAAACATCGTGCGGCCCCGGACTGGCCTCGGGATGGCCCTGGAAGCTGAAGGCCGGCGCATCGACCAGCTCGATGCCCTGATTGGAGCCATCGAACAGCGAGCGGTGGGTGACGCGCACGTGGGCCGGCAGCGTCGTCTCGTCGACGGCGAAGCCGTGGTTCTGGCTGGTGATCAGCACGCGGCCGCTGGCCAGCTCCTGCACCGGATGGTTGGCGCCGTGGTGGCCGAACTTCATCTTCAGCGTCTTGCCGCCCACCGCCAGGCCCAGCAGCTGGTGACCGAGGCAGATGCCGAACAGCGGCGTCTTGCGTGCCAGGAATTCGCGGATCGCGGCGATCGCGTAGTCGCAGGGCTCGGGATCGCCGGGGCCGTTGGACAGGAACACGCCATCGGGTTTGAGCGCCAGCACCTCGGCCGCGGAGGTCTGCGCCGGCACCACGGTCAGCGCACAGCCGCGATCGGCGAGCAGGCGCAGGATGTTGTGCTTGATGCCGAAATCGTAGGCGACCACATGGAAGCGCGCCGCGGGTTGCGCGAACGCGGTGCGGTCGAGGTCGTAGCTGCCG
>DATLSL010000065.1:0-4783 GCA_035534135.1 Rhodanobacteraceae bacterium | reverse complement strand
ACCTCGATCACCTGCGCGCCGGCCGAGCGCGCCAGATCGGCGAACTCGGTGGCGCGGCGCTCGGGATCGGCCACGGCGCGACCCTGCGGCAGCACCAGCAGCGCGCGCTCACCCTTTTTCTGGCGATCGAACAGGATCAGCCTTCCTCGTGCGCAGCCGGTTCGGCAGCCGGTTCGGCCGCGGCGTCTTCGACGGCATCAACCCCGGCCACGCGCACATTGCGCGCCGGCACCACGGTGGAGATGGCGTGCTTGTAAACCATCTGGCTCACCTGATTGCGCAACAGCACGACAAACTGGTCAAAGGACTCGACCGTTCCCTGCAGCTTGATGCCGTTGACCAGATAGATCGACACCGGCACGCGCTCGCGTCGCAGTGCGTTGAGAAACGGGTCCTGCAGCGATTGTCCCTTCGACATGGGTATTCCCCTTGTTGTTGTGGCTGACTCGATCACGCAACGCAGGACGTGGGGGCGCAACCGCCCCGGTCCAAGCCCTCGCATCTTAGCGGCTGGCTTGCGGGCAACCAAACCTCAATCCGTGAGGAAAGCGTCAAGCGCGCTCGCCGCACGGCCGGCGCAGCCGGCGTCCCCGGGGTCGAGCACCCGCGCATCCAGCTCGCCGCGCAGCCAGGTGATCTGGCGCTTGGCCAGCTGGCGGGTGGCGGCAATCGACTGGCTGCGAAAGCCCGCGGCAGCGCTGGCGCCATCGAGATGCACCCAGGCCTGGCGATAACCGACCGCGCGCAGCGCCGGCAGTGTCGGATCGAGATGGCCGCGTGCCCGCAGCGCGCGCACCTCGTCGAGAAACCCGGCGGCCAGCATGGCGTCGAAGCGGGTCGCGATGCGCGCATGCAACGGCGCGCGATCGGCCGGGACCAGCGCCAGCTTGAGCACGCGATACGGCAAACGCATCCGCGTCGCACCCTGCTGCGAGCTGAGCGGGCGGCCGCTGAGCTCGATCACCTCCAGCGCGCGCTGGATGCGCTGCGGGTCGCCGGGACGGATGCGTGCCGCCGCCAACGGATCGAGCCGCGCCAGCCGTGCGTGCAGCGCCGCCCAGCCCTGCTCGGCCGCCTCGGCGGCCAGCCGCGCGCGCAGGTCCGGATCGGCCCCGGGTAGCGTCGACAGCCCGCGTTCCAGCGCTCTGAAATACAGCCCGGTGCCACCGACCAGTATCGGGGTCTTGCCCATCCCGACGAAGCGGTGCATCGCCGCCAGCGCGTCGGCGCGGAACTCGGCCGCCGAATAGGGTTCGGCCGGATCGCGGATGTCGATCAAGGCGTGCGGATACCTTGCCAGCGTTGCCGCATCGGGTTTGGCGGTGCCGATGTCGAGACCGCGATAGACCAGCGCCGAATCGACGCTGACCAGGCCCAGCGGATGGCGCTCGGCCAGCGCGCAGGCCAGCGCGGTCTTGCCCGCAGCGGTCGGGCCCATCAGAAACACGGCGCGCGGGCGGCGATCGGGAGCGGACATGCGCCGATTGTAGACGCGCGGCGCGGTCACCCCGACGCCCCGGCACGCGCGCCTATAATTGGCACTTTCCCCGTCGCCGGAGTCGCGCTCATGCCGCAGATGATGAAAGCCCTGGTCAAGCGCGAAGCCGCCAGGGGCATCTGGATGGAGCAGGTGCCGGTGCCGGCGCCCGGCCCCAACGAGGTGCTGATCAAGCTGGAGAAAACCGCGATCTGCGGTACCGACCTGCACATCTACCTGTGGGACGAGTGGAGCCAGCGCACGATCAAGCCCGGCCTGACCATCGGCCACGAGTTCGTCGGCCGCATCGTCGAGATCGGCCCCGGTGTCACCGGCTACACGCTCGGCGACCGCGTCAGCGCCGAGGGCCACATCGTCTGCGGCCATTGCCGCAACTGCCGCGCCGGCCGTCAGCACCTGTGCCCGCACACCATCGGCATCGGCGTCAACCGCAACGGCGCCTTCGCCGAGTACATGACCATGCCGGCCTCGAATCTGTGGCCTATCCCGGATCAGATCCCGTCCGAACTGGCCGCGTTCTTCGACCCCTACGGCAATGCCGCGCACTGCGCGCTGGAGTTCGACCTGATCGGCGAGGACGTGCTGATCACCGGCGCCGGTCCGATCGGCATCATCGCCGCCGGCATCGCCAAGCACGTCGGCGCGCGCAACGTGGTGGTCACCGACGTCAACGACTACCGACTCAAGCTGGCCGCCGACATGGGCGCCACGCGCGTGGTCAATGTGTCCAAGCAGTCGCTGAAGGACGTGGTCCGCGACCTGCACATGGAGGGCTTCGACGTCGGCCTCGAGATGAGCGGCAATCCGCGCGCCTTCAACGACATGCTCGAGGTGATGTACCACGGCGGCAAGGTCGCCCTGCTCGGCATCTTGCCCCGGGGCGCCGGCATCGACTGGGACAAGGTGATCTTCAAGGGCCTGACTCTGCAGGGCATCTACGGCCGGCGCATGTACGAGACCTGGTACAAGATGACGCAGATGGTGCTGACCGGGTTTCCGCTGCAGAAGGTACTGACCCACCAGGTCGCGATCGACGACTTCCAGAAGGGCTTCGACCTGATGGAAGCCGGCCGGTGCGGCAAGGTGGTATGCAGTTGGGTCTGAGAACCGGTGAACGAACCCCGTTGCCTGCTGCGGCTGCCCCTGAGCGCGTCCGGCGGCGTTACGGGGACCCCGAAAATCGCTCACGCAGTCTCAAGCTACGCTCGCGATTTTCTGCACCCCGCGCCTTGCCGGACACCCTCAGGGTCACCCTCGCGACGGCAGGGGATTCATTCACCGGTTCTGAGTGTGATACTCCGGCATCCGACCTGACCGGTTGCCGCGCATGACCGCCCTGCTCTCGCCCGCCGATCTCGCGCCGCAACCGCTCGATCACGCGCTGGCGCTGCCGGCGCCTTACTACACCGATCCGCGCCTGCCGGCACTGGACGCCGCCGCCGTGTTCGCGCGCAGCTGGCAGCTGGTGGGCCACGCCGCGCAACTGACCGGCGTCGGTGACCACGTCGTGGCCGACGTCGCCGGCCTGCCGCTGCTGATCGTGCGCAGCGACGCGACGACGATCCGCGCGTTCCACAACGTCTGCCGGCACCGCGCCGGACCGCTGGCCACCTGCGCCGGGCGCGGCGCCAGCGCGCTGCGCTGCCATTACCACGGCTGGACCTACGGACTGGATGGCGTGCTGCGCGGCGCGCCGGAAATGGGTCGCACGCCCGACTTCAAACCGGCCGACATCCGCCTGCCCGAGGTCAGCGTGCAGGTCTGGCAGGGGCTGGTGTTCGTGGCCGTCGGCGCCGCGCCGCCATTTCGCGAATACATCGCCGGCATCGAGGCCCGCCTCGGGCCGCAACGCAACCTGGCCGAGCTCGAGTTTCATCATCGGACCGGTTACGACATCGCCTGCAACTGGAAGGTATACGTTGACAATTATCTGGAGGGCTACCACGTCCCGCAGATCCACCCAGGCCTGAACCGCCTGCTCGACTACCGCAGCTACGTGACCGAGACCGCGGCGTGGCATTCGCTGCAGTACAGCCCGCTGGAAAGCACCCCCGACCTCTACGGCAAGGGCGAGGCGCTGTACTACTTCCTGTATCCGAACACCATGCTCAACATCCTGCCCGGCCGCCTGCAGACCAATCGCGTGCTGCCGCTGGGCGTGGACCGCTGCCGCGTGGAGTTCGATTTCTACTACTCACCCGATGCCGGTGCCGAGGCGCAGGCACGGCGCGCGCGCGATCTGGCCTTCAGCGACGAGGTGCAGCAGGAGGACGTGGACATGTGCGAGCAGGTGCAGCGCGGGCTGGCCTCGGGCTCGTACCGCGCCGGGCGCCTGAATCCGCTGCGCGAGAACGCCGTGCATCACTTCCACGAACTGCTGCGCCAAGCCTACCGTCACGCATCCGCCGGCGACGCATGAACGCGCCCGCGCGCACGCTGGGCCTGTGGACGCTGATCGCGCTGGTGGTCGGCAACATGATCGGCTCCGGCGTGTTCCTGCTGCCGGCGACGCTGGCCCCCTACGGTGCGGCCAGCCTGCTCGGCTGGGCGCTGACCCTGGGTGGCGCGCTGATGCTGGCGCTGGTCTACGCCTGGCTGGCACAGACCATCCGCAACCACGGCGGCGCCTATGCGTATGCGCGCCGCGCCTTCGGCGACAGCACCGGTTTCGTGGTGGCGTGGAGTTACTGGATCAGCACCTGGGTCGGCAACGCCGCGCTGGCGGTGGCCTTTGCCGGCAGCCTCGGTGCGGTCTGGCCGGCCGCGACCGCCACGCCGTTGCATGGCGCCATCGCGGCACAGGGCGCGCTGTGGCTGCTCACCGCGGTGAATCTGACCGGCGTGCGCGAGGCCGGCCATCTGCAAGTGCTGCTGACCTTGCTCAAACTGGTGCCGCTGCTGCTGTTCGGCGTGATCGGCCTCGGCTGGATTCACGCCGGCGCCTACCAGCCATTCAACCCCAGCGGTCAGCCGTTGATCCCGGTGGTGACCGCCGTGGCCGCGCTGACCCTGTGGTCGATGCTGGGGCTGGAGTCCGCCACCGTGCCCACCGCCGTGGTGCGCGACCCCGAACGCACGGTACCGCGCGCCACCGTGATCGGCATGCTGATCGCCGGCCTCGGCACCATGCTGGCCTGCACCGTGGTGATCGGGCTGCTGCCCGCCAATATCCTGCACACCTCGGCGGCGCCGATGGCCGCCGCGGCCAGCCATCTGTGGGGCCCGGCCGCGGGGATCGGCATCGGCGTGGTGGCGACGATCTCCTGCTTCGGCGCGCTCAACGGC
>DATLSL010000064.1:0-5684 GCA_035534135.1 Rhodanobacteraceae bacterium | reverse complement strand
TACGGCGTGATCCTGCCGCGCGAGGAGCTCGAACACCTGCAGGTGCGCGAGGGCGAGACCGTGTACGTGACGCGCATCCCCGGCGGCGTGCAGTTGAACGCGCACGATCCGGTGTTTGCCGAGGGCATGCGGGCGTTCGAGCATACGCGGCGCAAGTTCCGCAATGCTTTTCGCGAACTGGCGAAGTGAAAGCTCCAGCCTGGCTCAGCGCCAGCTTGGTGCGGGCGCTGCACGCCGAACTGTTGGCCGAATATGGTGGCCTCGATGCGCGCTGCAACGAGGCCTTGCTCGAATCCGCGTTGGCGCGGTCGCAGCAGCGTCACGCCTACGGCGATCCGCCGCCGACATTGGCGGAGCTCGCTGCGGCCTACGGGTTCGGGTTGGCGCGCAACCACAGTTTTTCCGACGGCAACAAGCGCATCGCGCTGGCCGCGATGGACGTGTTCCTGCAACTCAACGGCTACGAGATCGACGCCCCCGAAGTCGAGGCCGTCGCGGTGATCCAGGATCTCGCCGCCGGTCGCTTCGACGAGGCCGCGCTGGCGGCGTGGCTCAAGGCGCGCTGCAAAAGGATGCGCAAGCGCTGAGCGTATCCAGTCGGCTCAGATTTCCACCAGCGGCATCCCGGCGATCCGCTCGAACTGCTGTGGCCAGGGCTGCCGGAACTTGTGCAGCTGGTAGCGGTTTTCGGCGTAGACGAGGCCCTTCACGCCATCCAGAAACCCGGCTTCAAAGCACGCCGGATCGGCGAAGAAGGCGTTGACGCCGTTGCGCTCGACGCCGACGAAGCGATAGCCGCGCTGCGCGAAAAACGCGCGCCAGCCGGCGATCGACACGCCGTAGTAGAGCTGGGTCGGATGCGCGGCGGTAAAGTCGAAAGCGTCATCGTATTCGATGGTCACGCGACGCTCGGGACCGAAGGCCGCGTTGTACTCGACGACGAAGATCTTCGGCCGCAGTCCGGCGTCGAGCAGGGCACCGGCGATGTAGTAGTCGTTGCCGTCGATGTCGAGCGAACACACGTCCGGGTCGGCGTAGAGCGCCTTGTCCTTCAGCCCAGCCACGCTGGCGCGGGTGAC
The DNA here is from genome assembly GCA_035534135.1 of Rhodanobacteraceae bacterium. Lineage (GTDB taxonomy): Bacteria > Pseudomonadota > Gammaproteobacteria > Xanthomonadales > Rhodanobacteraceae > Metallibacterium. Next base: position 4,605 of record DATLSL010000064.1, on the reverse strand, counting down.
GAACAGCGGCAGACATTCGACACCGATGCTGCAGCCCGGCAACAGGCGCCGTGCGCGCGCCGATTTGTGCGCATCGCCCTCCACCATCAACCCGCAGTATTTTTCGGCCACCGCCAGCCAGGCGGTATTGTTTTCGATACCGTCGGCGGCGCCGATCTCGATGAAGCTGCGGTTGCTGTCGATCAGCTGGCTGCGCAGCACGTCGAGCACGCCGTCCTCGCCGTTCTGGCTGAAGGCCGAGAACTCCCAGGTCGCCGGCGCGCGCAGGTCGATGCGGCGCGCGGACATGCGCGCGCCCTTGGCCAGCCCGATGGCGATGCGCTGGCGGTCCTCGAGATCGGCGAAGGTGCGCTTGACGCGGTTGATCATGGTCTCGGCTCCCGCATCGACGGCGCGGCATCATGCAATCAGCGCAAGGCCAGCGCCAGCGCCATTCCCGCCCACAGCGTCATGCCCAGCAGGTTGTTCTGGCGGAAGGCGGCAAGGCAGTGTTCGGGCCGGCGGTCGCGCTGGGTCCACAGCTGCCAGCTGAACTGGCCGGCCGCGGCGACGAGTCCGAGAAAGTACGGCCACGCCAGCTGCGCGCGGGTGCCGACCAGCAGCATGGCCAGCAGGAAACTCGCGATCAGCACGCCGAGGATCGGCAGGTCGGCATCGCCGAACAGGATCGCGGTCGAGCGCGCGCCGGCCTTGAGGTCGTCCTCGCGGTCGACCATTGCGTACTCGGTGTCGTAGATCGTCGACCACAGCACGTTGCCGAGAAACAGCAGCCAGCCCAGCGGCGGCACCGTGCCCTGGACCGCGGCAAACGCCATCGGGATCGACCAGCCGAAGGCCGCGCCCAGCACCACCTGCGGCAGATCGGTGTAGCGCTTGCTGAAGGGATACAGCGCCGCCAGCGCGGCCCCGGCGAAACTGAGCTTGATGGTCAGCGGATTGGTCAGCAGCACCAGGCCGAAGGCGACGACCAGCAGCGCCGCGAACACGATCAGCGCTTCGCGCGGCGTCACCCGGCCCGCGGCCAGCGGGCGACCGGCCGTGCGTCGCACCTGCGGATCGAGATTGCGGTCGGCGTAGTCGTTGATCGCGCAGCCCGCGGCGCGCATCACGAACACGCCGACGGTGAAGATCGCCAGCAATTTCAGCGGCGGAAAATCATGCGCGGCCAGCCACAGCGCCCACCACGTCGGCCACATCAGCAGCAGCGCGCCGACCGGGCGATCGAAACGGGTCAGCACCAGATAGGCGCGGGCGCGGGCGCGCCCGCGCTGCGGCAGCGCCCGCAGCAGGAACTCGATCGCCGCCGTGGAACGCGCTGAGGCATCAGCCGGACGCGGCGCCGGCGCCGGCGCCCGCGCGGGCGGACGCGGCGGGGGCGGCGCGACGCGCGGCGTGGCAGGCCGGCGGCGGGGTGGTTGCGGCGGTTGCGGCATCGCGACAGTCTAATGGCAGCGATACCGGCGTCGCTGTGCGCGCAGGCGCGAACACGGCATAGTCAATCCATCTACCAGAAGGATCGACCCGTGAAGGTGATCGGCCTGATCGGCGGCATGAGCTGGGAATCGAGCGCGCTCTATTACCAGTCGATCAACCGGCTTGTCGCGGCGCGTCGGGGTGGCCTGCACTCGGCGCGCTGTCTGCTGTATTCGGTGGACTTCGCCGAGATCGAGGACTGCCAGCGCGAGGGCGACTGGGACCGCGCCGGCGTGCTGCTCGCCGATGCCGCCTGCGCCTTGCAGGCGGCGGGCGCAGATCTGATCGGCTTGTGCACCAACACCATGCACAAGGTCGCCGACGCCATCCAGGCCGCGGTGGACGTGCCGCTGCTGCACATTGCCGATGCGACCGGGAGCATCCTGGTCGCCGGCGGCCTGCGACGCGTCGGCCTGCTCGGAACCCGCTTCACCATGGAGCAGAGCTTCTATCGCGATCGGCTTGCCGAGCGCTTCGATCTCGAAATCGTGATTCCCGATGCGCCGGCGCGCGACGAGGTGCATCGCGTGATCTACGACGAACTCTGTCGCGGCGAAGTGCGCGAGGACTCGCGCGACCGCTATCGCGCGATCGTGCAGGATCTGGCGGACGCCGGCGCCGAGGGCGTGATTCTCGGCTGCACCGAGGTCGGCATGCTGCTGCGCCAGCGCGACGCCACCGTGCCGCTGTTCGATACCACGCAACTGCATGCGCAGGCTCTGGTGGACGCGGCGCTGAGTTGAGCTGCATGCCGCAGGCGTCGAGCATCCGGCGCTGCGCGAAGTCCCTGCCGTGGAGTCGGCGCCGTTCGCAATGCTCACGCTGTCTGAAAGCCAGGGGTGTGGACATGGAGGCTGGCCGATTCTTGATCGTGGCGTTGCTTGCGGTGGCTCTGCTGCTGGCGAGCGCGGTGCACGCCGCCGCAGCGCCGCGCGACATGCACTTCGCGCATTACACCTACGCCCTGATCTGGGAGCCGGGGGCGTGCCTGACGCACGACGAACTGGCCGGGCCGCACTGTGCAACGCTGAAACCCGCTGCCGTCGCCCGCCGGCAGTGGAGCCTGCACGGGCTGTGGCCGAGCACGCCGCGCGGCCTCGCGCAGGCCGGCATGCCCGATCCCGCTTGGTGGCGCTACGGTTGCTACTGGTACGGCCCGGATCACGCCATCCCCGCGAGTTCGTGCAGCAACCCGCCGCTCGATCTCGCACCGGCGTTGCGCACGCGGCTGGATGCGGCGATGCCGGCCGCGGCCAGCTGCCTCGATCGCCACGAGTTCTTCAAGCACGCGGCGTGCTACGGCTTCGAGGCCAACGCGTTCTTCCGCCGTGCGCTGGACCTCACCACCACCGTCAACGCCAATCCCTTCACCGCTTTCGTGCGCGCGCATCGCGGGCAGACGGTCAGGCGTACGGCCTTGCTGGCGGCGTTCCGGCGCGGCTTCGAGCTTGATTCCAGCGCCGCGCTGGAACTGCGTTGCGGCCGCGCCCCCGGCGCGGCACGCGAGGAGGTGCTGGTGCAGGCCTGGCTGACGATCCGCAGCGATCGCATCGACCGGTTCCCGGCGCCCGCCAGCTTCGTCGCCGGCCGCCGCGGCAACTGTCCTGCGCGCATCGTGATCGCCCGCTGAGCGGGGGGATGACCTGTATCCCATGCCGCGACGCGTTCGAGCAGGACGCGATCCGGCACCTGATCGTGCAGCAGACGCCGGTCTTGCGGCGGGCGTTGTGGCGCATGAACCGCTGCGACGCCTGCGACGTGCCGGTGCGGCTGCCGGCCGGCGCCGGAGCGCAGGCCCGCGCGCGCTGATACGAGAGACATTCCGCGCTGCAGCATGACGAAACTGTAAGCCAGCATGCCGTGGTTTCGTTTGCATCGCCGCGGGCCGCTGACTACCGTCGGCGGACGCGTTGTGCGTCCAGGACATGGGGAGTTGTTGCGATGAAACGTCTTGCCAGCCGGTTGCTGAGTCTGGGTCTGATCCTGCCGGTCGCGATGCTCGCGACGCTGGCCCTGCCGGCCGCCGAGGCGGCGCCGGCGCCGGCCGTAGCGCCCATGACCGCGCTGAAATGGCGCAGCGTCGGCCCCTACATCGGCGGGCGCGTGGTCGCAGTGGCCGGCGTGCCGGGCGAGCGCGACCTGTTCTACATGGGCGGAGTCGACGGCGGCGTCTGGCGCAGCACCGACTACGGCGTCAAATGGGTCAACCTCACCGACGGCACCCTGCCGGGCTCCAGCAACAGCATCGGCGCGATCGCGGTGGCGCCCTCGAACCCCAAGGTGATCTACGTCGGCACCGGCGAGAGCGACATCCGCGGTGACGTGATCACCGGTGACGGCGTGTTCCGCTCCGACGATGCCGGCAAGACCTGGCGCGCGGTGGGCCTGGCCGATACCCACACCATCAGCGCGATCGTGGTCGATCCGAAGAATCCCGAGGTGGTCTATGCCTCGTCGATGGGCCACGTGTTCAAGCCCAACGCCGAGCGCGGCGTGTTCAAGTCGGTCGACGGCGGCAAGACCTGGCACAAGATCCTCTACGTCGATGCCAAGACCGGCGCCATCGATCTGGTGATGGACCCGAACAACCCCGACGTGCTGTATGCCTCCATGTGGCAGGCGTATCGCAGGCCGTGGACGCTGCAGGACGGCGGCCCCGGCAGCGGCCTGTACAAGAGCACGGACGGCGGCGCGCACTGGACCGAGATCTCGCGCCACACCGGGTTTCCGCAGGGCGTGCTGGGACGCATCGGCGTCAGCATCGCCGCCAGCGATCCGGCCGTGGTCTACGCGATCGTGCAGGCCAAGGGCGGCGGCGTGTTCCGCTCCAGTGATGCCGGCGCGACGTGGGCGCGGGTGAACTCCAACTGGAGCCTGCGCCAGCGCGCGTTCTACTACATGAGCATCTTTGCCGACCCGACCGACGTCAACACGGTGTACGTGCCCGAGGTCGATGCGCTGTGGGTCTCGCACGACGGCGGCAAGACGTTTGCCAAGCTGCACACGCCGCACGGCGACAACCACATCGTCTGGATCAACCCCCACGACCCGAAGCTGCTGCTGGAGGGCAACGACGGCGGCGCGACCGTCTCCACCGACGGCGGCGTGACCTGGAGCGGCGATCACAATCAG
>DATLSL010000063.1:0-8075 GCA_035534135.1 Rhodanobacteraceae bacterium | reverse complement strand
AGCCGCTGCGGATCGAGCAGGACCGGTCGTCTCATCGCTGCGCGTAGGGCATGTGGGCGTCGAGCTCGCGGCGGTAATCTTCGAGCATCGCCGCCTCCTCGGTCAGCGCCGCGGCCACCGCCGCGCGGAAGCCGGCATGCGGCAGATGATGCCGCGAATGCGTGCATGCCGGCAGGAAGCCGCGCGCCAGCTTGTGTTCGCCTTGCGCGCCCGGCTCGAAGCGATCGAGGCCGGCGCGGATGCAGTGCTCGATGCCCTGGTAGTAGCAGAGCTCGAAATGCAATCCGGGGAGCGCCTCTTCGCTGCCCCAGTAGCGTCCGTACAGCGTTGTCCGCGAGCTGAGGAACAAGGCCATGGCCACGATGCGGCCGTCGCGGCGGGCCAGCGCCGCCCAGGTCTGCGTGCCCAGCGCCGTGCCCAGATGTCGGAAGAACGCCTCACTGAGCGCGGGGTGATTGCCTTTCTCCGCGAACGTCGCGAGGTAGAGCCGGTGCAGCACAGTCCATTCATCGGCATCGAGGCTGGCACCGCGGCGCCATTCGATCGCAAGGCCGGCGCGCTGTACCGCGGCGCGCTCGGCGCGGATGTTCTTGCGCTTCTTGTGATTGAGCACGCCAAGGAAATCTTCGAAGTCGCGATAGCCGCGGTTGACCCAGTGGAACTGCCAGTCGAAGCGGGGCAGCCAGTCGTCACCGAAGGCATCCCCCTCGTCTTCGGCGATGAAATTGACGTGCGCCGAGGCGAGGCCGAGCCGGCGCGTTTCCGCGACCAGCGCGGCAACCAGATGCGAGCGAACTGCCGGCGCGACATTGCCGGCGCCGGCCAGCAGCCGCGGCCCAGTCACCGGCGTGTACGGAATCGCTGCCAGCAGTTTGGGGTAGTACCGGCCACCGGCGTGCTCCCAGGCCTGCGCCCAAGCGTGGTCGAAGACGAATTCACCGTGCGAATTGCCCTTGAGATACAGCGGCGCAGCGCCGATCAGCGCGTCGTCGTCGTAGAGCGCCAGATGATGCGGCTGCCAGCCCCAGTCGGGGCGAATGCAGCCGTGGCGCTCCAATCCGGACAGGAAGGCATGATCGAGAAAGGGGTTGCCATCCGGTTGCAACGCGTTCCACGCCACCGCGTCGATGTCGTCGAGGGCGGGGTGGAAGCGGGCATTGATCATGCGATCAGCAGCGGCAGCCGCGCGTGCATAAAACGCGAAGCCGGCGCGCTCACACCAATCCGTCGAGGTATTTCTCGGCGTCGAGTGCCGCCATGCAGCCGAAGCCGGCCGAGGTTACCGCCTGGCGATAGACCTGGTCGGCGACGTCACCGGCGGCGAACACGCCCGGCACGCTGGTGGCGGTGGCGTTGCCGGCCAGGCCGGTGCGAATCCTGATGTAGCCGTTGTGCATCTCCAGCTGGCCGTCGAACAGGGCCGTGTTGGGCGTGTGGCCGATGGCGACGAACACGCCGGTCGCCGCGACTTCGCGCGTACGGCCATCCTCGGTGCTCTTCAGGCGCAGGCCGGTGACGCCGCTGGCGTCGCCCAGCACTTCGTCGACGGTGTGGTTCCAGATGATCTCGATCTTGCCGGCGCGCTGCTTCTCGAACAGCTTGTCCTGCATGATCTTCTCGGCGCGCAGGCTGTCGCGGCGATGCACCAGGGTGACCTTGCGGCCGATGTTGGCCAAATACAGCGCCTCCTCGACCGCGGTGTTGCCGCCGCCCAGCACGGCGATGTCCTGGTCGCGGTAGAAGAAACCGTCGCAGGTCGCGCAGGCGGATACGCCCTTGCCCTTGTAGGCGTCCTCTGACGGGATGCCGAGGTACTTGGCGCTGGCACCGGTGGCGATGATCAGCGCATCGCAGGTGTACTCGCCGCTGTCGCCGACGAGGCGGAAGGGCTTCGCGCCGAGATCGGCGCTGTGGATGTGGTCGAACACGACCTCGGTGTCGAAGCGCTGCGCGTGGCGCAGCATGCGCTCCATCAGTTCCGGGCCCTGGACGCCGGCGTCGTCGCCGGGCCAGTTGTCGACGTCGGTGGTGGTGGTCAGCTGGCCGCCCTGCTGCAGGCCGGTGATCAGCAGCGGCTTCAGGTTGGCGCGTGCTGCGTACACCGCGGCGCTGTAGCCGGCGGGGCCGGAGCCGAGGATCACGAGGCGGTGGTGCCTGGAAGTGCTCATGTATAATTCCGTGCTGGTGCGGCGAGATTCGGGCCGCGCTTCCGGTGCGCTGAGCGCATGTTTGCGGTGGTGGTTGCCGGCGACGCCGGCGCGATCTGCCCGCAGGATGGGGAAGCGCCGGTCGTGAATCAAGCCGCCGCATTTTTTCGGAAGGTGCCGCCGCCCGCGACGCCATCGCGCAACACACGAGGACCCCCACGCCATGCGTATCGGTATTCCGTCGGAAACCAAGACTCTCGAGGGCCGCGTCGCCCTGGTGCCTGCTGCCTGCGCCGATCTGGTGCGGCGCGGCCACGAGGTCTACATCCAGTCCGGCGCCGGCCAGAAGAGCTGCTTCAACGACGAGGAATACACGCGCGTCGGCGCGCACATCGTCGCCGATGCCGTGGCCCTGTACGCGGCGGCCGAGCTGATCGTCAAGGTCAAGGAGCCGATCGCTGGCGATCTGGCGCTGCTGCAAAAGCATCACCTGCTGTTCTGTTATCTGCATCTGGCGCCGGAACCCGAGTTGACCAAGCGTCTGCTGGCGATCGGCCTGACCGGCGTTGCCTTCGAGTCGGTCGAGGAGACCGACGGAGGCCTGCCGCTGCTGGCGCCGATGTCGATCATCGCCGGTCGTATCGCGGTCCAGATCGGCACGCATCTGCTGCATCAGCCGGCCGGCGGCAAGGGCAAGCTGCTGGGCGGCCTGCCCTCCACCGAGCGCGGCAAGGTGGTGGTGCTGGGCGCGGGTGCGGCGGGCGGCAATTCGGCGGCGCTGGCCGCGGCCGGCGGCGCCAACGTGGTGGTGTTCGACAAGCGCCCCGACCGACTCGCACAGATGATGGCGCTGGGCAGCAACGTCACCGCGCTTTATCCCTACGAGGAATACGTGGCGCGCGAAGTGCGCGACGCCGATCTCGTCATCGGCGCGGTGCTGATTCCCAGCGCCAAGGCGCCGCACGTGGTGACCCGTGCGATGGTGACCTCGATGGAGAAGGGCAGTGTGATGGTCGACATTTCGATCGACCAGGGCGGCTGCTTCGAGACCTCGAAGCCGACCACCTACGCCGACCCGACCTACATCGTCGACGGCGTCACCCATTTTGCGGTGACCAACATGCCGGGCGCGGTGCCGCAGACCTCGTCGCAGGCGATCTCGGCGGCGATCCTGCCGTACGTGCAGCGGCTCGCCGCCGGCAAGACCTGGCGCGAGCATGAGCCGCTGCGTCGCGGCATCAACGTCGAGGCCGGCGCGATCGTGCATCCGGCGCTGAAGGGCCTGGTGTAAGCTCGCCGCGCCGAAGCTGGGGACGGGCGCGCGGGTGGCGAAAGCGGACAGCGGGATCAGAAAAGCCTTTGCGGCAGGACTCAGCGACGAGCTGAAGCGCCTGCTGCGCGAGGCCGGCGTGTTGTTGCTGCTTCCGGTTGCGTTGTATCTGTTCGTCTGCCTTGCCTCCTACAGTCCGCAGGATCCCGGCTGGTCGCACGCCGGTCCCGATCTGCCGGTACACAACTTCGGCGGCCATATCGGAGCTTTCCTTGCCGATCTGCTGCTCGGCTTCTGCGGCGGCCTGGCCTACGCGTTTCCGCTGCTGCTGGCCGCACTCGCGTGGCGCGTGCTGCGCGGCGGCGCCTCGCCGCGCTCGCCGCTGGAGCCCACCTTGCGCCTGCTGGGTTTTGTCGCGTTCCTGATCTCCGGAAGTGCGTTGGCGTTCCTGCATTTCGGCAGCGCGCCCAGTCTGCCCGCCGGGCCGGGCGGCATCCTCGGCCAGCAGTCAGGCGAGCTGCTGATGCGCGGCTTCGGCTTTCTCGGCTCCAGTCTGCTGCTGCTGGCGGTGTTTCTGGTCGGCATCACGCTCGCCACCGGCTTGTCATGGTTTGCGCTGATGGACCTGACCGGGCGCGTGACCATGCGGGTGGCGGCATGGGTACGCGGGCGGCTCAAGCACACCCCGGAACTGATCGCCGCGCACGCCGCGCGTGTCGAGCGCATCGAGGTGCGCAAGGCCGACAGCGTGCGCCAGGCACGGCGCGAACCGGTGCGCATCGAAACCCCGCCGGCGCCGATCGAGAAGAGCGAACGCGCGGCGCGCGAGAACCAGATTCCGCTGTTCGCAGGCGCCGCCGCCGACGGCGAGCTGCCGCCATTGTCGCTGCTCGACGAGCCCAAGCCACAGATCCGGAAAGGCTACTCGGACGAGGCGCTCGAGGCGCTGTCGCGCCAGGTGGTGCTCAAGCTCAAGGACTTCCGCATCGAGGCGAACAGCGTCGGTGTCTATCCCGGACCGGTGGTTACCCGCTTCGAGCTGGAGCCGGCGCCGGGCGTGCGCGGCAGCCAGATTTCCAGCCTCGACAAGGACATCGCGCGCGGGCTGTCGGTGGTCAGCGTGCGCGTGGTCGACGTGATCCCGGGCAAGAGCGTCATCGGCATCGAGATCCCCAACGCATATCGCGAGATCGTCTATCTGTCCGAAATCCTGCGTTCCAAGGAGTACGACGCCCTGAAGTCGCCGCTGGCGCTGGCGCTGGGCAAGGACATCGGTGGCCGGCCGACGGTGGTCGATCTGGCCAAGATGCCGCATCTGCTGGTCGCCGGCACCACCGGATCGGGCAAGTCGGTGGCGCTCAACGCGATGGTGCTGAGTCTGCTGTACAAGGCCCGCGCCGCCGATGTGCGCATGATCATGATCGACCCCAAGATGCTCGAGCTGTCGGTCTATCAGGGCATTCCGCATCTGCTGGCGCCGGTCGTGACCGACATGAAGGAGGCCGCCAACGCGCTGCGCTGGTGCGTCGCCGAGATGGAGCGTCGCTACCGGCTGATGGCCGCGGTCGGCGTGCGCAACCTCGCCGGTTTCAACAAGAAGGTGCGCGACGCCGAAGCATCCCGCCAACCGCTGCTCGATCCGTTGTTTCGCCCCGACGGCTCGCAGACCGGCCCGGCACCGCCGCTGCAGCCGCTGTTCCATATCGTCGTATTCATCGACGAGTTCGCCGACATGATGATGATCGTCGGCAAGAAGGTCGAGGAGCTGATCGCGCGACTGGCGCAGAAGGCGCGCGCCGCCGGCGTGCATCTGGTGCTGGCGACGCAGCGGCCCTCGGTGGACGTGATCACCGGCCTGATCAAGGCCAACATTCCCACCCGCATCGCCTTCCAGGTGTCGAGCAAGATCGACTCGCGCACCATCCTCGACCAGTCCGGCGCCGAAACCCTGCTCGGTCACGGCGACATGCTGTATCTGCCGCCGGGCACCGCCACGCCCGAGCGCGTGCATGGCGCCTTTGTCGACGACCACGAGGTTCATCGCGTGGTCGATTGGCTGCGCACGCAAGGCCGCCCCGAATACCTCCAGGGCGTGCTCGAGGACGTGCAGGCGCTGGGTGGTGGCAAGGTGATCGGCGAATCGGGCCTGCCCGAGGACGCCGAAGACGAAAACGGCAGCGACGACGCGCTCTACGACATGGCCGTGCGCATCGTCACCGAGAGCCGGCGTGCGTCGATCTCGGGCGTGCAGCGGCGGCTGAAGATCGGTTACAACCGCGCCGCGCGCCTGATCGAGCTGATGGAGCAGCAGGGCATCGTCAGCGGCCCGGAACACAACGGCAACCGCACGGTACTGGCGCCGCCGCCGCCCAACGCCTGAATCGCGGACCGCCGGTTCAGCGTGGCGCCGCCGCGTTGACCCTACAATCCGCATCCCGATCTTCGCTGCGTTGCCTCGCCCATGCGCGCCATTCTCCCTCTGCTCACGGTTCTGCTGCTGGTGCCGGTCGTGCACGCAGCCGATAGCGCGCGCGCCCGGCTCGATGCCTTCGCGCGCGGCCTGAAATCGATCAGCGGCGACTTCACGCAGACCACGTTCGACGCCAACGGCCGCCGCGGCCAGACCGCGCGGGGCACGCTGGCGCTGCAGGCACCGCGGCTGTTTCGCTGGCAGGTCACCACGCCCTACCAGCAGCTGATCGTCGCCGACGGCAAGCGCGTCTGGCTCTACGACCCCGACTTGCAGCAGGTCACCGTGCGCGCGCAGGGCGACGCCGAGGCGCACAGCCCGCTGACCGTGCTCACCGATCTCGGCCAGCTGGACCGCGAGTTCAAGGTGACCGAGTTGGGCGCGCGCGACGGGTTGGCCTGGCTGAGGCTGACATCCACGGCGCGAAGCCCCGATTTCAAGAATGCCGAACTCGGCTTTGACCCACAGGGGTTGGCGCGCATGGTGTTCACCGACCAGCTGGGCGACCGCACCGAAATCGCCTTCTCCGACTGGAAGCGCAATGTCGCGCTGCCGGCCGCCGAGTTCCGCTTCACGCCGCCGCCGGGCGCCGACGTGATCGGCAGCGCCGCGCCCGCGGCCGAGGTCTATCCGCTCAAGAACTGAGACGCCGCCGGGTATCATTGACGGATGCCCCGCCGTGCGCCGCCCGTCGCGTCCCTGCTGCCCGAGCCCGAGGCGCTGAAGCCGCTCGCCGAGCGCATGCGTCCGCGCGGCCTCGACGCGATCGTCGGTCAGCCGCGCCTGCTGGCACCGGACGCGCCGCTGCGGCGCGCGCTGGAGTCGGGGCACGTGCATTCGATGGTGCTGTGGGGGCCGCCGGGTTGCGGCAAGACCACGCTGGCACGGCTGGTGGCGCGCTACATCGACGCCGAGTTCTTCGCCCTGTCGGCGGTGCTGTCGGGGCTGCCGGACGTACGCGTGGCGCTGGCCGAGGCCGAGGCGCGCTTCGCCCAGGGCCGGCGCAGCGTGCTGTTCGTCGATGAAGTGCACCGCTTCAACAAGGCCCAGCAGGACGCCTTCCTGCCGCACATCGAGAAGGGCGTGATCGTGTTCATCGGCGCCACCACCGAGAACCCGTCCTTCGAGCTGAACTCGGCGCTGCTCTCGCGCTGCCGCGTGCACGTGATGGACGCCGTGGGTGCCGAGGACATCGTGACCGCGCTGGAACGCGCGCTGGCCGACGCCGAGCACGGGCTGGGCGGGCAGGGCCTGGCCGTCGAGGCGGATGCGCTGGCACTGATCGCGAAGGCCGCTGACGGCGACGTGCGACGCGCCCTGACCCTGCTCGAGATCGCCGCCGAGCTGGCCGCGGACGGGCACATCGGCGACGCGACGCTGACCCAGGTGCTGGCCGACCGAACGCGCCGCTTCGACAAGCGCGGCGAGCAGTTCTACGACCAGATCTCGGCGCTGCACAAGTCGGTGCGCAGCTCCGATCCCGACGCCGCGCTGTACTGGCTGGCGCGCATGCTCGACGGCGGCTGCGATCCGCTGTACCTGGCACGGCGCATGGTGCGCATGGCGGTCGAGGACATCGGGCTGGCCGATCCGCGTGCCTGGCGCATGGCGCTGGATGCCTGGGATACCTACGAGCGCCTCGGCAGCCCGGAAGGCGAATTGGGCCTGGCCGAGCTGATCGTGTATCTCGCCATCGCGCCCAAGAGCAACGCCGTGTACCGCGCCTTCGGCAACGTACGGCACGTGATTGCCGATACCGGGACCCTGGACGTGCCGATGCATCTGCGCAATGCGCCGACCCAGTTGATGAAGGAACTCGGTTACAGCAAGGGCTACCAGTACGACCACGACCTCGAAGGCGGAGTGGCGCTGGATCAGCAGTGCCTTCCGGACGCGCTGGCCGGCACCGAGTTCTACGCGCCGACCGCGCGCGGCCTCGAGGGCAAGATCAAGGACAAGCTCGATGCGCTGCGCGCCGCCCGTCGTGCCGCGCGCAAGGGCGCCGACCCATGAAGGGACGGCTGGGACTGCTGCCGCGCACGGTCTGGCTGCTGGGCCTGATCAGCCTGTTCAACGACGCCGCCAGCGACATGATCTATCCGCTGGTGCCGTTGTTCCTGGTATCGGTGCTGATGGCCGGCCCGCGTGCGCTGGGCCTGATCGAGGGCATCGCCGAGGCGGTCAGCAG
>DATLSL010000062.1:0-17329 GCA_035534135.1 Rhodanobacteraceae bacterium | reverse complement strand
TGTCACCCTGAGCAACGCGAAGGACCTGCGTAGCGATGCATCGGGCTGCGACAGCGGCTGCGGCACACCGTCCTGTTCCGCTCGGCTGCCGCCGAGCGGGCCACTTTCTTTTGAAAGAAAGTTGGCCAAAGAAACATCCCCCGACGTCGCGCCCGCTGCGCGGGTTCGCGGCCGCCTGCGGGGCGCGCCGATCACCATCTCTGGCGTGCGGCGCGCGAGCGTGCCTAGGCTCGCGCATCGTGCGCTTGCCAAGTCACCCAGCCCTCGGCTCCTGCCGAGGGCGTTCAGCCCCGCGCGGCCTGCTCACAGCAGGCCGCAAGCGCGTTGCCTCACCCCTTGCGCTCGCCCTGCGGGCTGATTCCTCCGGCGTCCGCCGCGCCGAAGGGGGTGAAAAGCCAAAAGCCAAAGCCCAGCGCCCGCCCTCGGGTGCGGAAGATCAGGAGATCGGTATCGGAACCATCCATCCCTGGGACGGCATCTCCGGCCCGGCCCTCCATGGCCGGGCGTTCGCGGACTGCGCCCGCGCACCTCTCGCGGCGGTGCGGCGCCGGCCGAAAGGTCCGCAGGAGGGGCGCGAGGGATCGCGCCCCTGCCGCGCCGGTGCACGGATGCACCGTCGCGGCACTGGCCGGCGTCGCACGCACCCGCCGGGCCAACGGCCCAAGGGCGCCGTGCGGGGGGCCGCCTTTCTTTGGCCCCTTTCTTTGGCGGCGCACTGCGCCGCAGGAGCGGCGCGAACCGCGCAGCGGGCCCCGCAGGGGCGGAGGGCAGGATGCCCGAAGTAAAGAAAGGGACCCGCTCGGCGGCAGCCGAGCGGAACCAGACGGTGTGCCGATGATGCCGCAAACATCAGATGCTTCGCCGCGCTCAGCCTGACAACCAAAGACACCCGTCACAGCCGAGCCGAGGCTAGGCATTGGCGCGCAGCGCAATCGGCCGCAGCCGGCGGATGAGATCAGTCGGCGTGCGAAAGCCCGTTCGCCAAAGCAGGAACAAGACCGTAGCGTTGCGCGCGCGGTCATGGCAGCACCACCTCGGTTGCCGGCTCGCGCAGGTTGTAGTGCGAGGCCATCGATGCGCCGTAGGCGCCGGTATCGGCGATCAGCAGCACGTCGCCTTCCGTTGCAGCCGGAAGGCGGCGGTCACTGCCGAGCACGTCGCCGCTTTCGCAGATCGGGCCGACCACCTGGTAGAGCGTGTCGGCGTGTGCGTCGAGGCGAGTCAGATTGACGATGACGTGGCGGGCGTCATACAGCGCCGGGCGGATCAGGCTGTTCATGCCGGCGTCGGCGCCGAGGTAGGTCACGCCCTCCTTGTGCTTGATTTGGGTGACACGCGTCAGCAGCACGCCGGCTTCGGCGACCAGATAGCGGCCGGGTTCCATCCACAGCGCGTAGTGCGGATAGGCGCGCTTGACCTCGAACAGCGCGGCGTCGAGCGCGGCCAGATCGAGCGGCGTCTCGCCCTCGGCCGCGGGCACGCCGAGGCCACCGCCGACGTCGAGGAAGGCGACCGTGCCGATGCGGTCGGCGAGACTGGCGAGTTCGCCGTACACCTGCGCCCAGTGGCGCGGATCGAGAATGCCGGAGCCCAGATGCGCGTGCAGGCCCGTCACGCGCGCGCCCAGCGCCTCGGCGCGACGCAGAAAAGCGTCGAGATCGCTCACCGGCAGACCAAACTTGCTGCCGGCACCGCCGGTGCGCACCTTTTCGTGATGGCCCAGACCGCGGCCGAGGTCGAGCCGCAAGGCCAGCTCGCGATCGCGGAACAGCTCGCCCCAGTGCTGCAGCGGATGCAGCGCGTCCAGCGTCACCGGCACGTCGGCGGCGAGCGCGACGGCGTAGTCGGCGCGCGGCGCGAAGTTGGGCGTGAACAGACGCGCGACTTGCGGCGCGGCGCGTGCGGCGGCCTCGAGTTCGCCCGGCGACACGCACTCGAGGCCGAAGCCCTCCGCGGCCAGCGCCGCCAGCAGTGCCGGATGCGGATTGGCCTTGATCGCGTAGTACCAGCGGTCGACCGCGGTCAGCGCCTGCAGCGCGCGGGCGCGCTCACGCAGCGTCGGCAGGTGATAGACGTAGCGCGGCGATGCCTCGGCGGCAATCGCCAGCAGCTGCGCGCGCGCCGCCGGCTCGCGCCACCACGGCGGGGGTGCCGCAGCGACAGCGGCCCCGTACAGCGTCTGCCAGCTGGGGCCGAACAGCGCGCGATCGCCGGCACGCAGCGCGCCGGCGCGCAGCAGCAGGTCGTGCAGGCGCGGCAGCAGCGCATCGACCGCCGCCTCGTCGACCACGAAGGTGAGGTTGAGGTTGTTGGACGACTGCGAGATCAAGTGCACCTTGATCTGACCGAACTCGGCCAGCACCGTCGACAGCCGGTGCAGCATCGCGCGCATGCCGCGGCCGACCAGGGTTACCGCCGCGCAGGGTGCGATCACCTTGACCCGGCACACGCGCGCGAGATCGGCGGCCAGCGCGGCGATCGCGTCGGAGTCGAGCAGATTCTCGGTAGGGTCCAGCGACACGGTGACGTTGGTTTCGGCCGAGCCGATCAGGTCCACCGACAGCCCGTGCTGCTTGAACAGCGTGAACACGTCGGCAAGGAAGCCCACCTGCTGCCACATGCCGACCGTTTCCATCGCGATCAGGGTGATGCCCTTGCGCGCGCTGATCGCCTTGACGCTGGGCGCGTCCGACGAGGCCTCGGGGCCGATCACGGTGCCGTCCAGTTCGGGGCGCTGGGTATCCTTGATCAGCAGCGGCACGCGCGGGTCGCGCAGCGGGCTGAGGCTGCGCGGATGCAGCACCTTGGCGCCGGTGGTGGCGATCTCCTGTGCCTCCTCGTAATCCAGCCGCGTCAGCAGCCGCGCGTCGGGCACCTGGCGCGGATTGGCGCTGAACATGCCGGCGACGTCGGTCCAGATCTCCACCCGCGCGGCAGTCAGCAGTGCGCCGAAATACGCCGCCGAGGTGTCCGAGCCGCCGCGGCCCAGCAGCACGGTGCGTCCCGCATCGTCGCAGGCGATGAAGCCCTGCGTGATCAGCACCTCGCCGCTGGCGGCCAGGCGCGCGGACAGCGCGGCGTCCGGAGCGCACTCGACGCTGGCCGACAGACGGCGCGTGCGCTCGTTCTGGTTGGGCAGCGGTGTGGCGAGCAGGCAGCTGCGTGCGTCCAGCCACGCGGTCGGCAAGCCCTGCGCGCTCAGCACCGCCGCGCCCAGCGTGCTCGACAGCAGCTCGCCCTGCGCCTGCACCACTGCCTGCCAGGCGTAGTCATGGTTCGACGCGACCGTGGCCAGCGCCGTCAGCTCGGCCAAGCACGCGTCAAGCGCCGGCACTTGATCCAGGCCCAACGCCCGCTGCAGATCACGATGACGAGCCGTGATGTCCGCTGTGGCGGCGGCGCGGGCGCCGGCATCGGCGAGGCCGCACAGGGCCTTCAGTGCATCGGTGACTCCGGACAGCGCCGAGACGACCAGCAGCACGCGTGCACCCTCGGCACGACGCGATGCGGCGAGTTCGCGGATCGTGGCCCAGCGTCCCGGCGTGGACACGCTGGTACCGCCGAACTTCATCACGATCCAGGGAGCGGTGGCGGGCAGGGCGGAAGCGTTGGTCACGGCGGCGCAGGTTGGTGAGCGCAGTCATCGAGTGTTGCCTGCGCTGCCGCAAATGGCAACGTCCGCAGCGGTTGCCGCGCGCACGCGCGCATCGCCGGCGCAGTGGCAGGCGTGGATACTTCGGGTTCGCCGGCCTGGAGTTGCGCCATGTCCCGCTACCTTGAAATCGACGTCTTCACCCTGCGCCCCTTTTATGGCAATCCGCTGGCGGTGATTATCGATGCCGAAGGCCTGAACGCGGCCGCGATGCAGCGCATCGCGGCCTGGACCAACCTGTCGGAGACGGCGTTTCTGCTGGCGCCGACGACGCCCGCCGCGGACTACCGCGTGCGCATCTTCACCCCGCGCCAGGAGCTGCCGTTTGCCGGTCACCCCAGCGTCGGCGCGGCGCATGCCGCGATCATGACGGCACGGATGCCCGACGGTCCGGCGTCGCGCACCCAGGAATGTGCGGCCGGCCTGCTGCCGGTATGCATCGAGGGTCAGGGGCCGCAGCGTCGCATCCATGTGCAGGCGCCGCGGGCACGCCTGCACCCGCCGCTGCAGCCCGCAGCGGCGCGAACGCTGGCAACGGCGTTGGGCTCGCCGCTGCGTGGTCCGGCGCAGGTGGTCGATGTCGGTGCCGTCTGGCTGCTGGCCGGACTGGCTGATGCCGCGGCGGTACGGGCACTGCAGCCGGATCAGGCCGCCATCGCCGCGCTGACGCAGGCCACGCGTTGCGTGGGCGTGGCGGTGTTCGGTCGCGAGGCGGTCGGCGACGCGGCGCTGGCGGTGCGCGCGTTCTGTCCGGCCGACGGCATTCCCGAGGACCCGGTGACCGGCAGCGCCAATGCCGCCATTGGCGCGCTGTTGCATCAGCGCGGCGAACTGACGGCGATCGGCTCGCGCTATCGCGCCAGCCAGGGCCGCGAACTGGGCCGCGACGGCCTCGTCGAGGTGCAGGTGGAGGCCGACGGCATGGTATGGATCGGCGGCCATTGCGTGGTCTGCGTCGAGGGCGTGATCGCGTTGTGAGTTCCGAGAGTCGGGTGTAGGAAGTGGGAAGTGGGAAGTGGGAAGTGGGAAGTGGGAAGTGGGAAGTGGGGAGTGGGGAGTGGGAAGCAGGAAAAGCAGGCTGTCATCCTGAGCAAAGCGAAGGATCTTTCACGCCGACGGCCCGCAGCCGGGCGTGTCATATTTTTGTGTGTAAGGCGGTTTTCGCATCTTCTCTGGCGGCCTGCGTCAGGGCCGTGCCAGCGTGAAGCGGTCTAGGCTGCATGGGCTTACGCTCTTCCCGACTCCCGACTCCCGACTCCCGACTCCCGACTCCCGACTCCCGCCTCCCGCCTCTCGACACCGCCGCGACGCCCCGCCATGCTCGCGCGACTGATCGGGGAGTCCGCGCATGGCGCAGGCAGCGAACGCAAGCGGCGGTTACGTGCGGCGCATGGGCGGATTTTCCGCGACCATGCTGGTCGTCGGCGGCGTGATCGGCGCCGGGATCTTTCTCAACCCGGCGGTGGTGGCGGCGCGTACGCACTCGGGGGCCGAATTGCTGGCGGCGTGGGTGCTGGGCGGACTGCTGACCCTGCTCGGCGCGCTGTGCTTTGCCGAGCTGGGTGCGCGCCGACCCGAGGCGGGCGGCAGTTACCTGTACTTGCACGAGGCCTTCGGGCCGCTGACGGCGTTCCTGTTCGGCTGGACCATGCTGATCGCCGACCTGCCCGGATCGATCGCGGCGGTGGCGCTGATCTTCGGCCGTTACGCCGCGATTGCGACCAGCCTGCCCGTGCAGAGCGCGCCCGCGCTGGCTACCGGCGCGCTGGTGCTGCTGGCGCTGGTGCATGCGCGCGGCATCGGTGCCGGCGCCCTGCTGCAGAACCTGATGAGCCTGCTCAAGCTGACCGCGGTGGCGGTCCTGGTCGGCGCCGGACTGTGGCTGGCCGCGCCGCACCTGTCGACGGCATTGGCGGCCGATCCCGGCATCAGCCACCCCAATTTCGCCATCGCCTTGCTGCCGGTGCTGTTCGCCTACGGCGGCTTCGCCTATCTCAATGCGCTGGCCGGCGAGGTGCGCGATCCGCAGCGCACGCTGCCGCGTGCACTGGTGTGGGGTCTGCTGCTGGTGATGGTCGCCTACGCACTGGTCAACCTGGCCTATCTGGCGGCGCTGGGTCACGCCGGCCTGGCGCACAGTGAGGCACCCGCTGCCGCGGTGATGCACCAGGCCTTCGGTGCGCTGGGCGAACGGCTGATGGCTGCGGGCATCGCCGCATCTACCTTCGGCTATTGCGCGGTAGCGTTGGGCGGCGCCGCGCGCGTGCTGCAGACGATCGCCGCGCAGGGCCTGTTCTTTCGCAGTCTGGGTATGCTGCATCCACGCCGACATACACCGCAGCGTGCGCTGGCGTTGCTGGCGGCGTGGGCCATCGTGCTGGCGTTGACCAACAGCTTCAGCTGGCTGCTGAACTACACCACGGTGGTCGACTGGCTGGGGTATTCCGCGACCATCGCGGCGCTGTTCTGGTATCGCCGCAACCAGCGCGGCTACACCGGCTTCCGCACGCCGTTGTATCCGCTGGAGCCGATCGTGTTCATCGCGGTCACGGTGGCGGTGATCGCGGTCACCGTCGCTTACAGCCCCGGCAATGCCGGCATGGGCCTGGTGGTAATGCTGGTCGGCTTGCCGGTGTACTACGGCTGGCGTCGGCTCGGCCGCGCAGCCGATTGATTCTCAAGTTCTCAGCGGACGCTGCGCTCGGCGAGTGTCAGCGCCACCTTGTCGCGCAAATACACCGGCAGCGCCAGCTCGGGTGCGACGGCCTCGCCCGCCGCGTATTGCACCGCGCCCAGACGGGCGACGTGGCGTGCCTGCGGATAGCGATCGCCGTCGCTGCCGCGCGGCGCGGTCAGGCGCAGCGCCAGCAGCTCGGCATAGGCCTTGCAGCCGCTGCCGACGATCCACCAGCCGGAGTCGAGCGGCAGCGCGATTTCGGCGGCGGCGCCGACGTGCTCGCCGTCCAGCGCGGTGACGCTGCCGTCAGCGTTGCGCGCGAAGGCGCCGGCGTACAGCTCGCCCATGCGCGCGTCGAGCAGCGCCAGGATCCGCGGTGCGTCGATCGGCGCTTCCATCGCCAGCGCCGCCAGCGAGGACACCGCTACCACCGGAATGTCCAGCGCCAGCGCCAGACCCTGCGCCAGCGACACCGCCAGCCGCACGCCGGTGAATGCGCCCGGACCGCGGCCGACCGCGATGACGTCGAGCTGGCGACGCGCCAGGCCGGCCTCCGCCAGCAGCTGTTCGGCCATCGGCAGCACGCGTTCGGCGTGCCGGCGCGGCGCCAGCTCGCTGACGTCGCGCAAGGTATCGCCGCAGAGCAGGGCGACCGAGCAGGATTCGGTGGCGGTTTCGATTGCGAGCAGGTTCATGCGTGCATTCTCGCACCGCCGTGGTTCGTGCCGGGGCGACTGCGTGGCGCAGTGCGGGCCGTCAGCGGGCGAATGCGGGCAGCGCGCAGGCGCGCTCAGCGATCGCTTGCGGTGCCGGTGCCGGTGCCGGCCAGCAGCTCGCGCAGGAACGGCACGGTGACGCGGCGGCGCGCAGCCAGCGCGGCGCGATCGATGCGATCCAGCAGGGCCGTGAGCGCGCCGAGGTCGCGCACGTGGCGCGCGAACAGCCAGTCCAGCACGCTGTCGTCGAGTTCGATGCCACGCGCTGCCGCGCGTTCGCGCAGCACGGCGCGGCGCTCGTCGTCGACGAGCGGGTGCAGCACGGCGCGGGTGCAGGCACCCAGTCGTGAACGCAGGTCAGGCAGACTCAGCGCCAGCTCGGCGGGCGGCAGGCGTGCGGCGATCAGCAAGGTGGCGCCCTCGGCGCGGCTGCGGTTGTACAGATCAAACAGCGCCTGCTCGTCGGCGCGTGTGCCGGCTGCAATGTCCAATTCGTCGATGGCGATCAGCTCGGCGCCGGTCAGCGCTGCGATCGCATCGGGGCGCGGCGCCGGCAACGCGCTCAGCGCGGCGTAGCGCACGCGGCGGCCGGCCTCGGCCGCGCTCTGGCAGGCCGCCAGCAGCAGATGCGTCTTGCCGCTGCCGGGTGGGCCGTGCAGCAGCACCCAGGGCGCCGCCGCGGTGGTGGCGGTCGTGCGCAGCAGCGCCAGCGTGGCGGCGTTGGCGCTGCCGGCGTGGAAATGTTCGAAGCGCTGCTGGCGCGGAAAGCGCAGCGCGAGCGGCAGCTGGCTCATGCCGCCGGCGGCGTCGCGTCGTGGTCGTTGGCGGGTGTCCCCGCGCTCGCCGGGTGCGCATACAGCGTGCTGGCGCGGTAACGCTCGTGACCGTAGCGCAGCAGCACCATCGTCACCGCCGCCACCGGCAGCGCCAGCAGCACGCCGAGGAAACCGAACAGCTGGCCGCCGGCGAGAATCGCAAAGATCACCGCTACCGGATGCACGCCGATGCGGTCGCCGACCAGCTGCGGCACCAGCACGTAGCCTTCCAGCGTCTGGCCGACCGCGAACACACCCAGCACCAGGCCGACGTGCAGCCAGTCGCCATACTGCGCGAAGGCGGCGATCAGGCTGGCGATCAGGCCGGTGATGAAGCCGAGATAGGGCACGAAGCTGACCAGCCCGGCGAACACGCCGATCAGCGGACCGAGACGAATGCCGACCAGCCACAACGCCAGCCCGTAGAACAGGCCCAGCGCCAGCATAACCAGCAGCTGGCCGCGGAAGAACGCCCCCAGCACGGCGTCGGCCTCGCGCGCCAGGCGCACCACGGTGGGCTCGTATTCGCGCGGCAGCAGTTCGCGCAGGCGCGCCACCATCGTGTCCCAGTCGCGCAGCAGGTAGAACGTCACCACCGGCACCAGCACCAGATTGATCAGCCACGCCGCCACGGCGAGACCGGAACGGGTGACGCCGGCCAGCACGCTGGTGGCGATGCCGCCGGCCGCCTGCCAGTGCTGCTTGATCAGCGCCACCAGCCGCTGCGGATCGAAGGTTTCCGGCGGCACATGCAGGTGCAGTTGCAGCCACGGCGCGACGCTGCCCTGGAACCAGGCCACCGCATCCGGCAGGTGCAGGATGGCGTAGGCCACCTGGCGCTCGATCAGCGGCACCAGCACCAGCAGCACGCCGATCACGGTCAGGCTCATCAGGCCGAACACCAGCGTCACCGCCAGGGTGCGGCCGAGACCGGCGCGCTGGAGGCGGTCGGCCAGCGGATCGCCGAGGTAGGCCAGCAGCGCCGACAGCGCGAACGGCGCCAACACCGGCGCCAGCAGCCACAGCACGTATCCGATCAGCAGCAGCAGCAGGGCGAGCTGCAGGCGACGCGCGATTTCACCGTCCATGTTGCGACTCCCCGTGGCGGATGCGCAGCGCGTTGCGCGCGCGCAGACTCCAGCGCACCACATAGTCCACGCCGCTGGCAAGGGTCAGCGCACCGACCGCCACGGCCGGCACGGCCAGCGGCAGCGGGCGCGCCAGCGCATGCCCCGCCAGCACCGCCAGCACATAGACGATCTGCAGCAGGGTGTTGGCCTTCGACAGCAGACTGGGGCGCACCTGCACCGCACCGACCAGGCGCTGCCATGCGATCGCGCCGCCGACGATCACCGCGTCGCGCAGCAGCACCAGTGCGGTCAGCGCCAGCGGCACCGCACCATTGAGGCTGAGGCCGATGAAACAGGTCACCAGCAGCAGCTTGTCGGCCAGCGGATCGAGCAGCGCGCCCAGCCGGCTGCGCCAGCGGAACTGGCGCGCGAGAAAGCCGTCGAGCGCATCCGAAAACCCGGCGATCAGGGTCAGCGTCAGCGCGAGGACGTAGGCGCGATCGAACAGCGCCAGCGCCAGCGGCGGCACCAGCAGGATGCGCAGCAGCGTGATCAGGTTGGGCAGATGGCGCAGCGGCGAATCGGCCGCGGAACCGTTGCGTGGCGCGGTGGCCACGGCGGCGCCTGTCAGTGCACCCAGCGCAGGGCCAGCGCTGCGCCGGGATGCGCCGCGGCCGGGACCAGCCGTCCGCTGGCGACCAGGTCGTCACTGACATTGCCCAGCGGCACGCTCAGGTCCAGCGCCAGCAGCAGGCCGTCGCTCTGCGCCTGCAGCGGCTGCAGGCCGCGCACGCGCGGGTCGCGGCGCAACGTGCCGATCAGTGTGGCGTAGTCGCGGGCGGACTGCAGTCCGCTCACCCACAGCGTGGCCTGCTGTGCGTTGGCGGCGGCCGGCGCGGCCGCAAAGCGCTGTGCCAGCCGGCGCGTCGCGGTCGCGGCGCCGTCGTCGAGCTGTGCACTGGCGTCGCCGCCGCGGCCTTGCCAGGTCTGCGCCTGGCCGCCGATGATCAGGGTCCAGCTGGCGCGGGCTGCGTTCAGTCGTCCGATCAGCAGCAGACCGGTGTGGTATTGCGCGGCGGCGGCGGCCAACGCCGCGGGGTCGACTTGTGCCAGCGCCGTGGCGTCCGGTGCGGGGGCGTTGGCAGCCGGCAACACGAAGCGGATCCCGCGATCGCTGCCGGCGACCAGCAGCGGGGCGGCCTGCGCGGCGGTCAGCGGCATGCCGTCCGCGCCGGTGAGCACCGCCAGTACCGGCGGTCGCGGGCCCGGCCAGATCGGCAGTGCCAGATCGCGTGCCAGCCGCCGCAGCGCGCCGGGATCGAAGCTGACCGTAAGCGACAGCACGCCGCCGGTCGGGGCCTGCACGTAGTGGTACTGCTGCACCAGCGCGGGCGCGTTCTTCAGCGCCGCGGCGACTCCGGGTTGCGCGACCACGGTCGGGTCGCCGGTCAGATGGCTCAGCACCGCGCCCAGTGCCTGCGCGAAGGCCTGGTCGCGGGCGCCGGTGGAGGTGTCGGCCAGCGGCACGCTGGCGCTGTAGAGGGTGTCATCGGCGGCGGCGGCGGTCGCCAGCCCGAACAGCAGGGCCAGCAGCAGCAAGGTGGCCGGAACGAACGACTTGCGCATGGCGGCGAGTGCCGTGAAACCGGCCTGCAGTCTGCCCAATCGGGGGCCGAACGTCTATCATGACCGGCTGATCCTGCCGGGTTCCGACGCGATGTCCGCCGAGAAGGAAGGCCTCACCTACCGCGCCGCCGGCGTCGACATCGATGCCGGCAACGCCGTGGTCGAGCGCATCAAGCCGCTGGTGGCGCGCACCTTCCGCAAGGAGGTGATGGGCGGGTTGGGCGGCTTCGGCGCGCTGTTCGACCTGGCCGGCCGCTACCGCGAGCCGGTGCTGGTGTCCGGCACCGACGGCGTCGGCACCAAGCTCAGGCTGGCGCAGCAGCTGAACCGCCACGACACGATCGGCATCGACCTCGTCGGCATGTGCGTCAACGACGTGCTGGTGCAGGGCGCCGAGCCGCTGTTCTTCCTCGACTACTTCGCCACCGGCAAGCTCGACGTCGACACGACGGTGCGCGTGGTCGGCGGCATCGCGAAAGGCTGCGAACTGGCCGGCTGCGCGCTGATCGGCGGCGAGACCGCCGAGATGCCCGACATGTACCCGCCGGGCGAGTACGACCTCGCCGGCTTCTGCGTCGGCGCGGCGGAAAAATCCGCGCTGATCGACGGCCGCGCCATCCGTGCCGGCGACGTCCTCCTCGGCCTGCCGTCGTCCGGGCCGCACTCCAACGGCTATTCGCTGATCCGCAGGATCGTCGAACGTGCCGGCGCGCCGTGGGATCTCGACCTCGCTGGCGTGAGCCTGGCCGACGCGCTACTGGCGCCGACCACCCTCTACGTCAAACCCATCCTCGACCTGCTCCAGCGCGTGCCGGTGCACGGCATGGCCCACATCACCGGCGGCGGTCTGCAGGAGAACATCATCCGCGTGGTACCCGCAGGCCTCGGTCTCGCCATCGACAGTTCGGCGTGGACGCTGCCGCCGGTGTTCGACTGGCTGCAGCGCGAGGGCGCGGTGCCGCGCGCGGAGATGTGGCGCACCTTCAACTGCGGTATCGGTTATGTGGTGATCGCTGCGCCCGATCAGCAGGCCGCGATCACCGCTGCGCTGGCCGCGCACGGACTGACCGCGACGCCGATCGGCGAGGTCGTCCGCGCCGGCGACGGCGAGCGGGTGCGCATCAGCTGACCTCGGGACTCGGGCCAAGCCGGGAAGTGACGCGCGCTGCCTTGAATGGCAGCGCGCGCCGGCGAGCGCCCGGCCAAGGAAGGCCGGGCAGGCGCCATGCGCCAAGGATGGATAATTCGTAAAGGGACCGGGGTCCGGGACCCGGGACCCGGGAAAAGCCTGAGAGCGAGGGACTCGGGACTCGGATTCAAGCTTGTCACCCTGAGCGTAGCGAAGGGCTTGTCTCGCCGGCACGCGAGTGAGCTGTGCCGAAACGTGACCGCGCGAAAAGATCCTTCACTGCGTTCAGGATGACCAACGGAAATCCCCAAGGGACGACCAACGCGCCCCGTAGGAAGTCCCTTGTCGGGACGACCGAAGGAAGTCCAGAGGAGAAGTCCCCAAGGGATGACAGACTGCTCTTTCCGCTCACCGCTCACCCCTCACCCCACGCCATGACCTCCCCAACTCCCATCGCCGTGCTCGCCTCCGGCCGCGGCAGCAACCTCGCCGCGCTGATCGATGCGCGGCGCGAGGGCCGGCTGGCGGTCGACTTCGCGCTGGTCGCCAGCGACAAGGCCGCGGCGCCGGCGCTACGCCGTGCCGAGGCGGAGGGCATCGCCACCCTGGCGCTCGATCCGCAGGGCTATCCCGATCGCCGCAGCTACGACCTCGCCCTGTTCGAGCGCGTCGCCGCCAGCGGCGCGGCGCTGGTGGTGCTGGCGGGCTTCATGCGCGTACTCGACGCCGCAGCGCTGGCGCCGTGGGCGGGGCGGGCGATCAACCTGCACCCGTCGCTGCTGCCGAAATACCGCGGCCTGCACACGCATCGGCGCGCGCTCGAGGTCGGCGATGCCGAGCACGGCGCCAGCGTGCATTTCGTCACACCCGAACTCGACGGCGGTCCGCTGATCGCGCAGGTGCGCCTGCCGGTGCAGCGGGGCGACACCCCCGAAACGCTGGCTGCGCGCCTGCAGCCGCTGGAGCATCGCCTGCTGGTTGCCTGCGTCGCCGCGCTTGCCGCAGGGCGCATCGTCTGGCGCGACGGCGGCGTCGAGGCCGACGGCCAGCGCTTGCACGCGCCACTGCAGCTCGCGGTTGACGGCAGCCTGCAACCTGCCTGATATCCGTTCGCGATCGAGACACGAGAACCGCGTAGCCCGGATGCAGCGCAGCGGAATCCGGGAATGATGCTGCATCGAGAAAGATTTTTTGTCCGCGAAGTGCGCGAAGTGCGCAAATGATTCGTTCCATTTCAAGGATCGAGCCCCGGATTCCGCCTCCATGGGGCTCCATCCCGGCTGCCCAGCGTATCGATTGAACGCAACCGGGTATGAGTCGCCGTTCAGGCGCGGCGCGGCAGAGTGGCGCGCATCTGACCGTGGAGTCCGCGCCATGCCCCGTATCCCGTTGCCCGCCCTGGTCGCTGTCAGCCTGATGGCACTCGCCGCCCCGGGCCTGCGCCCCGCGGGCGCGGCCGAGCTGAAGCCGGTCAGCGCCGAGTACCGCGTGCTGCGCAACGGCGACGCCCTCGGAACCGCGACCATGCGCCTCGAACCGGGCGCCAGCGGCGATTGGCAGTTCAGTACGCAGACCCGCGGCAGCGCGGGACTGGCCGCTCTGCTCGGCCTCAGCGTGCGCACCGACTCGCGCTTCCGCCTGATCGGCGGTCAGCCGGAAAGCCTCGATTACCACTACGCGCTGAAAAGCGGGATCAAGGACAACAGCAACAGCCTGAGCTTCGACTGGACCACGCATCAGGCGCGTTACCAGGACCGCAAGGGCAGCCAGGTCTTCGCGCTCGACGGCCGTGCGCTCGACCGCAACGTGGCCACGCTGGCGCTGGGCATGGCGGTGGCCGACGGTGCCCACGGCACCCTGGTGCTGCCGGTGGCGTTGCGCGACCACATCTCGCAGCAGCATTACGCCATCGGCGCGCGGGCGCCGTTGCAGGTGCCGGCGGGCACCTATCAGGCGATCAAGGTCGAGCGCAGCGACGCCGACAACGGCATCCGCGCCTGGTACGCGCCGCCGCTGCTGCTGCCGGTCAAGTTCGAGCAGCGCGACGACAAGGGCGACGTCACCGTGATGGAACTGGCGCGCCCGCCCGCGGGCTGATGTCGACCCGCTTCTGATCCGCGGGCCTCAGCCCGCCGTCTCGCCGGAGCGGTGGGCGACGGTGGCGCCGACCAGTGCCGACAGGTAGGGGATCGCCTGTGCGGCGAGGATGGTGATCCACAGCTTGCTTTCGAGGTAGGCACCGCCGTAGGTGTAGGCCATGCCGGCGATGCCGGCACCCAGCGCCAGCACCATCAGCAGCTCCTCGCGCACCGAGGCGAACGCGCTCGGGCGGCCGCGCAGGCGCCGGCTCTTGGCGGTGCGCACGAACTCGCCCTTTTTCTTCGCCAGGCCCCACCAGATGCCGCGCGCGATGGCGTGGCTGAGGCCCATGCTGGCCACCGCCGCCATCAGCGTGTCGCGCCACGAGCACGGCACGCGTGCGCGATAGAGCACGATGCCGAACACCGCCTTGGCGACGAAGAAGCCCAGCACCGGGATCAGGAACAGCTTCATCGGCAGACTGAAGTACTGCGGCAGGCCCAGCATCAGCGCGGTCCACGCCAGCGCCAGCAGGGTGAACACCAGATGCAGGGCGTCGGCGAACCAGCTGAACCAGCCGGTGAGGAAGTGGAAGCGCTGGCCGGGGCTGAGCGGGCCGCGGCGGATCATCCAGCCCCAGCGCGCCTTGAAGATCTGCATCGCGCCGAAGGCCCAGCGGTAGCGCTGCGACTTGTAGGCGGTGAAATCGGCCGGAGTCAGCCCCTGGCCCATCACCTCGTCGACGTAGACGGTGTCGTAGCCGGCGTGCATCAGACGCAGGCCGAGCTCGGCGTCCTCGCAGATGGTCCACTCCGACCAGCCGCCGGTGCCCTCCAGCGCGCTGCGGCGGACCATGGTCATGGTGCCGTGCTGGATGATCGCGTTGCGCTCGTTGCGATGGTGCATGCCGATGCGGAAGAAGCCGTCGAACTCCCACGCGGTCATGCGCCGGAAGGCGTTGTGCGCGAAGTCGCGGTGCGCCTGCGGGCACTGGACGACCGCCACTTTGGGATCGTCGAAGTAACCGGTCAGGCGCGCCAGCCAGTCTGGCCGCACGACGTAATCGGCGTCGACCACGGCGACCACCTCGGCGCGCGGATCGGTTTCCTTGAGACCGAAGTTCAGCGCGCCGGCCTTGAAGCCGGGCCACGGCTCGAGATGGAAGAAACGGAACTGCGGGCCGAGCGCGCGGCAGTGCGCCTCGATCGGCCGCCAGACCGCCTCGTCGCGGGTGTTGTTGTCGATCACCACCACCTCGAAGTGCGCGTAGTCGAGCGCGGCCAGCGAATCCAGGGTGACGATCACCATCTCCGGCGGTTCGTTGCAGCAGGCCAGATGCACCGACACGAACGGCTGCTGCGCAGGTGGAGAGGGCGCACGCAGGCCGAAGTGGCGCATCCAGCCGCGCCGCCACAGCACTTCGGTGAACTCGAAGCCGTTGATCAGCAGGATGGCGAGAATCGCCAGCTGCGCCGGGAACAGGATCACCAGCATCGCCCAGTCGAACGGGTCGAGGTAGAACGCGAACGGCACCGTGATCGCCCACACCACCAGGCCCGCCGCCAGCTGGATCAGGCTGAGGTAGAACAGCCGCCCGGCCGGCCGGAAGCGGCGGAACACATAGGCGAACGCGAGCATCGGCAGCAGCGCCAGCAGCGAGGCGGCCAGCGCCTTCGATGGCCAGTTGGGGTCCTCGATCACCGGGCCGGTCAGCGGAAACTTCAGCTGGCGATCGGCGCCGAACATGCCCCAGTACGCCTCGGTGCGGCCGGCCAGCTGCTCCTTCCACGGCTGGTCGAAAGCCTCCATCACGTAGTAGTCGATGCCGCGCGCCTTCGCCACGTTGAACCACTGGCGCAGGAACAGCGCCTGGTTGGCCGGGCTGGGTTCGGCGTACTTGTAGCGGTCGCCGTTGGACGGCCAGCCGACCTCGCCGATCACGATCGGCTTGCCCGGAAACAGCCGCTGCAACTGCTCGTAGCGCTTGAGCACCATGCCGACCGCGTCCTTGCGCGGAATGCCCTCCCAGTACGGCAGCAGATGCACGGTGATGAAATCGACATGGTCGGCCAGCTCGGGATACTTCTCCCAGATATGCCAGGGCTCGGCGGTGGACACCGGCTGGCGGATCGCCGCGCGAGCGCGGTCGAGGTAAGCCATCAACGCGTGCGGCGACATGTCCTGGCGCAGCAGCACCTCGTTGCCGACGATCACGCGGGTGATGTTGGGATAGCGCCGCGCCTGCGCGATCAGGGCGTCGAGCTCGCGCTCGTTGTTGCCGCGGCGGCGGTCGAGCCAGGCGCCGGCCATCACGTCGAGGCCGTAATCGCGGGCCAGGCGTGCAATTTGCGGCGTCTGCAGCGAGGAATAGGTGCGGATGCGGTGGGTATATTTCGACAGCAGCGAGAGATCGCCGCGGATCTCGTCGCCGCTGGGATAGGTGTCGTTGAGCGGGCTCTGGTAGCGCTGAAAGCCGCTGTAGGCAAAGCCGTGGATCGAACCCCGCCAGCCGGGTGCGTTGACCGGCTGGTTGGCCCACGCCCACAGACCGACGTTCAGCGCCGCCACCAGCAGCGCGAACAGCGCGGCGCTGAGCCACGAACGGCGTGCGGCGGGGGGAGGGATGGAGGTCACGGCGGACTCGCGGGCCGCGATCGGGCGGCGCACAACCCGGCGAGCTTAGCGGAGCCCCGGCCGCAGCCTCAATGCGCGGCGCCGGCGCGGTCAGCGCGGGGTCAGCGCACCACCGCGCGACAGCGGGATCCCGGATCGCTCGACCGTGCCGGCGGCGCAGCGCTCAGCTCGTGCGGGGATGGCGATCGAACGTCAGATGTCCGCCTGCGGCAGCCACCACCACGGTGTCGCCGGGCTGGAAGCGGCCTTCGAGGATCCCGCGTGCCAACGGGTTTTCCAGCTGCTGCTGGACCGCGCGCTTCAGCGGCCGCGCGCCGTACACCGGATCGAAGCCGATGTTGGCCAGCAGATCCAGCGCCGGGTCGCTGATCTCGAGCCGGAGCTGGCGCTCGGCCAGGCGCTTTTCCAGATAGCCGATCTGGATGCGCGCGATGGCGCGGATCTGCGACTTCTCCAGCGAGCGGAACACCACCAGCTCGTCGAGGCGGTTGATGAACTCGGGACGGAAGTGCGTCTGCACGACGCCCAGCACCGCCGCCTTCATCTGCGTGTAGCCTTCCTCGCCGCCGCCACCCAGCTCCTGGATCAGCTGGCTGCCGAGATTGGAGGTCATCACGATCACGGTGTTGCGGAAGTCCACCGTGCGGCCCTGGCCATCGGTCAGGCGGCCGTCGTCGAGTACCTGCAGCAGCACGTTGAACACGTCCGGGTGCGCTTTCTCGACCTCATCCAGCAGGATCACGCTGTAGGGCCGCCGCCGCACCGCCTCGGTAAGGTAGCCGCCCTCCTCGTAGCCGACGTAACCCGGCGGCGCGCCGATCAGCCGCGACACCGCGTGCTTCTCCATGAATTCGCTCATGTCGATGCGCACCAGCGCGTCCTCGGTGTCGAACAGGAACGCGGCCAGCGCCTTGCACAGTTCGGTCTTGCC
>DATLSL010000061.1:0-6561 GCA_035534135.1 Rhodanobacteraceae bacterium | reverse complement strand
TCACAGCGCCTCCGACGCAAAATCCGCCAGCCGCGAGCGTTCGCCGCGGCGCAGAGTGATGTGCGCCGAGTGCTGCCAGCCCTTGAAGCGGTCCACCGCGTAGGTCAGGCCGGAACTGGTCTCGGTGAGGTAGGGCGTGTCGATCTGTTCGACATTGCCAAGGCAGACGATCTTGGTGCCGGGACCAGCGCGGGTGATCAGGGTCTTCATCTGTTTGGGCGTCAGGTTCTGCGCCTCGTCGATGATCACGTAGCGGCTGAGGAAGGTGCGTCCGCGCATGAAGTTGAGTGAGCGGATCTTGACCCGCGAGGCGAGCAGATCGTTGGTTGCTGCACGCCCCCAGGCGCCGCCCTCCTCGGGATTGGCCAGCACCTCGAGGTTGTCGGTCAGCGCGCCCATCCACGGCGTCATCTTCTCCTCCTCGGTGCCGGGCAGGAAACCGATGTCCTCACCCACCGACACCGTCGCGCGGGTCATGATGATCTCGCGATAGCGCTGCTGGTCCATCACCTGCGCCAGCCCTGCCGCCAGCGCCAGCAGGGTCTTGCCGGTGCCGGCGGTGCCGAGCAGGGTAACGAAGTCGACCTCGGGATCCATCAGCACGTTGAGCGCGAAGTTCTGCTCGCGGTTGCGCGCCGAGATGCCCCAGACGGTGTGGGTGTGGCCACTGTAGTCGTCGAGCAGTTTCAGTCGCGCCTTGCCGTCGGTGACGCCGAGCACGCGCAGCTCGATGCCCGCCTCTCCGGGGAGATACAGGCACTGATGCGGATGCCAGTCCTCGTCCTTGGCCGGCGCCAGTTCGTAGAAGGTATGGCCGCGCTCCGACCACGAGCGCACTTCGGGGTGGCGCTGCCAGAAATCCTCGGGCAATTCGGCGTGCCCGCTGAAGAGCAGGGCGAAATCGTCCAGCGCGCGGTCGTTCTCGTAGTCTTCGGCGGCGATGCCGTAGATGCTCGCCTTGATGCGCAGGTTGATGTCCTTGCTGACCAGCACCACCGGCGTGTCCGGATGGCGCTCGCGCAGATCGAGCACGGCGGCGAGGATCTCGTTGTCGGCCTTGCTGCGGCTGTCGGCGGTGCGCGCCTGGAACCACAGCTTGCCGGCGGCACCGCCGCGGCCCAGCTTGATGCCCTGCGGGTCGGTCAGCGGCAGCCCGTCCTTGATGCCGTGGCCATTGCCGCGCTCGATCAGTTCGTTGAGGAAGCGGCTGGTCTGGCGCGCGTTGCGTGCCAGCTCGGAGCCGCCGCTTTTCTTTTCGTCCAGTTCCTCCAGCACCGTCATCGGAATGAACACGTCGTGTTCCTCGAAACGGAACAGCGACGTCGGGTCGTGCAGCAGCACGTTGGTATCGAGGGCGTAGATGCGCTTGCCGCGAGTCATGCGGACGGATCCTCGTGGTGGTGGGACGGGGGGAACGGCAGCGGCCCGCCGCGGCGGTTGCCGCGCGGGAAGTCGGGAGGGCGCAGGCGGCCGATCACCGGGACGGAATCGCGTCCAGCACGGCCTGGGCGTGCCCCGCGACCTTGACGTTGCGCCAGGCCTGCGCAAGCGTGTCGTCGGGGGCGATGAGAAAGGTGCTGCGCACCACGCCGAGGTGGCGTTTGCCGTAGAGCACCTTCTCGTGGATCACGTCGAAGGCGCGGCACAGTGTCTCGTCGCCGTCGCTGACCAGATCGAACGCGAAGCCCTGCCGGGTGCAGAAGTTCTGGTGCGAGGTGAGCGAATCGCGCGAGACGCCCAGCACCACGGCCTTGCGGCGCCTGAACTGCGCCAGCAGCGCGTTGAACTCGCGACCTTCGGTGGTGCAACCCGGCGTGCTGTCCCTGGGGTAGAAGTACAGCGCCAGCCAGTGTCCGGCATAGTCGGCCAGTTGCGCGGTCCTGCCGCTGGACAGTGCCAGCGGCAGGTCGGGGATGCGCGCGCCGAGGTCGATCATCGCGGGCTGCTGTCCTTTCCGGGTTCGACGACACGCATTTTCAGAGCATGTGGCGCGGAGTGAGCGCTGGCCGCGAGTACCAAGTCAATCAGCGCGAATGAAAGCGCGGCAAGAATCATGGCGTGCTTCCGGTCAGAACTTCATCGGATCCATGATGGCGTCGAGATTGAGCCCGTCGCAGAGCTCGAGAAAATCGTCGCGCAGTGCGGCGATGTGCGCCTCGCTGGGGATGCCGATGGTGATCTGCGCCGAGAACATGTCGGCACCGGTCTGCATGGCGCGGTAGCGCGACGAGGTCAGCTGCTCGACGCTGATGCTGCGGCGGGCGAAGAATTCGATGATGTCGAGCAGCACGCCCGGCTTGTCGGCGGCCACCACTTCGACCACGTACGGCAGCAGGTGCGACTGCGGTACGCGCGGCGTGGTGCGGTAGCTGACCAGGTGCAGCTCCTCGTCGCGACCGGCGCGCGCGAGTGCGGCCTCGAGTTTGGCCACCGCATCCCACGGCCCCTGCGCCAGCAGCACCAGCGAGACATCAGCGCCGACGGTGGAGACGCGGGTATCCGCCAGATTGCAGCCGGAATCCGCGATGCGCTTGACCAGCGCCAGCAGCGGTGAGCGCGCGGCGGGGGTCACGGTCTGGATCAGCAGGTGGTTGTCGGGTCCGGGACGCTGGGAAGATCGGTTCAAGTGGATACACCCGTGCGGGCTGGCGGTCCCCGGCGCAAACGGCGCGTCCGGCCTGTCGCGAGCTTACTTGCCCGCCTCGCAAACCCGCAAGTAACATGCGGCCACACAGGCCGTAGGTGCTCCCCTTGAAGCTGTCCGGCAGCATGTGCGCCCTCGCCACGCCGTTCGCGGCCGACGGCGCGCTCGATCTCGACGCTTTTGCCCGCTTGCTCGACCATCAGCTGGGCGGCGGTACCCAGGGTGTGGTCGTCGCCGGTTCGACCGGTGAGGCGCACATGCTCGAGCACGCCGAATGGGAGCGCCTGCTGGCGTTCGCAGTCGCGCACGTCGCCGGTCGCATCCCGGTGCTGGCCGGCTGCGGCGAAGCCGGCACCGCGCAGACGATCGCGCTGACGCGGCGCGCCGAGGTGCTCGGCGCCGACGGCGCGCTGGTAGTCACGCCGTACTATGTGCGTCCGACCCAGGAAGGCCTGCGCCGACACTTTCTCGCGGTCGCCGAGAGCAGCGGCTTGCCGGTGGTGCTGTACAACGTGCCGTCGCGCACCGGCTGCGATCTGCTGCCGGAAACGGTTGCCATGTTGCGCGAGCATCCGCGGATCGTGGCCATCAAGGAAGCGCGCGCCGACGCCGCACGCATCGCCGCCGTCGCGGCGCTGGTGCGGGACGATTTCACGTTCCTGTCCGGCGACGACGGCAGCGCGCACGAGGCAATGCTGGCTGGTGCGGCGGGCGTGATCTCGGTCGCCAACAACCTGCTGCCGCACGCCTTCCGCGCGCTGAGCGATGCGGCGCGTGCCGGGGACCGCGCTTCCGCTCTGCGCCACGCTGCCACCCTAGCGCCGCTGCTGGACGCGCTAAACTGCGCACCTAATCCGATTCCGGTCAAGGCCGGTCTGGCCGAGATCGGCATCGCCACCGCGGTTCTGCGCCTGCCGCTGCTCGAGCTCGAGCACGGTGCCGCGCGACGTCGCATCGCCGAGACGCTGGCTGCGTTGCTGCCCCGCGCTTCGGCTGCCTGAATCATCACCCTGGAATCCCGCATGAAGAAGCTTCTGATCGCCGCTGCTCTCGTCACCCTGACGCTGTCCGGCTGCAGCCTGTTCCATCGCAAGAGCGATGAAGCCTGGAAGAACGCGCAGCAGGAGCGCCCGCTGGAGGTGCCACCCCCGCTCGATCTGCCGCCGTCGGCGGCGGCGATGACGATACCCGATGCCGGCACGGCAACCGGCGGCGTCGCCACGGCCAGCAGCCTCAGCCTCAAAGACACCGTCGACAACACCTACCGCCGGGTCGGCCTCGCGCTCGAGCGCGGCGGCGTCGGCAGCGTGACGGCGCACGACGACGCGGCACATACCTACAGTGTGGCGGTGCGGGTGCAGGTGTCCGAGCCGCCGCCGCAGGGCTTCTTCAAGCGCATGTTCTCGATGTTCTCGCGCACCAGGACGCGCACCGTCAGCGGCCCCGTCAGCGTCGCCGTGCGGGCGCAGGGGACTTCCAGCGTGATCGAGCTGACCGGCGAGCCCGCCGCGGTGCAGCAGGTGCTGGCGCTGCTGAAGAGCCGCCTGACCTGACCCGGCAGTCGTCTTCGGTTGACGCGAAAAGCGCCGTCCGCGGACGGCGCTTTTCGGAGGTGCGAGGCGCACGCGATCAGCGTTCGAGCAGCGGCAGCTTGCCGGGCTTGCCATCCCAGTCCTTGGCGTCGGCGGGCGCGTCCTTGCGTTCGGTGATCACCGGCCACTGCTTGGCGAGCTCGGCATTCAGGGCGACCCAGTGCTCCTGGCCGGCCGGCACGTCGTCCTCGGGATAGATCGCCCGGACCGGGCACTCCGGCTCGCACAGGGTGCAGTCGATGCACTCGTCGGGGTCGATGGCGAGAAAATTGGGGCCTTCGTGAAACGCATCAACCGGACACACCTCGACGCAGTCCGTGTATTTGCACTTGATGCAGTTGTCGATGACGACGAAAGTCATGCGTGCGGCAGCCGGGAAATGCACGAAACGAAGGTGGTGCTCCCTACGAGACTCGAACTCGTGTTCCCGCCTTGAGAGGGCGGTGTCCTGGGCCACTAGACGAAGGGAGCACTGGCCGGCGAAGGCGCGGTAGTATAGCGAAATGACTGTTCCCGGCAACGTCCTGCGCAACCTGTTTCGAGGAATCCAACGCTTGTCCAAGGACGCCAGGAAACCGCCGGCGCACATTCCGCGCATCATCCCGCGGGCCGAACACGCGATCTCCCGCAAGTCGATCAGTTCCGCCGCGCTGCGCGTGCTGTACCGGCTGCATGAGGCGGGCTTCGCGGCGTTTCTGGTCGGCGGCGCGGTGCGCGATCTGCTGCTCGGCGGCCATCCCAAGGATTTCGACATCGCCACCGACGCGACGCCGGAGCAGGTCAAGCATCTGTTCCGCAACTGCCGGCTGATCGGCCGCCGCTTTCGCCTCGCGCATGTGGTGTTCGGCCCCGAGATCATCGAGGTGGCGACCTTCCGCGGTCACGGTGCGGACGGCGATCGCGAGATCGTCGACGGCCGCATCACCCGCGACAACATCTGGGGCTCGCTGGAGGAAGACGCACTGCGCCGCGACTTCCGCGTCAACGCGCTGTACTACAACATTGCCGATTTCAGCGTGCGCGACGACATCGGCGGCATGCAGGATCTGCAGGATCGCGTGCTGCGCCTGATCGGCGATCCCGAGCAGCGCTATCGCGAGGATCCGGTGCGCATGCTGCGCGCGGTGCGGCTGGCAGCCAAGCTCGATTTCAGCATCGACGCCGCGGCGTCGACGCCGTTTGCCAGCCTCGGCCCGCTGCTGGCCGACGCGCCGTCGGCGCGGCTGTTCGACGAATCGCTGAAGCTGTTCCTTGCCGGGCACGGATTGCAGAGCTTTCGCCTGCTCGACCATTACGGACTGCTCGAGCATCTGTATCCGGTCACCGCGCGCGCATTGGCGCGCGACAATGCCGGCGGCCTGCGCGCGCTGATCGAACAGGCGCTGGCGAACACCGACGCGCGCGTGGCCGAGGACAAATCCGTGACCCCGGCCTTCCTGTTCGCCGTGCTGCTGTGGGGCGAGGCACGCGCGCAGGCCGAGGCGCGCATTGCCGCCGGCGACGAGCCGACCCTGGCCTGGCAGCACGCGGCCGCGCGGGTGGTGGCCGAGCAGAGCGACCGGGTGGCCATCCCGCGCCGTTTCGGCACGGTGATGGAAGAGATCTGGGCGCTGCAGCCGCGTTTTGCCCAGCGCGCGCGCAAGCGCGTATTCCGTCTGATGTCGCATCCGCGCTTCCGTGCGGCCTACGATTTTCTGCTGCTGCGCGCGGCCGAGTCCCCCGAGCTGGCCGAACTCGGCGCCTGGTGGACCGACGCGCAGGCGCAGCCGCCGGAGCAGCTGGCCGCTGCGCTGGACAGCGGCAGCTTGTTGGCGGACGCCGAAGCGGCGGCGCCGGCCAAGAAGCGCCGACGCCGCTCACGACGCAAGAAACCTGCCGTCGCGGCCGACTGACCGTGGCCCGCGCCTGCGTCGGGCTCGGCGCCAATCGCGGCGACCCCCGCGCGCAGATCGAGCATGCCTGTGCGGCATTGGCGGCGCTGCCGGGGACGCTGCTGCTGGCGCGTTCCCGGTTCTGGCGCACGCCGCCCTGGGGACCGGTACCGCAGGCCGACTACCTCAACGCTGCCGCCGCGCTCGATACCGCGTTGCCGCCGCGCGCGTTGCTCGACGCGCTGTTCGCGATCGAGCGTGGCGCCGGCCGTGATCGCACGCATGAGCAGCGCTGGGGGCCGCGGCGGCTGGATCTCGATCTGCTGCTGTACGCCGAGCAGCAGATCGACGAGGCCGGACTGAGGGTGCCGCATCCACGCCTCGCCGAGCGTGCGTTCGTGCTGCTGCCGCTGGCTGATATCGACCCCGCGCTGGTGGTGCCGGGTGCGGGCAC
>DATLSL010000060.1:0-5452 GCA_035534135.1 Rhodanobacteraceae bacterium | reverse complement strand
GGCTACCGCGCGGCGCTGATCGACGCCCGCATCAGCACGCTGCAACTGCGCGCCGCGGGGCTGCTGCCGGATCCGCAGCTCAGCGCCAGCGTCGATCATCCGAGCACACCGGGCTACAGCCAGGCATGGAACCTCGGCCTCAGCGAGGACCTGTCCGCACTGCTGACGCGCGGCGCCACGCTCGACGCGGCGCGCGCGCGGCTGACCGCGACGCGGCTGCAGCTGGCGTGGCAGGGCTGGGCACTGGCACAGGGCGCCGCCGCCACCTACGTCGATCTGTGGACGGCCGAACGCCGCAGCGCACTGCTGGCGCGCCAGGTGCAGATGGCGCGCGAACGCAACTCCGCGTTCGCACATGCACTCGGCAACGGCGACGTCACCCTGGAGAGCGCGGCGGCCAGCCTGGTGACGCTGAGCGACGCCGAGGCACAGCTGGCCACGGCGCGCCAGGCGCAGGTCGCGGCGCAGGCGCAGCTCAATGCGCTGCTGGGCCTCGCCCCCGCCGCCCGCTACGCGCTGGGCGCGCCGCAGACGCCGCCGCTGCCGGACCGCGTCGCGCTGGATGCGGCGCTGCAGGCACTGCCGCGCACACGGCCCGACCTGCTGGCGCTGGCGGCCGGCTACGGCGCTGTCGACGCCAACTTCCGCGCCGCCGTGCTGGCGCAGTTCCCCGGTCTCAGCGTCGGCGTCAGCCGCGCCTCCGACACCAGCCGGGTGCAGAGCAGCGGACTCAGCATCAGCCTGAACCTGCCGGTCTTCGGCGGCGCGCAGGCGCGGGCGCGCATCGCCGAAGCGACGCGCGAGCGTCTGCATGCCGACTATCAGGCGCGACTGGATCAGGCCGATGCCGAGGCGCGCGCGCTGGCCGCGCAACTGGCCGAGGTGGCCCGCCAGCGTGCCCGGTTGCAGCAGCGCCTGCCACAACTGCGCACGCTGGCGGCGCGCGCCGATACCGCCTTCGCCGCCGGCAACCTCGCCGGCAGTGCCTGGGCCGCGATCCAGCAGAGCCTGCTGGCGCGCGAACTGGAGGCACTCGACCTCACCGCCACCCTCGCCAAGGGCCAGGTCGCGCTGGCCGCGCTGCTCGGCCGCGTACCGCCGGGTGCCGCCGCGCTGCCTGCTGCCGTCTCCGGAGACTCCCGATGAATCGTCCGCTGCGCCGTCTCGTTGCCCTCGCCGCCTGCCTGCTGCCGCTGCTCGCCGCCGCTGCGCCCGCGAATGCGCCCCGCGTGCAGGTCACCACGGCGCCGGCAGCCCTGCGCACGCTGGCCGAGGACATCACCGTCTACGGCAAGGTCGAGCCGGACCCCGAGCGCCTGCGCGCGTTGACCACGCTGCGTCCCGGCGAGATCACCCGGCTCTGGGTCGGACTCGGTCAGCGCGTCGCCGCCGGCCAGCGCCTGCTCGAGATCGCGACCGCGCCGCAGTCGCGCATGGCCTACGCGCAGGCGCAGGGCAAGGTCGCCAGCGCCCGGATCCAGCTGCAGCAGAATGAGGATCTGTTCAAGCAGCAGCTCTCCACGCGCGGCGATCTGGCCAATGCGCGGCAGGCGCTGGCCAATGCCAAGGCCGAACTGAAGGCACTCGCACGTCAGGGCGCGGGCATGTCCAGCGACGTGCTGCGCGCAACGGAGGCGGCAGTCGTCACCCAGCTCGACGTCGCGCCCGGCGCGCAGGTGCAGGCCGGACAGCCGCTGCTGATGCTGGGCGCACAGCGCCACGTCTGGGTGCGCATGGGCCTCGAACCCGAGGAAGTGGCGCGGGTTCGCGCCGGCATGCCGGTACGCCTGCAGCCGGTTTTCGGCCACGACGGCGCTATCGCGGCGCAGATCGCCCAGGTGCACGCGGTGATCAATCCGGCGACGCATCTGGTCGATGCCGTCGTGCGCCTCGAGGGCGACGCCGCTGCCGGACTGGTACCGGGCAGCTGGATGCGCGGCGCGATCCGGCTGCAGACCCGGCGCACGCTGGCGGTGCCGCGCAGCGCGGTGCTGGGCGACCGTGCCGGCAGCTACGTGTTCGTGGTCGTCGCCGGACGCGCGCGGCGCGTCGCGGTGCGCACCGGCATCGAATCCGACGGCCTGATCGCGGTCAGCGGCAGGCTCGCCGCGGGCGACATGGTGGTCACCGCCGGCAATTACGAGCTCAGCGACGGCATGCCGGTACGTATCGCCGCGGAGGCGGCGCAATGAGCGAGGGACTGGCCGCCTGGCTGCAGCGCCACCGCCGCTCGATCCTGTTCCTGATGGGTGTGCTCGCGGTCGGCGGCGTGATCGCGGCACTGAACATGCCGGTGTCGCTGTTTCCGGCGATCCAGTTTCCGCGCGTGCGCGTCAGCATCGACGCCGGCGACCGCCCGGCCAGCCAGATGACGGTCGAGGTCACGCGTCCGGCCGAGCAGGCCCTGCGCGGCGTGCCCAATGTGCAGGCGATCGAGTCCACCTCCAGTCGCGGCAGCACCGACATCGACCTGCGCTTCGGCTGGGGCACCGACATCATCCAGTCGGCGCTGCAGGTCGAGGCCGCGCTCAACCAGGTCCTGCCGCAGTTGCCGGCCGGCACGCGCTTCAACGTGCGGCCGATGGATCCGACCAAGTTTCCGGTGGTGGCCTACAGCCTCACCTCTCCGACCGAGAACCCGATCAAGCTGCGCGAGATCGCGCAGTACCAGCTGCTGCCGCTGATCTCGAGCGTGGCCGGCGTGCGCGAGGTGCAGATCCAGGGCGGCGAGCAGCCCGAGTACCGGGTCACCGTCGATCCGGCACGCCTGGCCGCGCTGGGGCTGACGCTGAAGAACGTCGAGGACGCGCTGTCGGCCTCCAACGTGGTCCAGGCGGTGGGTCGCATCGAGCGCGACGACCGCCTCTATCTGCTGCTTTCCGACACCCGCTTCACCAGTCTGGATGCGATCCGCCACGTGGTGCTGCGCACCGGCGCCGACGGCGTGGTCGATCTCGCCGACGTCGCCACGGTCAGCACCGCGGCGGTGCCGCGCTGGCAAACCGAGACCGCCGACGGCAAGCCGGCGGTGCTGATCAACGTCTATCAGCAGCTGGGCGGCAACACCGTGGCGATCAGCCGCGACATCGCCAGCACGCTTGCCGCGTTCCGCGACAAGCTGCCCGGGGACGTGACCATCCACCAGTGGTATGACCAGAGCGGGCTGATCGTGGCCTCGGCCGGCTCGGTACGCGACGCGATCATCCTCGGCGTGCTGTTCGCGACCCTGGTGCTGTACCTGTTCCTGCGCAACTGGAAGCTGACCCTGATCGCGGCGACGGTGGTGCCGGCGGTGCTGGCCGCCACCAGCCTGCTGCTGCACGCGCTGGGCATGAGCTTCAACATCATGACCCTGGGCGGCATGGCCGCCGCGGTCGGCCTGATCATCGACGACGTGATCGTGATGCTCGAGCACCTGGTGCGCCGCGTCGCCACCCGCGGCCACGGCACACGCACCCTGCTCGAGGCGGCACGCGAGTTCACCCAGCCGCTGGCCGGCTCGTCGACGGCGACGGTGATCATTTTCGTGCCACTGGCGTTTCTCGGCGGCGTCACCGGCGCGTTCTTCAAGTCGCTGTCGCTGACCATGGGCGCCAGTCTGGTGATCAGCTTCTTCTTCGCCTGGCTGGCGCTGCCGCTGATTGCCGATCATCTGCTCGGCGAACGCGACGCCGCAATCGAGCACGGCGGGCGCATCACCCACGCCATGCAGAGCGGCTACCGCCGGCTGATGACGCGCCTGCTGGCACGACCGCTGCTGCTGCTGGTCGGCCTGCTGCCGTTGCTGGTGGTCGGCGCGCTGGGCTACTTCAAGGTGCCGACGGGCTTCATGCCGCAGATGCAGGAGGGCGGCTTCGTGCTCGACTACCGCACCGCACCCGGCACCTCGCTGACCGAGAGCGACCGCCTGATCACGCAGGTCGAGCACATCCTCGCCACCACGCCGGGTGTCGCCACCTGGTCGCGGCGCACCGGCGCGCAACTGGGCGGCGGCATCACCGAGGCCAACGAGGGCGATTTCTTCGTGCGCCTGAAGACCCCCAGCGGCCAGGCCGCGCTGATGCAGAAGATTGTCGACCGCATCCAGAGCGACGTGCCCGGCTTCGATATCCTCGACACCCCGCAGCCGATGCAGGACCTGATCGGCGACCTCACCGGATCGCCGCGGCCGGTGGTGATCCGCCTGTTCGGCGACGACTGGAAGCAGCTGGTGACGCTGGCGCCGAAAGTGGCCGCCGCGATCGGCAAGGTGCGCGGGCTGGCGGAGATCCAGAACGGCCTCAACATCGCCGGCGACGCCATCGAGATCAAGGTCGACCGGGTCAAGGCCGCGCTCGAGGGCATGACACCCTCCGAGGTCACCGCGCAGCTCGACACCTATCTTGCCGGCAGCGTCACCACGCACGTGCTGCAGGGTCAGGTCGTCTACGGCGTGCGCGTCTGGGTGGCGCCGCGCGAGCGCGATTCGCTGGCGCGTCTGCGTGCGCTGCGCCTCGCCGCGCCCGACGGCCACCTGGTGCCGTTGGCGCGCATCGCCACGCTGCAGCTGATCACCGGCCAGCCGCAGATCACCCGCTACGACCTCAAGCCGATGGTCGCGGTGTCGGCGCGCATCGAGGGCCGCGGCTTCGGCACCACGCTGGCCGATGTCAAGCGCGCGCTGGCACAGCCGGGACTGCTGCCGCCGGGCGTCTATTACACGCTGGGCGGCCTCTACAAGCAGCAGCAGATCGCGTTCCGCGGGCTGGCCATGGTGTTCGCCGCGGCCATCGCGCTGGTGTTCCTGGCGCTGCTGTTTCTCTACGAACGTTTCCGCATCGCGCTGGCGATCATGACCGCGCCGCTGCTGGCCGCCAGCGCGGTGTTCTTCGGTCTGTGGATCACCGGCCAGACTCTCAACATCA
Organism: Rhodanobacteraceae bacterium; assembly: GCA_035534135.1. Lineage (GTDB taxonomy): Bacteria > Pseudomonadota > Gammaproteobacteria > Xanthomonadales > Rhodanobacteraceae > Metallibacterium. The sequence continues at coordinate 548 of DATLSL010000060.1, read as the reverse complement.
CCGCGCTGATGGGCCTGACCATGATCGTCGGCATCGTCACCGAGGTCGGCGTGTTCTATTTCTCCGAGCTGATCCTGCTGCGCGGCGAGGGCGTGCCCTTCGGCGAGGCGCTGATCCAGGCCGGCGAGAATCGCCTGCGTCCGATCGCCATGACCACGCTGGCCGCGATGCTGGCGCTGGCGCCGCTGGCGCTGGGTATCGGCCAGGGCTCGGCGATGCAGCAGCCGCTGGCGATCGCGATCATCGCCGGTCTGGCCGTGCAGATGCCGTTGGTGCTGCTGATGGTGCCGGTGGCCTTTGCGCTGCTCACGCGCCGTCGCGATGCGACGGAGCCGGACTGAGGCGGATGCGCAGCGCGCGCATGTGCGGTGTGCGGTCTCCGCTTACCGGCGTCATCTGAATATCGTTGTCACCCTGAGCAACGCGAAGGACCTGCGTAGCGATGCATCGGGCTGCGACAGCGGCTGCGGCACACCGTCCTGTTCCGCTCGGCTGCCGCCGAGCGGGCCACTTTCTTTTGAAAGAAAGTTGGCCAAAGAAACATCCCC
>DATLSL010000059.1:0-22563 GCA_035534135.1 Rhodanobacteraceae bacterium | reverse complement strand
TTCATCCACAACGCACCCAGCAACGCCGGCCCGAGCGCAGAACGCATCAGCCGGGCGCCGCCGCCCAGCAGCAGCGCGCCCGCCTGCGCCCAACGCTTCGGCGGCAAGATGGCCAGTGCAAGGCCGCCCAGCAACCCGCCGCCGATCAGCCATGGCAGCCGATGACGTTCAGGGCGCCCGCGCCGGGATTGCCGATGCGTGGCGAGCCGTTGTTGGGCTTGATTGTGTTCTTCGCGGACGCGCTGCACCCGAACGTGCGCACTGCGGCGGCTCATGACATGCGCTCCACGGAGTGCACCAGGGCGGTCGGCAGCAACGCGATACGAACGCGCATGGCGCCCATTGCGAGCGCCACTAGCGCCGCAGCGCGCGGGTAATGATGACCCCGGCGGCGAAGGCGATACCGAAGACCGCCCACGGGCGCAGGTGCGCCTGCGCGGAGACCTCGTCAGTCAGATCCCTGGTACTGCCCAGTAGGTGTCGACCGATGTAACTCAGCCTGTCCTTCATCGCGCCGCCACGTCTGTTGAGCGTTCCGGCGCCGTTGCTGAGGCTCGCTGCCGCGCTGGCAATGCGGCTTTCGCTCTTGTCAGCGCCCTTCTTGATTTTTGATTTGACCGATTTCGCGCTCATGGATCTTTCCTCGTTGTGCTGGTCGCTTCGAGCGGCCTGGCCGTGGTTGTCATCGCCTCTCGTCGGGAGCCCGGCCTCCGCGCCGGGCCCGATTCCGGACGTCGCCGGCGTCGGGCAAATAGTGCCGTCAACGCCGCACGACGAGCCTGGGCAGCTCGCGCTTCAGCCTGCGACCCCAGGTGGGGATTCAGTGCAGTGAACGTTCGAAATCCGTGACTTGTGCGTCCGCCTTGTCCTTGGCGATGCCGTAGCGCTCCTGCACCTTGCCCACCAGATATTCGCGATGACCATCAAGCTGGTTCACGTCGTCGTCGGTGAGCTTGCTCCACTGCTCCTTGAGTTTGCCGTGCAGCTGCGCCCACTTGCCCTTGATGATGTCGTTGTTCATGTTTTGCTCCATTAGTATTGATGCGATTGGACGGCCGGAGAATCTGGTGCCAGCCGCCGTTGAGACGGCCGCGTTGATCGTGCATAAGCGTTCAAGCGAAAGTTTTCGATGGTGCGGTGATCGAGGGATCGATCACCGCACATGCTGCAGAGCGGTTCCTGGTGGGGATCCGGGTCGTGGCCGATCGACTTCCGGCGCTGTGCTAGAACCTGCCGCGCCTGCTGAAGATGAACGAGACCACGAACAGGACGATGAACACGAGGAACAGGATCTTGGCGATGCCGACCGAAGCGCCGGCAATTCCGGTGAACCCGAGAATGCCGGCGATCAGCGCAATGACCAGAAATACCAACGCGTAGTACAGCATGACGACACTCCTCGGCAGTGGTCCAACAGTATCGCCGCGCCACGATATTTCACCGGGATGCGGTGACGGGTTATCCAGCGCAGTCGCCGGACGCCAGCGCCGGTGCGGCGGCTGGGCCCCGAATTCCTGCTCGTCGCACGACAGCGGAAATCCGTTTCTGCCGGGCGCTTGATGCAGGAACCAACGTACGCGCTACGCAACGGGGACTCGGTACGCCAACGCACATTGAGGCGGTGGCGCGCCGCGTTCGATGCGATGCGTGGCGATGCACGCGCAGCTTGCGAGGCCGGCATCGCCGGCCTCGCGCACGCGGTTGGCGGTCCGGATCAACGGGATCGCGGGCACCCTGCCGCCAGCGGGCTCCCGCCATCGAGCTTCACCACCCGATGCACTTTCGCGCCCAGCCGGGCGCTCATGGTGAGTAGCCCCGGCCACCGCCGTAACAGGGCAACCAGCGCCGCAGTGGTGCGAGGGCGCATGGTCGCATGCGCGAACCATGCGGCGACTCGGATGCGCACCGTGAAACTGCGCCGCCAGCGTGCCGTGTAACGGCGCCCGATGTCTGCGGCGGCTCGACCGGCCACGAGATCGGCGCGCTGCGGAACGAGCAGCTCGCAAAGCATCCAGGCCGATTGGATCGCCATGCTGATGCCCTCGCCGAGGATCGGGTGTGCCTCGCCGGCAGCATTGCCGATCGCGAACACGCCGTCGAACCGCCACGGCGATCGAATGCCGGGCCGGACGGGACCGGCGGTCAGCCACGGCGCTGTCAATAGGGCCCCTGTCAGCGCGCGACGCACCCCCGCACAGTGCAGGGCAACATGTGCCTGGGCGGCCAGGGCTGCCGACATGCCGGCATAGCGATGACGACAAGCTTGCAGTGTGTCGCGACGCATGCAAAACGCGAGCGTCAGCTGACCGTGATCGCCGAGCACCATGCCGCCATATCCGCCGGGGAATGCCAGCACAGGAAGCACACCCGTTGCCAGGCGCGCATCGCGATAGGTGCCCTTGAACGCGAACAGATCAGCGTTCCGATGCGGACGCTGCCGATGCTTTTCGCTGAACGGATCCGGATCCCAGGAACCATGCGCGGCAATCAGCACCGGTGCCGACAGCGTCGCTGTGGCGCCGGTGGCCGGATTGACGACGCAGCAGGTTTTCAGCAGCGCTTCAGAGCGAGCAACGTGTTTCACGGCCCACGGCTGCCAGACATCTGCGCCACAGGCAGCGGCGCGTTGCAGGAGCAGCGTGTCGAGATGTTCGCGCCCCAGCGCCCGGCCCCACGCATGCGGCCGTTCCGCGAACGGGGGCAAATCCGCGATCAGCATGGCTGCACCGGCGAACAATCCGACGCTGCGGAGTTCCGGCCCTGCCAGGTCATCGAACTGCAGCCCGATGCCGAGCCGATCGAGCAGGGACAAATTCGTCGCTGCGATGCATTCCCCGCAGACCTTGCGGCGAGGGAAGGTGCTTTTTTCGATGACGGCGACAGACCAGCCTGCCTGCGCCAGCAGGATTGCCGCGGTCGACCCCGCGGGTCCTGCGCCGACAATGATGGCGTCGTAATCGGTTTTCCGGCGCGCGAACTCGTTCAAAGCCGTTTCGCCTCGGCCAGGAATCGATGGCTGAACAGGCCGGCCGCGCACTCACGCAAAATCCAGGCATCCGGGTGCGGCCACAGGGCCGAGAGCTCCTGCGCATTGAAGCCCGCACGCACGCTCACCATCGCGTCATGCCGCGTGATCTCGTTGCATCCGATCACACCGAGCAACCGACTGAATGCCAGTGCGGTCCGCGAGCGACGTGGTTCGCAACACAAGAAGGCGCTTGCGCGCGCCGCGATTCCCTGCACCAGCGCACGCAGCCGCTCGCCTTCGAAATGGTGCATGAAGAGATTCGCGACGATCACCGGCGCTGCGCCCGATGCGGGACGGGCAAGCCAGTCGAACACGTCAGCGCGAATGACATCGACGTCCCAGCCGAGATCACGGTAACGCGCCAGTGTCCGGGCACTGACCACCGGCTGCATGTCGAGCAACTCGAGCCTGACCTTGGGCCAGTTGCGACCGTGATGGCGGGCCAGTTGCAACAGCGTCAGTCCGTCGCCGGCGCCCAGATCCACAATCCGGATGCTGGTCGCGCCGCACAGGATCCGGTCGAGCGGTGCGCGCAGCAGCGCATGGGTCGCGATCAGTCGATTGATGCGGCGTATATCCCTGCGCGACGCGATCGCCAGCGGATCGCCCGGCGCGAGCGAGTCCAGCCATTCGGCATGCACCTGGCGCAGCTCGATCATGTGTCACCGTATCGTCGCGGGCCCGGATCGCGGCAGGTCATTCCACTTGCAGAAGTGCCCCGTGACTGCTGAAACCCGCGCCAAATGAGGCCAGCCACCAGTGACCGCCGGGAGCCTCCTCGGTCAACGCCATCTGCATCACAAAGTACACAAACGCGCTGCTCAGATTGCCGAATTCGCGCAGCACCGTGGCGCTGTATCGCAAATCCTCGAGCGCCAAGCCGATCTGGTCGCGCAGGGCGGCCAGTACGTCACGGCCGCCGGCGTGCCAAATCCAGCCCGCGATGTCCGATTGCCGCAATCCTTCTGCAGCGAGGACCCTGTCGAGCACCTGTTGCGCGCGGGTTGCGGCTATCTTCGGTACCGCCAGGGTGAGGACATTGCGCAGCAGCCCTCCGCGTTGCTCGAATCGCAGTGCATCGCGTTCGGCGGGACAGATCAGCGACGCCGCTGCCTTCCAGTGGATTCGGCGTTTGTCCGGGTGCGGTTGCGCCGACAACACCGCTGCGCCTGCCCCGTCGCCGAAGAGGCATGCACTGATCAGCACGCCCGGGTCGTTGTCCAGATACATCGCGGCGCTGCAGACCTCGACGCAAACGGACAAGACCCGCGCACAACGGCCGGACGCAAGCAGCGCATCGGCCATGCGCAGATTGGGGAGGGCTGCACCACAGCCCTGTCCGACCAGATCCAGCGCCTGGACATCCGGGCGCAGGCCGAGCGTTTCGATCACGTAACCGGAAAGGCCCGGGCAAAGATAGCCCGTGCAGGTGCTTATGATCACGCCGTCGATATCCGCCGCGAGAACGCCGGCATCGTCCAGCGCGCGCCTGGCGGCGCGTGTGGCCAGCGCGGGCGCGTTGGCGAGGAAACGCGCATGGAGCGTATCGGGATCGATCGCAAAAACGTCCTGCAGGGAATCCACCGCCAGTCGGCGTGCGTCGATGCCGTTGTCGTGCAGCAGCACCCTTTCGGCAATCATGCGGGCTCGGCGATCGAGCCTCGCAAACCAGGGCGAAGCCTCGAAAGCCTTCCAGCAGTCCGCCTTGGTGTAACGCTGCTCCGGGAGCGCTGTTCCGAGGCCTACGATGTACATACCGCTCCCTGGCATTTGCGAAGTGTGTATCTGGCGATAAGCAGCCCGTATTGAGCGTTCGCGAGGAAGGCGGAGCGTGCGCGTGTCACGCAGGCGGAAGATGCGGAGTGTACGCGTGGCGGCCTGCCATTCTGCGTGCGCTGGCGTACATCCGTATACCGCTTGCTGCTCATGGACACCTTCGATCAGACCTTTTCCATGGCCCTGAGATGTCTGGGAAACCCTGGGCGATCCAGACAGTACGCGTCTGTTTACGAAATCGTATCCAAGGCGAGCCGCCGGCGTAGAGGGCTGCGCTGCATGCTGGCCTTCACAGTTGCTGCATGGGAAAGCCAGCCATGGGCCAGGCCCTGGCCGCGATCTTTCACTGGCTGGGTGCCCTGTTGCATCTCGGCCACCCTGCCGCTGCCTGCGCGCCGACGACGCTGCCGCCGCTGCCGCCCGCAGCGTTGATCGCGCATGCCGAGCAGGCCAGCGGTGGTTACGCGGTGCAGATGGTCACGCGCTGTCGCAGCGGCGAGCGCGTGCTCGAGGTCAGCAGCGTCGGGCGCAGCGGGCTGGCAGTGGTGGACCTGCGCCGCGGCGACAATACCCTGCTTGACCTGCGCTGGGGCGGCTGGTGGCAGCGTCTGCAGCATCACGCAGAATTGCGCGCGGCCGGGGCTGCGGAACGTCCGCGCCTGGATCTGGTCCAAGCCCTGCAACGGGTCGACGATCCGCTGCACCTGCGCGCGGCCCGCTTGCAGTACATTGACGGCAGGCCGTTCTGGGTATTCGAGGTGCGCGCAGGAGACAACCTGACGCACATGATCGTGGACGGCAACAGCGGCCGTGTCCGCAAGGACGGTGGCTGATCGCAGGAGAGCGCATGCGTATCTTGGTGGTGGAAGACGATAGCGAAACCCGCAACTGGATCGCCCGCGGTCTGGCCGAGCAGGGTTATCGCGTGACCGCCGCCGAAGACGGCCACGAGGCGCTGTACCAGGCCACCGAGGGCGATTTCGACGCGCTGGTGGTCGATCGCATGCTGCCCAAGCTCGACGGCCTGGCGCTGGTGCGCGCGCTGCGTGCCGCGGCGGTGCGCACACCGGTGCTGATGCTGACCGCGCTGGCGGAGACGCCGCAGCGGGTCGAGGGCCTCAACGCCGGCGCTGACGATTATCTCGGCAAGCCCTTCGCGTTCACCGAGCTGGTCGCGCGCCTGCAGGCGCTGGCGCGCCGGCCGCCGCTGACGGTGCAGTCGACCATGCTGGAAACCGACGATCTGCGCATGGATCTGGCGCGCCGCGAGGTCAGCCGCGGCGGCCAGGTGCTCGACCTGACGCCGACCGAGTTTCGCCTGCTGGAGTGCCTGCTGCGCAATGCCGGCAAGGTGGTCACGCGCACCATGCTGCTGGAGCAGGTCTGGCATTTCCATTTCGACCCGCGCACCAGCGTGGTCGAGACGCACATGTCGCGCCTGCGCACCAAGCTCGATCGCGGCTACGAGGACGAGCTGATCGAGACCGTGCGCGGCGTTGGATACCGCGTGCGTGCGTTCCGTCCGCCGGCGTAACACCACCACGCTGTTCCGCCTGGCGTTGCTGCTGGCGACGCTGTTCACGTTCGCCTCCCTGCTGATGGCCGGCGCGCTGTACGTCAGCGTCACCCGCAGCGTCCGCGAGCAGCTGCACGACGACATCCGCGCCGACGCCCTCGATCTGGCCGCGCTGGCAACGCATCGCGGCGTCGAGGCGCTGCGCCACGAGATCACCGACCGCATCGAGACCGACACCCCGCTGCCGCGCTGGTACGGGCTGTACAGCCCCGCGGGCCGGCTGCTGGCCGGCAATCTCGCAGGCGGCGTGGCGGCACCGGGCTGGTCGAAGCGTCCGCTGGCGCTGCGCAACCTGCCGCCGGACGAGGCCGGCCGCGATCACGAGCTGGTGGTGCTGACGCTGGGCGTCGAGGGCGGCGACCGGTTGGCGGTGGGCCGCGACCGCTACTACATCAATGCGCTCGAGGACACCTTCGACCGCGCCTTCCTGCTGATGATGCTGCTGACGGTCGGCGTCTCGCTGGCGCTGGGCGCCTGGCTGGGCCGGCGGCTGCTGCGCCGCGTCGGCGCGATGGACGCGGTCGCCGGCGCGATCACCGCCGGCGACCTCAGCCGGCGCATGCCGGTCAGTGGCAGTGGCGACGAACTCGACCGCATCGCGCACACGCTCAACCTGATGCTGGAGCGCATCGAGGCCCTGCTCGGCGAGGTGCGCCGGCTGGGCGCTGATATTGCCCATGACCTGCGCACGCCGCTGACGCGCCTGCGCCGCCGGCTCGAGGACGCGAGCCAGCACCGGCCCGAAGGCACGGCGCTGGAGGCCACACTGGAGCGTGCGCTGAGCGAGGTCGACGAGCTGCTGGCGATCTTCGGCGCCCTGCTGCGCATCGCCCGCGTCGAATCCGGCGAGGCGCGCGGCGGTTTCGCCACGCTGGACCTGAGCGCACTGCTCACCGAGCTGGCCGACACCTACGGCGCGGTCGCCGAAGCCGAGGGTCGCGTTCTCGTCACCGCGCTGGCCGCGGGGGTGCGTGTCGCCGGCGACCGCGAGCTGCTGGCGCAGTTGTTCGTCAACCTGATCGAGAACGCAATCCGCCATACGCCCGCCGGCGCCCGCATCGAGCTGTCGTTGCGCGTCGTTGGCGATCGCGCGCGGGCCTGCGTGCGCGACAACGGTCCCGGCATCCCTGCAGAGGCGCGCGACGAGGTGCTGTTGCCGTTTCGCCGTCTCGACCGCAGCCGCCACACGCCGGGTTCCGGGCTTGGCCTGGCGCTGGTGCGCGCCATCGCCGAGTTGCACGACGCCACCCTCAGCCTGGCCGACGCCGGGCCGGGGCTTGAGGTATGCATTGGCCTGGCGCGCGCCTGAAAGCGCGTGAATCCGCCGCCGGCGCGGCGCGGCCCGGTTGCGGCTTGCGTCGGAGCCATGCCGCCGCGATGCTAGCCGCATGCGCATTCTGGTGGTGGAGGACTCGCCGCGACTGGGTTCCACGCTGGCATCGGGGTTGACCCGCGACGGCCATCCCAGCGATCTGGCCGCCGATGGCGCGGCGGCGCTGGCGTATCTCGATCGCTATCCCTACGACGTCATCGTGCTCGACCTGATGCTGCCGGGGATCGATGGCCTGCAGGTGCTGAAGGCACTGCGCACGCGCGGCATCGACAGCCGCGTGCTGGTGCTGTCGGCGCGCGACCAGGTCGACGACCGCGTGCAGGCGCTGAATCTGGGCGCCGACGATTACCTGACCAAGCCGTTTTCCTACGAGGAGCTGCTGGCGCGGCTGTACGCCTTGCTGCGGCGCGGCGGTCAGGGCGACGTCAAGCTGCGCGCCGGCATGCTGGAGCTGGACCCGCATGCGCGTCTGGCGCAGGTGGACAGCCAGCCGTTGGCACTGACGCCCAAGGAGTTCGCCCTGCTCGAGCTGCTGCTGCGCGAGCGTGGTCGCGTGCTCAGCCGCACGGCGATCTTCGAGCGCCTGTATGACGCCACCAGCGCCTCGTCGGACAAGGTGGTCGAGGTGGTGCTGAGCACGTTGCGCGGCAAGCTCGCGCGCGCCGGTGTCGGCGACCTGATCGGTACCCGCAGAGGCTTCGGCTATGTTCTCGAGTAGCGGACGCGTCGGTCGCTGGCTCAATGTCTCGCTGGCGCGGCGCCTGCTGGTGGTACAGATGACTGGCCTGCTGCTGTTGCTGGGCGGGCTGTTCTTCATGCTCGACTGGAGCATCGACTACCAGATCTACGGCCGCATGGACGGCGACCTGCTGGATCACGCACGCAGCTACGCGCTCCTGGTCAGCACCGGTCATGCCGATGAATTGCCGGCCCGAGAGTCCGCCAATCCCGGAATGCACACGCGCGAATGGGTGCGCGTGCTGGCACCCGATGCGCGTCGCGGCATTGCCACGGCGAACAGGCCGGATCTGGCGCCGCCACGGGCGGTGACAGCCGGTCAACCGTTGTTCTATGACGTGCCGTTGCATCCGGGGCGGGCTCGGGCGGTGGCGCTGGTGCTGGGCACGCACGGCTTGCCGCGGATGCTGGTGGTGGCCGAGGATCTCAGCGCCAAGGACTGGCTTGAGCATCGGCTGCATTTTGCGTTGTGGGTCGGCGTGGTGCTGGCTTCGGCGCTGGGTGCCCTGCTGGCGGTCGCCAGCGTGCGCCGCGGCCTGCGTCCGCTGGATGCCTTCAGCGCGGCGGTGGCGCGGCTCGATCCCGAGCAATTGCCGCAGGTCTTGTCGGCGCCCCCGCTGCCGCTGGAGCTGGTGCCGTTGCGGCGCGCGCTGGATGCCGCGCTGGCGCGCGTGGCCGCGGCGTTGCAGCGCGAGCGGCGCTTTTCGCGCGATGTCGCCCACGAGCTGCGCACGCCGCTGGCCGAGATCCGCATCGCCGCCGAGCTGGCTGAGCGCGAAGCGGCGCCGCCGGCGCGGGCCGCGTTCGCGGCGGTGCTGCAGAGCGCCGAGCGACTGCAGCGCACCATCGACAGCCTGCTCGCGCTGACGCGCTACGAGGCCGGACTGGCGCAGCCGCAACCGGAGCCGCTGGATCTGGCCGTGCTGCTGGCGCAACGCGTCGCGCTGGCATCGCGTCTGGGCGCTGCGCGCGACGTGCGCTTCGACGTTGCCCAGGCCGGCGAACGCTGGGCGTTGAGTGATCCCGCGCTGCTCGAGCGCATCCTCGACAACCTGCTGCAGAACGCGGCGACCTACGCAGCACCGCACAGCACCGTGCAGCTCGGCTTCGGCGCCGCCGCCGCACCGCTGCTGCAGATTCGCAACGCCGCGCCCGATCTCGAAGCGGCCGACCTCGTGCATCTCGGCGAACGCTTCTGGCGCAAGTCGCCGGCGCGCGAGTCCGATGTCCACGGTGGCCTCGGCTTGGCGTTGGCGCGCACGCTGGCCAGCGTGCTCGGGCTCGAACTGCGTTTTGCCCTCGCCGAGGGCGCTCTGACCGTCAACCTCGGTCCGTTCCGCGGCCTGTCGGAGAGTTGAGCCGCGCGCCTGCGCGAGCAGCGCCTTGTCCGCACGCGGGTCGTGCCGCCGGCTCCGCGGTGGCGAGCGCCGCGGGCGGCGCGCATCAAGGGCGGCAGGATGACTCTATTCTCAGCCAGCGAATAGCTGCTCGCCGCGGCGGCCGCGACACGGCAAGCTGCACGCATGGACGCTCCGCTGCAGCTGCTGCACCTCGACGAGACGCTGGTCGCCGTCAACAAGCCGGCGGGACTGCCGGTGCACCGTTCGGTCTATGTCGGGCCGGCCGATGATTTTCTGATCGACCGCCTGCGCGCGCAGGTGCCGGGGCCGCTGCATCTGGCGCATCGCCTCGATCGTCCCGCCAGCGGCGTGCTGCTGGTGGGACGCAGCGCCGGCATCGCCGCCGCGCTGGGCGTGCAGTTCACCGATGGCGCGATCACCAAGACCTATCTTGCCGTGGCGCGCGGCTGGCCCGAGCCTGCAGCAGGCCTCATTGACTACCCCGTGGCGGGCGCGCACGGCGCCGGGCCGCGCAAGGACGCCCGCACGCGCTACCGCACCCTGGCGACGATCGAGATGGCCATCGCGCTGGGACGCTATCCGCAGCAGCGTTACGCGCTGCTGCAGATCGAGCCCGAGACGGGTCGCTTCCACCAGATCCGCCGTCACTTCGCGCACACCCGCCATCCCTTGATCGGCGACAGCGAGCACGGCCGCAGCGATCACAATCGCCTGTATCGCCAGCACTTCGGCGTGCACCGCCTGCTGCTGCACGCCTGGAAGTTGCGGCTGACGCATCCTTCGAGCGGTGCGGCGCTGATGCTGCAGGCGCCGCTGGACGATGCCTGGCGCGGGCTGCTGGCGCGCTTCGGCTGGCAGCAGCGGCTCGATGGCGCAGTCTGATCCAGGTCAACGCGCGTCGTGCCGCCGCCGCGCAGCATGCCCGCATGGATGCCATCGAAACCCTGCGCGCCCAGCATCGCGCGCTGGATGTGCTGCTGCGCACGCACCTGGATGCGGTGATCGCGCTCGATTTTGCCGCGGCGCTGACGCGTCTGGCGATCTGGCAGCACGCGTTCACGCTGCATCTGCATGCCGAGGACATGGCACTGATTCCGGCGCTGGTGGAGGTCGACGCACCGCGCTGGGGTGCGCAGGTCTACGACGCCGAGCACCGCCGCCTGGAAGCGCTGGTGCACGACTACACCGGGCGCTTCGCCAGCGCGGTCGCGGTGCTGCCGAAGGGCGCTGCGCAACGGCGCAACGTGGCGCTGGCGATCATCGACTCGGCTCATGTATTGCGGCATGTCATCGATCACCATCATCAGCGCGAGGAGCAGGCCCTGTTCCTGGAGCTGCCCGATGCCGCACTGGTGCGCGCCGCGCGTGCGGGCAGTACCGAAACCGGCCACTGAAATCGCGGCGGGCACAGGGTGGCAGGGTTCCGCGGGGCCGGACGCATGCTCGGTCGCTCCGTGTGCAGGCCTCCCATCGATTTGCGCGAACTCCGATTTCATCGGGGTTTCGCCTAGAATCGCGGCGACTCCGGACCCCGCCATGCTCGCCGTCAGCCGTAGCCTCGTCATCCCCGAAGCCGAGCTGGTCGAGCGCTTCCTGCGCGCCGACGGGCCCGGCGGCCAGCATGTCAACCGCACCGAGAGCGCGGTCGAGCTGCGCTTCGACGTGGCGCGCTCGCCGTCGCTACCGGAGCCGCTGCGCGCGCGTCTGCTGGCGCGTCGCGACCGCCGCCTGACCGCCGACGGCGTGCTGGTGATCCAGGCGCGCCGCTTTCGCGAGCAGGCGGCCAATCGCGACGACGCGCGTGCGCGCCTGCTGGTGCTGATCCGCGAGCAGCTGACCCCGCCCAAGCCTCGCATCGCCACCAAGCCCAGCCGCGGCGCCCGTGAGCGGCGCCTGGTGGGCAAGCAGCAGCGCGGGCAGATCAAGCGCAGCCGCCGCCGCGACTGGAGCGGCGATTGATCCCGGCGCTGCCGCGGCCGCAGGATCTGCCGCCGCGGATGCCGCAGGGTGCCGATCACGCATTCCGGCGCGTCTGCCGCGCCGTGGTGCATCTGTGCGGCTGGCGGCTGGTCGGCACCTTTCCCGATTGCGGCAAACTGGTGCTGATCGCCGCACCGCATTCGTCGTGGTGGGACGGTGTCTGGGGCCTGCTGGTCAAGGTCGGCATCGGCGCCGACGTCAGTTTCATGGCCAAGCGCGAATTGTTCGTCGGCCCGCTGGGCTGGCTGCTGCGCACGTTGGGCGGCATCCCGATCGACCGCAACGCCGCCAAGGGCGTGGTCGAGCAGATGGTCGAGCGCCTGCAGAGCCACGACGCGCTGTGGCTGGTCCTCGCTCCCGAGGGGACGCGGCGCGCGGTGCCGAAGTGGAAGTCCGGCTTCTGGCACATCGCGCGCCGCGCCGGTGTCGACGTGTTGCCGGTGTATTTTCATTACCCCGAGAAAACCATCGGTGTCGGCCCGCTGCTGACGCTCAGCGAGGACAGGGACGCCGACATCGCGCGCATTCGCGCCTGTTTCATGCCCTACCGCGGCCGCCATCACGGTGTGTGAACACGCGCTCTCAACCCGTTTGCGATCAAGACACGAAAACCGCGTAGACCGGATGCAGCGCAGCGGAATCCGGGAATGATGCTGCGTCGAGCCCCGGATTCAGCCCCATGGGGCTGCATTCGGGCTACTCATCGCACCGATTGAACGCAACGGGGTATCAGCGTTCGGAATGGCCGGGCTCGAAATAGTCGCCGCGTGTGAACAGGCCGGGCTTGATCAGATCGACGAAGGCGCGCGCCTCGGGCGACAGGTACTTGCCCTTGCGCACCACCACGCCGTAGCTGCGCGGCGGGAAATAGGCGCGCATGTTGCGCACGACCAGGCGCTCGCGGTCGGCGGCCGTGATGCAGATGCCGGTGACGATGGAAATGCCCAGCCCCATCGCCACGTACTGCTTGATCACATCCCAGCCGCCGACCTCGATCGCCACGGTGTAGGGCACCTGGCGCTGCTGGAACACCAGGTCCACCAGCCGGAACGTGGTCAGCCGCTGCGGCGGCAGGATCAGGCCGTAGGGTGAGAGGTCCTCGAGGCGGATGTCGGCCTTCGCCGCCAGCGGGTGCCCGGGCGGCAGGATCAGCATCGGATCGAAGTGGTGGACCGGCGCATAGTCGAGGTCAGGCGGCACGTCCAGCATCGAGCCGACGGCGAAGTCGGCCTGGTCCGCGCGCAGCAGGGCCAGGCCGTCGCGACCGGTGACATTGGCCAGCTCCAGACGCACCTCGGGATGGCGCTCGCGATAGGCGCGCACCAGCGGCGGCAGCAGGTACTGGATGGTCGAGGTGCCGGCGGCGAGAGTCAGGCTGGCGGCCTTGAATCCGGCAACACGCGCACGAAAGTCGCGGTCCAGCTGCTCCCAGCCTTCCACCAGCGGTCGCGCCAGCTCGTACAACGCCTCGCCGGCCCGGCTCAGGGTGACGCGACGGCGCGTGCGCTCCAGCAGGCGCTGGCCCAGTTCGCGCTCCAGCGCGGTCAGCTGCAGGCTGATCGAAGGCTGCGAGAGAAACAGCGCCTCGGCGGCGCGCGACAGCGTGCCCAGCTTGACCGTATAGACGAAGGCGCGCAGTTGCTTGAGCCGGTTGCCCTTGTAGTAGTAGCGCGGCTCGGCCGCCGCATCAGGCCGGCGACGGTTGCCGGGGCGTTTCCTTTTATCCTTGGAATCAGTCATTTGAAATTGACATTGAGTTTATCAATGTTATGGATTGAAACATTCACTTTGTCAAATCATTGCCATCGCGCCTAGGCTGCAACCGTCGCTCATCGCCGGAGTCCGCCCATGGCCGTTGCCGCCGACCGCTTCGAGTTCGCTACCTCGCCTGGCGCCGCTTTGCGGCGGTGCAGTGGGGTCGAAGTCAACGCAAGGCCCTTCGACTTTGCGCCTGCGGCGCGACGCTCAGGGCGGACGGGGACGGGGACGGGGCGCTGGCGCCGTACCCGCGCCCGCCACTGGCAACAACAAGATTGGAGATCGACGCGCGCAAGCGGGGTGGAGTCAAAGCCCGCGCAGCGGGCTTCAGCACGATGCCCCTCCCAACACTTCCGCTAGGGCTGAGCGTCGCCCCGCGCAGCGGGGTGGAGTCGAAGCCACACAAGACCGTACCTCTCCATGCCAGCGCCCGCTTTCTGAAAATCACCACTCCCCCATCACCACGGCCCGAGGATGCTTCATGACCGCCACCACGCAGCCCACCGCACAGCAGCTCACCCTGGACTGGACCAACAACACGCGCTGGCGCGGTGTCAGCCGCCCTTATGCCGCCGAAGATGTGGTACGCCTGCGCGGCACCGTGCACGTCGAACACTCGCTGGCCCGGCGCGGTGCCGAGCGCCTGTGGCGTTCGCTGCACGAGCTCGAATTCGTCAACGCGCTGGGCGCGCTGACCGGCAACCAGGCGCTGCAGCAGGCGAAGGCCGGGCTGCAGGCGATCTATCTGTCCGGCTGGCAGGTGGCCGCCGACGCCAACAGCGCGGGCGCGATGTATCCCGACCAGTCGCTGTATCCGGTCGACTCGGTGCCCGAGGTCGTGCGCCGCATCAACAATACCCTGCTGCGCGCCGACCAGATCGACCACGCCGAGGGCAAGGATGGCATCGACTGGCTGTTGCCGATCGTGGCCGACGCCGAGGCCGGCTTCGGCGGCGTGCTCAACGCCTACGAGTTGATGAAACACATGATCGAGGCCGGCGCCGCCGGCGTGCACTTCGAGGACCAGCTGGCCAGCGCCAAGAAGTGCGGGCACATGGGTGGCAAGGTGCTGGTGCCCACGCAGGAAGCGGTGCAGAAACTCGTCGCCGCGCGCCTCGCCGCCGATGTCGCCGACGTGCCGACCCTGATCGTCGCGCGCACCGACGCCATGGGTGCGGGCCTGCTGACCGCCGACATCGATCCGGTCGACCGCCCGTTCTGCACCGGAGCACGCACCGTCGAGGGCTTCTACGAGACGCGCTTGGGGCTGGACCAGGCGATCAGCCGCGGGCTGGCCTATGCGCCTTACGCCGACCTGATCTGGTGCGAGACCGGCACGCCGGATCTCGGACAGGCGCGCCGTTTCGCCGAAGCCGTCCACACGCAGTTTCCGGGCAAGCTGCTGGCCTACAACTGCTCGCCCAGCTTCAACTGGAAGCGGCATCTCGACAGCGCCACCATCGCGCGCTTCCAGAAGGACCTGGCGGCGATGGGCTACAAGTTCCAGTTCATCACCCTGGCCGGCTTCCACGCGCTCAACTATTCGATGTTCCAGCTGGCGCGCGGCTACAAGGACCGGCAGATGGCCGCCTACGTCGAGCTGCAGGAAGCCGAATTCGCCGCCGAAAAGGACGGCTATACCGCGGCCAAGCACCAGCGCGAGGTCGGCACCGGCTACTTCGACCAGGTCAACCGGGTGATCGCCGGCGGATTGTCGTCCCTGTCCGCACTGGCCGGCTCGACCGAGGAGGCGCAATTTCGCGCCATGCCGCGCGCCAGCGCCGCCTGAGCGCAGACCATGCCGGTGCCGCTGCTACACAACGGCACCGGCGCGGGTGCGCCCGGCTCAGGCCAGCTTGAACGGCAGATCGCGCAGACGCTGGCCGGTCAACGCGAACAGCGCGTTGGCCACCGCCGGCGCGATCGGCGGCGTGCCCGGCTCGCCGATGCCGCCCGGTTTCTCGCCGCTGTCGATGATCGCGACCTCGATCCTCGGCATGGCGTCCATGCGCAGCGGCGGGTAGGTGTCGAAATTGTCCTGCTGCACGCGGCCGTCCTTGAGCGTGATCGCGCCGTACAGCGCCGCGGTCAGGCCGAACGCGATCGCGCCTTCCATCTGCGCGCGGATCGTCTCGGGGTTGATCGCGATGCCGCAGTCCACCGCGCAGGCCACGCGATGCACGCGCGGCTTGCCGTCCACCAGTGACACCTCCGCCACTTGGGCGACGTAGCTGCCGAACGAGGCGTGCACGGCCAGTCCCCTGGCGTGCCCGGCCGGCAGCGGCTTCGCCCAGCCGAACAGTTCGGCGGCGCGCTCGAGCACGGCGAGGTGGCGTTTGGCTCCGGCCTTGTCCAGCAGCGTGCGGCGGTACTCCAGCGGATCGCGTCGGGCGGCGTGCGCCAGCTCGTCGATGAAGCTCTCCATCGCGAACGCGGTGTGGGTGTTGCCGACCGAGCGCCACCACAGCACCGGCACCGGTGCGGTCGGCGAGTGCAGCTCGACCGCATAGGCCGGCGTGGCTTCGAGGTAGGGCGAGCCGACCACGCCCTCGACCGAGACCGGATCGATGCCGTTCTTGATCATGCCGGCGCCGAAAGGCGTGCCGGCCATGATGCTCTGGCCGACGATGCGGTCGGCGAAGGCCGTCGGCAGTCCGTCGCTGTCCAGCGCCGCGCGCATCCGGTGCACGAATTGCGGCCGGTACCAGCCACCGTGCATGTCGTCCTCGCGCGTCCACACCACCTTGACCGGGGCGGTGTGCCCGGCCGCGCGCGCGGCCTTGGCGACCTGCACCGCCTCGCTGACGAAATCCGACACCGGATTGGCGCGGCGGCCGAAGCCGCCGCCGAGAAACGCGGTGACGATCTCGACCTGCTCGGGCTTGAAGCCGAGGATGTGCGCCGCGCTGGCCTGATCGACGGTCTGGAACTGGGTGCCGGTGGTGACGCGGCAATGATCCGCGCCCAATTCGACCGTGCAGTTCAGCGGCTCCATGGTCGCGTGCGCCAGATACGGCACGCTGTACTCGGCTTCGATCGGCGATTTTGCCGCCGCCAACGCGCGCGCTGCCTCGCCGCGCATCGCCGCAGTGCTACCTGGCGTGCGCGCCAGGGCGCGGTACTGGGCCAGTTCGGCGGCGCTGTCGAAGTGCGCGCCGGCGCCGAGATCCCAATCCAGCTTGAGCGCATCACGACCGGTCCGGGCCGCCCAGAAGTGCGCGCCGATCACGGCCACGCCGGTCGGCACCTCGACCACCGCATCGACGCCCGGCAGCTTGCGCGCGGCGCTGGCGTCGTAGTGCCTGAGCTTGGCGCCGAACACCGGCGCGCGCGCGACCAGCGCCACGCGCACTCCCGCAGGGCGTGCGTCGAGACCGAACGCCGCGCGGCCGGTGATCTTGGCCGGCGTGTCGAGGCGCGGCGTCGGCTTGCCGATCAGGGTCCAGTCCCGGCGCGGCTTCAGCGCCACCGCCGCGCTCGGCAACGGCATTTGCGCTGCGGCCGCGGCCAGCTCGCCGAAGCGCGCGCGTCGGTCGCCTGCGATCACCACGCCACGCTCAACGCGGCAGGCGGCGGGCGCGACGCCGAAGCGCGTGGCCGCGGCCGCCACCAGCTGCGTGCGCGCCAGCGCGCCTACTTCGCGGTAGCGGTCGAACTCCGACATCGTGGTGGTCGAGCCGCCGGTCATCTGGATGTGGAACATCGGGCTGGCATAGACCGGCGCGGCGGGCGCGTGCTCGGCGCGCACCTTGCTCCAGTCGCACTCCAGCTCCTCGGCCAGCAGCATCGGCAGCGAGGTCCAGATGCCCTGCCCCATCTCCGAATGCGCCAGCACCACGGTGACGCTGTCGTCGGGCGCGATGTGCAGGAAGGCGTTGGGTGGTGGCAGGGCGGCGTCCGGTGCGGCGGCGGCCAGGGCGCGACGTCCGACCAGCGGCACGCTGAAGGCGATGATCAGGCTGGCGCTGCCGGCGGCGCTGCCGCGCAGGAAGCGGCGGCGGCCCGGGTCGAGCGGGATGTCGTCGAGGCGTGCATTCATGATTTCACCTCCGCGAGATCCGCGGCGCGATGGATCGCCGCGCGGATGCGCTGATAGGTGCCGCAGCGGCAGACGTTGCCGCTCATCGCGGTGTCGATGTCGGCGTCGCTGGGCCTGGGCGTGCGCTTCAGCAGTGCCGCCGCGCTCATGATCTGCCCCGACTGGCAGTAGCCGCACTGGACCACGTCGAGTTCGGTCCAGGCGCGCTGCACGGGATGATCGCCCGCGGCGGTCAGGCCCTCGATGGTAGTGATGCGCTTGCCGGCGACCGCGCTGGCCGGCGTGATGCAGGAGCGGATCGCCTCGCCCTCGAGATGCACCGTGCAAGCGCCGCACAGGGCCTTGCCACAGCCGAACTTGGTGCCGGTCAGACCGATGATGTCGCGCAGCACCCACAGCAGCGGCATGGCGGCGGGAGCCTCGACCTCGTGGGTCTGGCCGTTGACGATCAGTTGCATGACAACCTCCTCGTTCGTCGCCGCAGGGGAGTCCGAACGCGAAGCCTACGCCCATCGCGTGTGAACGGCGTGTGCGGCACGGCAGGGCGCGGCGCTACGGCAGATGATCGAGATCCGCCGGCGTGTCGAGGTCGCGCGCGAGTTCGATCGCTGCGACGGTGCTGACCTCGGCGGCGCGTGCACGCAGCAACTCGCGGGCGCCGCGATCGACACCGGCACCGAGGGCCGGCCACCACGCACGCGGCAGCACCGCGGGCACGCCCAGCACGCCGGCATAGGCGCTGGCGCTGGCGCGTTCGGGTTGCGCCCGCCAGGTGGCGAGCAGGCGACCGAGATGTGCCATGGTCAGCGCCGGCTGATCGCACAGCAGCACCAGCGCGGCGTCGCAATCGTCCGGGAGCGCGTCCAGCCCTGAACGCAGCGATGCGCCCATGCCGAGGGCCCAGTCCGGCGCCGCGACGCAGCGCACGCGCGGATCGTCGCCGAGATCGCCCAGCGCGCGGCGCACGGCATCGGCTTGCGCGCCCAGACTGACGACCAGCGCGCGCGGATCCGTGGCGAGGGCCAGGCCGGCCATGCGCGCGACCAGCGGTTCGCCGTCGATCAGCACGGTCTGCTTGGGCCGTCCCAGCCGCCGTGACGCGCCGGCCGCGAGCAGCACGGCGCCGTGGCGCACGCGGGGTCGGGACTCAATCACCGGCGACTTCGTGCGCCATGCGCCACTGCTGCAGGGCGCTGGCCAGCGCCAGCGCGATCGCCTCGGGGCCGTCGCCCAAGCGCGGGCCGACCGGGCCGGCCAGCCGCGGTGACAGCCGCTGGCGCAGATCGTGCGGCAGCGCGTCGAGCAGGGCGTCGCGCCGCACGGCAGGGCCGATTACGCCGATGTCGGGAATCGTGCTCGCCGCCAGCGCCGCCAGCGCCGCCAGGTGCGCACGGTCGTGTTCGAAGTGGTGGGTCATCACCAGCGCTGCCAGCGGCGGCGGCGTCAGTGGCGGCAGTGATCCGGGCGGCTGCGCATGCAGGCGATCAGCGCCTGACGCCCGCGGCGTCCAACGCCCGCGGTGCTCCTGCACCTCCACCCACCAGCCCAGCGCATGCAGCATCGACAGCAGCGCCGGCGTTTCCGGACCGGCGCCCAGCAGCAGCGCGCGTGGCGGCGGGTGAATGGGCAGCGGTGGCAGAGACGTCTGGACGTCCGCATGCATGGCTTGGCCTGCGGCATCCCATCGCCAGCGCGTCGCGCCCAGGATCGCCATGCCGGCGCCGTCTTCGGCCAGCGTCAGCTGCAGCGGCGCCACGCTGTCCGTCAACGCCAGCAGCGCGGCGCGCAGCGGCGAGTCGGCCGGCAGCGGCAGCAGGATGATGCGCACCGCGCCGCCGCAGCCGGAACCGCTGCCGAACACGGCGTCATCGGCGCTGCCGGTATCGGCCTCGATGATGCGCGCGCGTCCGCTCAGCAGCACGCCACGGGCGGCCTCCTCCAGCTCGGCGTCGAGGCAGCCGCCGGAGAGCGCACCGGCGCGCACACCATGGGCGTCCAGCAGCAGCAGTGCGCCGGGCTTGCGGTAACTGGGTCCGGTTTGCGCCACCAGCACGCCGAGGGCCGCCTGCGGCGTCGCGACCAGGGCATCCAGCAATCCGCGCAGGCCGCCGTGCGGCGCCCGGTGCGGATGGTTCTCGAAGGCCATGCGCGAAGTGTAATGCCGGAGTGACGCGCTTTGCCCCGACGCGGACTCATACCCGTTCGCGATCAAGACACGAAAACCGCGCAGCCCGGATGCAGCGCCGCGGAATCCGGAAAGGATGCTGCGTCGAGCCCCGGATTCCGCCCCCATGCGGCTCCATCCGCGCGACCCAGCGCAGCGATGGAGCGCAACGGGGTATCAGTCCCGTCGTCGCCGCCGTGGCCATGCGGTCAGCCAGATCAGCGCCCCGACGCTCGCCAGGACGATCGGCAGCAGCAGCCCGCGCTCAGGCGCCAGCGCAGCGATCAGCGCCGCAGCGGTCAGCAGCGTGCTGCCCAGCAGGCCGCCGGCCAGCAGGCGCTGGGTGTGCCGCGATTCGGCCGTCAGCCGCGCCAGATCGTCCGAGGTGATCGCCAGCCGGGTGCGGCCTTCGGCGATCTGGCTCAGCGCCTCGCGCACCAGCTCGGGCATGCGCGGCGCCGCGGCCAGCCATTCCGGCAGCCGGCGGCGCACCTCGCGCAGCAGTCGCGCCGGTCCGTGGCGGCGGCGCAGGATGCGCGCCAGCACCGGCTCGGCCACCGCCCAGATGTCGATGTCCGGATCGAGCTGGCGGCCCAGGCCCTCGATGTTGAGCAGGGTCTTCTGCAGCAGGATCAGCTGCGGCTGCAGGGTCAGCTCAAAGCGGCGCGCGGTGTTGAACAGCTTGACCATCACCTCGGCGACGGAGATCTGGCTCAGCGGCCGCGTGAAATAGGGCTCGCAGACCGTGCGCGTGGCCGCTTCCAGTTCGTCGAGGCGCACGTGCGCCGGCATCCAGCCGGCGGCGAGGTGCAGCTCGGCGATGCGCCGGTAGTCGCGCCGGAACAGGGCCATGAAATTTTCCGCGATCCAGTACTGATCGGCTTCCGGCAGCGTGCCCATGATGCCGAAATCCAGCGCGATGAAGCGCGGCTCGGCACCGCTCGACGGATCGACCCAGATGTTGCCGGGGTGCGCGTCGGCGTGGAAGAAGTTGTCGCGGAACACCTGTTCGTAGAACAGCCGCACGCCCTTGGCGGCGAGGCGCTTGCGGTCAATGCCGGCGTGATCGAGCGCGGCGATATCGTCGGCAGGGATGCCGCGCACGCGCTCCAGCGTCAGCACGCCCGCGGTGGTGAAATCCCAGTGCACCTGCGGCACGTAGAGATCGGGCGAGCCCTCGAAATTGCGCTTGAGCAGGCTGGCGTTGGCGGCCTCGCGCTGCAGGTCGAGCTCGTGCTCGAGGGTCTTTTCGACTTCGCTGACGACGTCGTGCGGACGGATCTTGTCGGCGTGCGGATGATGGCGCGCGACGATGTCGGCCAGCGCGCGCAGCAGGATGACGTCACGGGCGATGCGACGGTTGATGCCGGGGCGCAGCACCTTGACCACCACCGCGCGGCCGTCGTGCAGGGTCGCCGCGTGCACCTGCGCGACCGAAGCCGAGGCCAGCGCGGTTTCGTCGAACGCGGCGAACAGCACGGCGACCGGCTTGCCGAGTGCGCGCTCGATCGCCGCGCGCGCCTCGGTACCGGGAAACGGCGGCACCTGGTCGCGCAGCAGAGCCAGTTCGTCGGCGACGTCGGCCGGCAGCAGATCGCGGCGGGTGGACAGGATCTGCCCGAACTTGACGAAGATCGGGCCCAGTTCCGTCAATGCGAGGCGCAGGCGTGCGCCGCGCGGCTGCCCGCGCACCGCGGCGACCTGCGGAAACAGCGGTCGCAGGATGCGCAGCGGCGCCGCCAGCGGTGTGTCGGCGGCGAACTCGTCGAGGCGATAGCGCAACAGCAGGATGGCGACGCGCAGCAGCCGCGGCGCATGCCGCAGCGTGCTCATCCGCGCGACCCCGTGCGCGCGACCAGCGCATCGACGCGCGCCTGCAGGCGGTCGGCGCGCTCGCGCAGGACATCGACGTCATCCAGAAAATCCTCGACCTCGGCGCGCGCGGGCGTCAGCCGCGCCTCGTCGCGCAGCCAGTCGGCGCTGTCCTCGGCGGCGTGCTTCGCGCCGCGCCGGACGGCCGCGAGGCCGGAAGCAAATGCCCGTGCCAGCGGCACGCCCAGCACCTCGCCGAAGCTGGCGGCGAAGGCCTGCTCGAAATCGGGCCGGAACTCGCGCGCCAGCCGCTCCAGCCGTCGCGCCAGTTCGGCGTCGCCGGCGATCTCGACTGCGCCCGGCGCCAGCGCGCCGTCACCGCGTGCCAGCGCCAGCTTCAGCAGCGCGCCCGGCGTCAGGCCGACGCGTAGCGCGGCGTCCGCGGCGGGCGGCCCGACTGTGAGCGCACCGTCCTGCACGCCGAGTGTCAGCGCCAGCTCCGGTCCGCGCAGGTGCACGCTGAGCGCGCGGCCTTCCAGTGCGGCCAGGCGCGGTGCGGCATCGGGATCGAGCGCCAGCGCGCGATTCAGCGCGGCCTGCAGCAGGCGTCCGGCGATGCTGCGCAGCGGCGGCGGGATCAGGGCATTGGGCGCGGGCGAGGACATGCCGGCGATTGTAGCGGCGACCGCCCTGTCGGGCGTGCATGCGCTGTCACACCGCGCCGGGATAGCCCAGCTGGCGCCAGGCCTCGTACACCGTCACCGCGACCGCGTTGGACAGATTCAGGCTGCGGCTGCCGGCGATCATCGGCAGGCGCAGGCGGCGCTCCCCGGGCAGCGCGTCCAGCACCGCACTCGGCAGGCCTTTGCTCTCCGCACCGAACAACAGCGCGTCACCAGCGGCGAAGCGCGCCGCGTCCGGACGCGTGCGGCCCTGGGTGGTCAGCGCAAACACGCGCGGCGCGCCCAGCGCGGCCAGGCAGGCGTCGAGATCGTCAT